>NZ_JAGSXH010000134.1 GCF_018283645.1 Actinocrinis puniceicyclus | reverse complement strand
GGTCGAACCGGTGGAAGCCGGTCCTCAACGCCTTCGAGATGGCCTTCGACGGCCGACTGCACCCGGAGCGGGACTCGGCCGCCGGAGTGAAAACCGGCGACACGCCCTAAAGTCCGACCCCTGATTCGCCGATACTCCAAATAGACCAAAGCCCACCAAAAGAGACACAGACCCCCGTCTCCAGGTGGTCACACGCGCTGATGGCCATGGGTGTGGTCACCGTCCGCTCCCCCTCTGGCTGGCCGGGGTCCATGTCAGGGCCGTGGCGCTGGCCGGGCGGTCAGCGCGCGCCGCGTCGGGCCGTGGTGGCGCTGCCCGGTTACCGGTGCTCCAGCAGGTGGTGGGTGTCGTGCAGCAGAGCACGAAGATCAGCGCCGGTGTCCAGCAGCAGCGGCAACAGCAGTTCGTTCTCCTTGTACAGATGCACGCCGAACAGGCTCTCGATCTGCGCCGCGGTCGCGGCCAGGGCGATCGGCTCGCTCTGTTCACGCAGCACGGCGAGCTGCCCAGCCAGCACCCGGTGCTCCTCGGTCATCGCCTCCACCAGCAGCCGCCCGTCCGCCGCGGCCCGGCCGACAGCGTAGAGGGTGCGCTCCTCGGCCGCCGCGTGCGGCATCAGTTCCTCGTCGAGGAACGCAACCAGCCCCCGGCGCGCGGCGTGCGTGTCACCGCCGTCACGCACCGCGTCCTGCACCGACCGCACGCGATCGGCCAACCCTCGCGCGAGTTGCGCGTGGTGGGCGCGGATCGAACGCACGGCATCCTGCGCACCCGCCGGGTGCGCGATCGGCTCGGACATTGCAGCCTCCTGATGCGGCAGATCCTTTTTTACAAATGGTAGTAGTATTAATGAAGGTGTGGAAGCCCGCAGGAGGTGGGCGTGCGTCACATCCTCGGTGATTGGGCCTCGTGCGGCGGGTCCGCGGCCGCGGCCGAGCGCTGGGAGCAGGAGACGACGATCCCGCGTCCCGTGTTCAGCGCACCGCTTGGACCCCTGTCTTGACCGGAAGGTGAACGTGATGCCGCACCTGCAGGCGATCGTGATCGGCGTCGGCAGCGAGCTGCGCGGCGACGCCGGATTCGGCGCCGCCGTGATCGAGGCGCTGTGCAGACAGCCCGGCCTCGCCGACCGGGTCCGGCTGGCGCGCTGCGACGGCGAGCCGGCCCGCATGATTGAACTGTGGGACGGCTACGGCTGTGCTCTGGTGGTCGACGCGGTGCGCGGCGGACGTGAGGCGTACGGATTCCTGTGCCGGCACGACCTGCCCCGTGACGCACTGCTCGGCTCAACCGGGCCGTGGCCGGGGACACCGTCCGGCGGTGGTACTGGCGGCAGCGCGCATGCGGCGGGCCTGCGAGCGGCGGTGCGCCTGGGCCACATGCTGGGCAGGCTGCCTGATCGGCTGATCCTCTACGCGGTGCACGGCCGCGACTTCCGGCCCGGCGCGCCGCTCTCCCGCCCGGTCGAAGCTGCCGTGCCGCAGCTGGCGGGCCGCATCAGCCGCGATGTCCTCGGTGTCCTGTCCGAGTGCGCGCGGCAGGGCGAACGCCCCGGCGCGCACCGGCCGAGCAACCCTGTCAGGGCCCTGTGATCACGGGCGAGGGTGAGTGCATGAGCGTCGCGCATCCCCAGGGCCGTGAAAATCTCCAGCATGTAGCCCTCGAACCGCCCCCACCTGCCGCTGGGTGAACGCCCGCGGGCGGACCGCGGCCCACTGCTCATGATCACTCAAGGTCATCGCCCACGCCGCCCACCAGCGCCGGCCCGGGTATCTGCATCCGATTCCGACATTGCGTACTGATCGGTATCACCTCCGCTGCGCCCGGCCTCACCTGCCGCCATCCTCGAGCCGGGTGCTTGCAAGGAACCCGCAGGCTCCCGGCGGCAGCCTCGATACCGGTTCGGAAACGAGGGCCTCGACCCCGGAGGTGGATCCGCAATGCGTAACGACCTGGGGTGGGCCCACCTACCGGAAGCCGGTGATCCGGCGCTGGCCGAGTGGCTCGAGGGCGCCTCATGCGGCCCGCATGTGAAGGCGCTGTCGGTACGGGCGGTACACGCCGCGGGCACCGGCGTCAGCGCCGACCAGTGGCGCCACGACGTGCTGGCCGAGCACCCTGATGCCTCAGCGCTGTTGGCCGAGGCCGAGGAGTGTATGCGCGGCGCGGGGCTGTGGCCCTGGCACGAGCGCACCCCCGGCACGCACGAGGCGAGCAGCTAAGGCACCCCCGGACGGTCGGCGGCCGGCCGCGGTCTGCCGCAGCCGGAAACACACCGCGAGGAGCGCTGCGGTCGAACGAAACCCCCCGGCTATTGCGACGGCCGGGTGGGAGCCAATGGTGAAGGAGGAGCGGCGATGCGGGTCGGCTACTGGACAACGTTCCCCGCCGGAGTACACACGCTGGCGGAGCTGGAGCGCGCGCCGCACGCGGCCACCGTGGAACCCGGACTGCTCGAACTGGTGCGGATACGCGCCTCGCAGATCAACGGCTGCGCCTACTGCCTGGCCATACACAACCGGGACCCGCGCGCCCGGGGCGAACACCAGACGCGGCCGGACACGGTGGCGGCCTGGCGGGAGGCGCCGTACCACACCGAGCGGGAGCAGGCCGCGCCGGCCTGGTGCGAAGCGCTGACCGAGCTGCCGCGCACCGGCACGCCCGACGCCGTGTTCGCCGAGTTCGAGGCGCAGTTCTCCCCGCAGGAGATCGCCGCACTGACCTTCGCCGTCGTCGCGATCAACAGCTGGAACCGGCTCGCGGTCGGGCTGCGCGCTAACGTGCTGAGCCTCAACGGCTTGGACCTGCCCGAACGCGCCGACGCGCAGCCTGCGTCCGGGGGTGCCTGATGTCCGCGGACAGCTTCGGCGCGGCCGGCACGCTCGCGGTCGGCGGCACCGGCTACCGGATCTTCCGGGTGGGCGCGCTCGACGGCGCCGATCGGCTGCCCTACAGCCTGAAGGTCCTGCTGGAGAACCTGCTGCGCAACGAGGACGGGCAGCTGGTCACCGCCGCGCAGATCCGGGCGCTGGCCGCCTGGGACCCGGCCGCGACGCCGTCAACGGAGATCGCCTTCACCCCGGCCCGGGTGCTGCTGCAGGACTTCACCGGCGTGCCCTGCCTGGTGGACCTGGCCGCGATGCGCGAGGCGATGGCCGCGCTCGGCGGCGACCCCGCGGCGGTCAGCCCCCAGCGACCGGTCGAGCTTGTCATCGACCACTCGGTGATCGCCGACTTCTTCGGCCGCCCGGACGCGCTGGCACGCAACATCGACCTGGAGTACCGGCGCAACGCCGAACGCTATGCGTTCCTGCGCTGGGGCCAGCAGGCACTGCCCAACCTGCGGGTGGTGCCGCCAGGTACCGGGATCTGCCACCAGGTCAACATCGAGCACCTCGCCCGGGTGGTGTTCGCCGAGGACGGCCTGGCGTTCCCGGACACCCTGGTCGGCACCGACTCGCACACCCCGATGGTCAACGGCCTCGGCGTGCTCGGCTGGGGCGTCGGCGGCATCGAGGCCGAGGCGGCGATGCTCGGCCAACCGCTGTCCATGCTGATCCCCCGGGTGATCGGGGTGCGGCTGTCAGGCGAACTGCCCGAGGGCGCCACAGCTACCGACCTGGTGCTCACCATCGCCGAACTGCTGCGCTCGGTCGGCGTGGTCGGCACGTTCGTGGAGTTCTTCGGCCCCGGGGTCGCGACGGTGCCAGTGCCCAACCGGGCCACCATCGGCAACATGAGTCCGGAATACGGCTGCACCAGCGCGATCTTCCCCATCGACGAGGCGACCCTGGCCTACCTGCGGCTGACCGGCCGTCCCGAGACGCAGGTGACGCTGGTCGAGGCCTACGCCAAGGCACAGGGACTGTGGCACGACCCCGGCCGCCGGCCGCACTACTCCCAGGTCCTGGACCTCGATCTCTCCAGCGTGGCGCCGTCGATCGCCGGACCGAAACGCCCGCATGACCGTATCCCGCTGGCCCGCGCGCCGGAGGCGTTTCGCGCGGTACTCGGCCAGTACGAGCCCGTCAGACCACACCCCGGCGGACTGGACGAGGCCGGCGCGGAATCCTTCCCCGCATCCGACCCGGTCGCGGTCACCGGCAACCGCGAGAGCGACAAGCCGGCCGGACCCGAGACGCCCGCCGGACCTGCCGGGCGTGTGCACCGCCCGGTCAAAGCCACCCTCGGCGACGGCCGGACCGTGCAACTCGACCACGGGGCGGTCGTGATCGCGGCGATCACCTCCTGCACCAACACATCCAACCCCGACGTGATGATCGCCGCCGCGCTGCTGGCGAAGAACGCCGCCGAGCGCGGGCTGGCCCCGAAACCGTGGGTGAAGACCACCCTGGCCCCCGGCTCCCGGGTCGTCATGGACTACTACGAGCGCGCCGGGCTGACCCCCTACCTGGACAAGCTCGGCTTCAACCTGGTCGGCTACGGCTGCACCACCTGCATCGGCAACTCCGGCCCGCTGATCCCCGCCGTCTCCGCCGCGATCGCCGAGGGCGACCTGGCGGCGTGCTCGGTGCTCTCGGGCAACCGCAACTTCGAGGGCCGCATCCACCCCGAGACCAAGCTGAACTACCTGGCCTCCCCGCCGCTGGTCATCGCCTACGCGCTGGCCGGCACCATGGATACGGACCTGACCAGCCAGAGCCTGGGCACCGGCGGCGACGGGCGGCCGGTGTACCTGCGCGAGATCTGGCCTTCCCAGAGCGAGGTCGCCGAGGTCGTCGCCGCCTGCCTGCGCCCGGAGATGTACGAGCGCGAGTACGCCGAGGTGTTCGACGGGGACGAGCGGTGGCGGTCCCTGCCGGTGCCGGCCGGCGAGGCGTTCGCCTGGGACCGCGCCTCCAGCTACGTGCGCCGCCCGCCGTTCTTCGACGCCCTGACCGCGCAGCCGGGTCCGGTGGCCGACATCGAGGGCGCGCGGGTGCTGGTGCTGCTCGGCAACTCGGTGACCACCGACCACATCTCCCCGGCCGGAACCATCCGCTCCGACTCGCCCGCCGGGGCCTACCTGCGGGCGCACGGCGTCGCCCCGGGCGATTTCAACTCCTACGGGTCCCGGCGAGGCAACCACGAGGTGATGATCCGCGGCACCTTCGCGAACATCCGGCTGCGCAATCACCTCGCGCCCGCCACCGAGGGCGGCGTCACCCGCCACCTGCCGGGCGGCGAACGCATGAGCATCTTCGACGCCGCGGGCCGCTACGCCGCCGAGCGCGTGCCGCTGTTGGTGATCGCCGGCACCGAGTACGGCTCCGGTTCGTCCCGGGACTGGGCCGCCAAGGGCACCGCGCTGCTCGGCGTCAAGGCGGTCATCGCCGCCTCCTACGAGCGCATCCACCGCTCCAACCTGATCGGCATGGGCGTGCTGCCACTACAGTTCCAGCCGGGCCAAGACGCCGCCGCCCTCGGCCTGACCGGCGAGGAGATCTACGGCATCCGCGGCCTGGCCGGGGCCGAGACGCCGCCGCACACGCTCACCGTTACCGCGGCGGGCCCCGGCGGCACACAGCAGTTCACTGCGACCGTCCGCATCGACACCCCCGCCGAGGCCGCCTACTACCGGCACGGCGGCATCCTGCCCTATGTCCTGCGCGGACTCGCCCCCACCCACGCCCGGTAGAACCCCGTTCGACCGGCCGGGATGGCCGAAGCTCGCGGCCGAGCATCCGGCGCGGCGCACCCGGTGGCAACCGACGGCTCCGGCCGCAAGGAAGCTGCAGGCTTCAGTCGTGATCGTGCACCGAGAGCCAACGCGCGCGAAGTGCATCCACGGGAGGTGTCACGGCGAGTATCGCGATCAGCGGCCCGAGGCATGTCGGCTGCGCAGCGCTGCCGGCGAGGATTCACCATGTGCCCGACCAGCCCGTTGCGCCGGGCTTGCCGGCCGAAGCGCGACCGGAGGCGCCACCCGATGACCGCCGTCAACGACCCAGTGCAGGCACGCCCCGCGTATGCCGGTCCCCAGCGGAAACCCGGCTCCGCCGTGATCAAGTGGGTCACCACCACAGACCACAAGACCGTCGGGTTCCTGTACCTGATCACCTCCTCCATCTTCTTCGGCCTCGGCGGCCTGCTCGCGTTGCTGCTGCGCACGGAGCTGGCCCGTCCCGGTCTGCAGATCCTGAGCCCGGAGCAGTACAACCAGACCTTCACGATGCACGGCACGATCATGCTGCTGATGTTCGCGACCCCGCTGTTCGCCGGGTTCGCCAACGCGATCATGCCGCTGCAGATCGGTGCGCCGGATGTCGCCTTCCCGCGGCTGAACGCGTTCGCCTACTGGCTGTACCTGTTCGGTTCGCTGATCGCGGTCAGCGGCTTCCTGACCCCGCAGGGCGCGGCCGACTTCGGCTGGTTCGCGTACTCGCCGCTGTCCAGCGCCGTGCACTCCCCCGGGGTCGGTGGCGACCTGTGGATCATGGGCCTGGCCCTCTCCGGCTTCGGCACGATCCTGGGCGCGGTCAACTTCATCACCACGATCATCACGATGCGCGCGCCCGGCATGACGATGTTCCGGATGCCGATCTTCGTCTGGAACATCCTGCTGACCTCGGTGCTGGTCTTGCTGGCCTTCCCGGTGCTGGCGGCGGCGCTGTTCGCGCTGGAGGTCGACCGGCGTCTGGGCGCGCACATCTTCGACGCGGCCAACGGCGGGGCGATCCTGTGGCAGCACCTGTTCTGGTTCTTCGGGCACCCCGAGGTCTACATCGTGGCGATCCCGTTCTTCGGCATCGCGACCGAGATTTTCCCGTTCTTCGCCCGCAAACCGATGTTCGGCTACACCGGCATGGTCTTCGCCACGATGGCCATCACCGGGCTGTCCGCCAGCGTGTGGGCGCACCACATGTTCACCACCGGCGCGGTGATGCTCCCGTTCTTCTCGCTGATGAGCTATCTGATCGCGATCCCGACCGGGGTGAAGTTCTTCAACTGGATCGGCACCCTGTGGCGCGGCTCGCTCTCCTTCGACACCCCGCTGCTGTGGGGCGTCGGGTTCATGGTCACCTTCCTGTTCGGCGGCCTGACCGGGGTCATGCTCGCCTCCCCGCCGATCGACTTCCAGGTGCAGGACTCCTACTTCCTGGTCGCGCACTTCCACTACGTGCTGTTCGGCACCGTGGTCTTCGCGATGTTCGGCGGGTTCTACTTCTGGTGGCCCAAGTGGACCGGGAAGATGCTGGACGAACGGCTCGGGAAGATCCACTTCTGGACCACGTTCATCGGCTTCCAGACCACCTTCCTGGTGCAGCACTGGCTCGGTGCGCAGGGCATGCCGCGGCGCTACGCCGACTACCGGGCCTCCAGCGGCTGGACGACGCTGAACACGATCTCCACGATCGGCGCGTACCTGCTGGGCCTGTCCACCCTGCCGTTCCTCTACAACGTGTATAAGACAGCGAAGACCGGCCGGCGGGTGACCGTGGACGACCCGTGGGGCTGGGGCCGCTCGCTGGAATGGGCCACCTCATGCCCGCCGCCGCGGCACAACTTCACCTCGCTGCCCCGCATCCGCTCCGAATCCCCCGCCTTCGACCTGCACCACCCCGAGGTTGCGCTGCTCGAGATCGAGAGGGGCGAGCGCGCTCGCGCGAAACCGGCGGCGGGCCGCGAAACGGGCAGGCAGCGTCGCGGATGACACGCAGCAGCGCCCCGTGACAATACCCGCGCGCCCCAAGAGTGGCCGTGTGCCGACCCCCTCCCGGCCCCGGTACGGGTTCGTCCGTCAGCGGCGCACCGCGCCGCCGAGAACATCCAGGTCAGGCCATGATTGGTCTCATCGATAACCGCTGCTCCATTGACCCGAGGCCGTTAACAGCCCGTATCACGTGTTGCACCAAGCAGGTGCGCCTGCGTGACGTGGCGGATCAGTCGGCGGGTCGAGTAGTCCGCGGGCGGGGCTTCCGGCCGCCGCGCCGAGCAGACCGAGCTGGTCCAAGCGCACGAACAGCGGCCCGTCGACATGCCCGCGGCGAATCAGTGCGAGCTGATAGCGGCGTACCGCATGCATCGGGCAGTAGCGCAGGTCTGTGCCGCGCGGCACATCCACGTGATCCTCCTTCAACCCGGAGGAGTTGGTCTTCGACAGCCGGACGCGCACCCGCAGCACGTCGCTGTCCCCGTCGCCGTCGCCGTCGCCGTCCTCGGGTTCGGTCAGGTCGTTGAAGTTGACCGCGGCGATTTCGGCGCCGCGCCGGCCCATCGCGGACGCGAGCAGGATCAGCGCCCGATCGCGCAGCCCGTGCAGGTCACCCGCGTCGATCGCGTCGATCATGGCGCGGATGTCGCGAGGCAGCACGGTCCGCGCCGAAAAACAGGTCCGCGACCTGCCGCTGCTTGATGACGAACGCGCCGAGCACGACCCGCACGGCCCGGACACGACGCTCGCCCGCAAGATCATCGCCGCCCACTTCCGCCGCGTGGCTCTCGAGCCGGCCGCCGCCCCCAGGGCGAAACGCGCCGCCCCGCTTCGGACACACCCCAACCGAATACGGGAGTTCAAGGGCGTGTCCGGGGCGGTTGGCGCGGTCCTAGCGCGATGGCAGCGGCGAGGATGGCGGGCGCTGAAGGCTTCCTGGACAAACTTGCAGGTGAGCGCGACCGCTGGGCGGGAGCGCTGATCGAGCAGCCGGACGCGGGTGATGGGTCGGTGCGGGTCGCGACGCGCTGACCTGCGCGTTGTCACTGGCTACGGGTTTGCGCTGACAACGTCATGCGGATCAGCTGACGGCTTCATGCGGTGGATGTCGGCTGTGATCTGCGAGGTGTCGGCAGGTGCGGAATCCGTGCTGACAACTTCGTGCGGGCCCGGCGCGGCCGCTGTGACGGCGAAGGCGCCGCTAAGTCGCTGACCTGGGCAGTGACATCTCATGCGGTTCAGCGACTGACAGATTCGTGCGGAGTCGCACCGCACAGCTCGTTAACGGCCACCCAGCTCCAGCGCAGCGCAAGCCATCCCACATAACTGGAATTATGTTGGGAAGCCCGCGTGCATCCCAGCCCGTCAGATCGGGCCCTTTATCACTTTGTCATTAGCGGTAATTCGCTAATTAGCGCAGCATGGTGCAGCGCGGTCTTCTCGGCAAGGGCGGAAGTCTCAGTTCCCGCTCAAACTGACCACGTTCCACTTGGGTTGACCACAGAGTTGGCCATTTCCGGGACGCGTCCACGGCGGCCCCTGCGACCAGAAGCGTCCGCGGGTACCCACCGCCGCAAAAAGAACATCGGTTCTGCTAGCGTCTCCACTAGCAGAACAGCCGTTCTTTTTACGGGAGGCCTGGTGCCACGGCTCACTGACGCGCGCAAGGATCTGCGGCGCGCCCAGATCACCGAGGCCGCCATGCGCTGCTTCGGGCGCAACGGCCTGGAACGCACCTCGATCGCCGACATCACCGCCGAATCCGGTCTCTCCACCGGCTCGATCTACGCCCACTACCGCAACAAGGCCGAGCTGGTGCAGGCCTCGGCCCGCGCGGCGCTCGCCGAACGGGCCGCAGTCATCGGCGCGTGGGCCGCCAGCGAGACCCCGCCCGACCCCGACGAACTGCTTGCCAGGCTCGTCGCCAGCAAGGACCCGGCGACCGCCCGGGTCGCCGTCCAGATCTGGGGCGAGGCGACCATCGATCCGGCCGTCCGCGCCATCGTCCTCGACATGATCGACCAGACGCGCGCGATGCTGCACGACTGCGTCACGGCCTGGCTGGTCAAGACCGGACACCGCAATCCGGCCGAGGCCCGGCAGCACGCCGCGCCGATCGCCGAGCGGGTCACGGCGTTGTACCTGGCCCAATTTCTGCACACCGCACTGCGACCGCCACCCGAGGAGACGCTGTCATGACCTCCCCAACCGCTTCGCTCGCCGGCCACACCGTCCTCCGGCTCGGGTACGGCGCTATGCAGCTGGAACGCTTGCGCGACCGTCGCGACGAGGCAGTCGCGCTGCTGCGCCGCGCGATCGAACTGGGCGTCAACCACGTGGACACCGCCGAGTTCTACGGCTTCGGATTCGTCAACGACGTCATTCGCGAGGCGATTCGCCCCGAGGACGGCGTCCTCGTCGTCACGAAGATCGGCGCCGACCCGAACCCGGGCGGCCACCCACCGCTGCGCGTAGCCCAGCGGCCCGAGCAGCTGCGCGCCAGCGTCGAGGACAACCTGCGCAGCCTCGGTGTCGAGCAGCTGCAGGTGGTCAACTTGCGCCGCCTGGACTCCGGCCCCGGCCTGCGTCCCGAGGGCGACCAGATCGTCGACATCGACGACCAACTCACCGTACTGACCGCTCTGCGCGACCAGGGCAAGGTAGGCGCGATCGGACTGAGCAGCGTCACCCTCGACGGGCTGCGCCGCGCACAACCGGTCGGCATCACGTGCGTGCAGAACGCCTACAGCCTGGTCTCGCGCACCGACGAGGACATGTTGCAGGCGTGCGCGGCAGAGGACATCGCCTGGGTGCCGTTCTTCCCACTCGGTGGTGCGTTTCCGGGCATGCCCAAGGTGAGCGACGAACCGGCCGTGCACGCCGTGGCTCAGTGCGTGGGTGCCACACCCGCGCAGATCGGGCTGGCCTGGCTCCTGCACCATGCCCCGAACGTGCTGCTCATCCCCGGCACAGCGGACGCCGCGCACCTGGAGGCCAACATGGCCGCCGGCCGGATCACCCTCGACGCCACGGCCATTGCCCACCTCGACGCTGTCGCATCCCGATCCAACGAGGTCCCCCTCGGCTGACCGGATTCGAGCGACCCCGCCCGCCTACGCGCGGCCGCACCGACGCACCGCCAGTTCCAAGCCCAAGGATGGATCATGAAGGCCGTCGTCTACCGCGACGACGGCGCCGCCGATGTTCTGCGACTCGTCGACCGTGCCCTGCCGGCGCCCGACGCCGGCGAGTTTCGTGTGCGCGTCGCGGTGTCCCGGGTCAATCCGACCGACCGGCAGGCCCGCGCCGGCATCGCCCACCCCAAGCAGTTCCCCGAAGTCACCCCGCATCTGGACGGCGCCGGCGTGATCAACGCCGCCGGCGAGGGGTGGATGCGGGCCGGATCGGCCAGCGCGTGTTGCTGAGCGCCTTCTTCTGATGGGAGCGGCGCACCCCTACGCCCTGGCGCCCCGCGCACTGCTGAACGCCCGCAGTTTCCGCAGCGCGGCCGCCATCTACACGCTCACCTACGGAGGCATGAGCGGCGCCTGTTCTGGGTCACGCTCTACTTCCGGGACGTGGCCGGCTGGTCCGTGCTGCGCACCGGATTGCCGTGGCTGTTGCTGAACATCCCGTTTCTGGCCATGGCGCAGTTCGGCGGACGCCTCGACTCCCGTTTCCGGACCGTCACGTTGGTCGTGAGCGGCACGATCATCGCCGCGGTAGGAGTCTTCCTGCTCAGCCGGGCCGGCACGGACGGGCCGTTCGCGCTCAGCGCCCTGGGTTACCTGCTGTACGGCGGCGGCTTCGGTGCTTTCGTGCCGACCACCACGCACGCGGCGATGCGCGACGTGCCGCCCGGTGTGTCCGGCGCGGCTTCGGTGCTTTCGACTGCTCAACGCCTCACGGCAGATCGGCTCGTCCGTCTGCCTTGCGGTACTCGGCACGGTAGGGGTGAACGCGGCGGCCTTCTCGTGGCGCTCGGCGGTGCCCGAACTCGGCAACGGCGTCCGGGAGAAGGCTCTGGACCAGACGCAGAACGTCGCCGGTGGACGCGTGCACGCGGTGACGGATGCGCTCGGCAGCCGGTCCAGCGGCATGGCCGTGCACTCCTTCCTCCACTGCTATCAACCGGCAGTGAGCATCGCCGCGGCCTGCACGGCGCTGGCGGCCGGCGCCGCGTACGCCGGTTACCGGCGACGTCCCGAGCGGTAGCGGCACTGCCGGTCTTCCGTCCGGCGGGGTCGCGGCCGGTGCTGTGGTTCGGTCGCCAGTCGCCCCCGGCGTGAACGACTGCATGGGGAATCCCGTGATGCTGATCGGCTCTTGCTGGACGGTCTTGATCGGGAGGTTCGTGACCGCTGGCAGTGCTGGGCGGCGGCATTGGGCGCCGCCTGCCCTACCTACGCGCTCATGACGAACCCCAGAAGGCGAAAGTAGAAAGTAGGTGTCACGGCGATACTGGCCAGCAAAAGCTGCGAATCGTACACTTTGCAGCATGAGCACCTACACCCTGAGCGAGGCTCGCGCCCACCTGGGCAAGCTCGTCAACCGCGCCCGATACGGCGGGGAGATCGTCGAGCTGACCGAGCACGGCGAGCCCGCCGCGGTGGTGATAAGCCCGGAGCGGCTCGCCTACTACCGGGAGCTGGAGGATGCCCGAGACCTGGCCGAGGCCGAGCGCGTCACCGCCGAGGGCCGACGGGCCGTGCCGCACGCCGAGGTCGCCGCGCAGTTCGGTCTGCGCCCGGACGGCCGCCCCCTGTGACCGACGACGCCGCCGTTCTGTACGAGCTGTCCTGGGAACCCGAGGCGATCGAGCAGCTCGCGTCGCTGGCCAAGAGCTATCCCGAAGCGGCCGCGGGCGTGGTCCCGGCCGTCCACCGGCTGGCCGCCGAGCCACGCCCGGTCGACTCCACCCCGCTGGGCGGTTCCGGCACCTACCGCCGCCTGCAAACCGGCTACATACGGGTCATCTACGCGATCAGCGAGACCACGCACACCGTGCGGGTCGTCCTGGTCGGACGGGCCGACCAGCCCCGCTAGCAGGCATCGGCACCAGCGTGGGCACGGGCTGCGACGCTGCAGGGCAGCCGCTCGTCCGGTCTGCTCGTACCTGATCGTCCGGGGCGAAGCGCAGCGCTTCAACGGGAGGTAGCCCATGTCGGCGTCGACTGCGGAGTCGATGCCGACGAGCTGGAGACCCAGCACACTGATACCGTCATAACGGGTCTGACACCACAGCCGCGGCTCGCGCTGCCTGCCCTGGTCGCGACGGTCTTGCGCTGCGCCGACGCGGAGAAACACCCGCGCCGCGTGGGCGTCCGGCTCCGCTTGCAATCGGTCGGCCGACGCTCAATCCTGCCGGATACGGGCGTGCAGATGCATATCGTGCCGGCCATCGTCGTGCACGGCGGCACTGCGCTTGGTGCCCTCCAGGAGGTAGCCGGACTTCACGGCAACCCGGCAGGAGGCATGGTTGCGTGTCGAGTGGTCCAGATACAGGCGGCAAAAACCGATCTCCGCCAGGGCCCAGGCCGAGAGCGCCGTCACGGCGCAGGTCGCCACACCGGCGCCGCGGGCGGCCGGGAGCACCCAGTAGGCGACGCCGGCGACGCCGTCATCGAAATCCCAGCCGCGGGTGGCAATCCGGCCGAGCACGGCGCCGTCATCGCGGGCGATGGCCCAGTGGCCGCCCTTCTCGCGCTCCCAATCCTGCTGGTAGGCGTCGAACCACTCCCGGACATGGGCCTCGGTGAGGGGGCGGCGCGTGTGCCAGCGACGGATCTCAGCGTCCTGGTAAGCGGAGAGGAACACCGCGGCGTCAGCCGGCTCCCAAGGCCGCAGCTGCAGACCCTGGGCGGCGGGCAGCACGGGCTGAGGGGCACCGGAGACCGAGCCGGTGGGAATCACGGGCGGCGTCGACAATGCGCGAGTCATGAGCCATGCTCCCGCGACGGCGAACTCCCACGTCAAGGGTGCAACGGACACGGAGCCGAGCCGGTGGGCGCGCGGCTTGCCCGGGCCGCCGCTTTCGCCGCTTCTGCCGCTGCTCAGAGACTGCCCGGG
>NZ_JAGSXH010000133.1 GCF_018283645.1 Actinocrinis puniceicyclus | reverse complement strand
GCACAGCGCGCTGACGGCGTCCGACCTCGTCGACGGCGTCCACCCCAACGCCGGCGGCTACGACAAGATGGCCGCGGTGTGGTACTCGGCCCTGCTCTCCGTCCCCGGCAGCATCGGCAACGGCGGCAGTCCGTCCCCGTCCCCGAGCCCGAGTGCGAGCAGTCCCAGCGCCAGCCCGTCGACGCAGCCGAGCAGCCCGCCGCCGTCCAGCCCCGCGCCCGGCTCTGCGTGTTCGGCCACTTACGCGATCACCGGCCAGTGGGGCGGCGGCTTCCAGGCCGCGGTGAACGTCACGGCCGGCGCCTCGGCCATCTCCGGGTGGACGGTGCACTGGCAGTTCGCCAACGGCCAGACCGTCACGCAGTCGTGGAACGCCACGATCACCAGCAGCGGCAGCGCGGTCACCGCGCAGAACGTCAGCTACAACGGCGCGCTGGCGGCCGGGGCGAGCACGCAGTTCGGTTTCCTCGGCAGCTGGAACACGGCGAACAGCGCGCCCACGCTCAGCTGTACCGCCGGCTGACGGCGCGAGGCGCCCGGCGGGTCAGGGACGCGGCAGGCCGCAGCGTGCGCGCCGCGGGCCGGCCAGATCCCGGGCCCGCTCGACGACGGGGCGCAGCGACGGCGGCAGGTCGTCCGCGTCGGCCAGCGCCACCAGCGCGGCGAGCACCTCGGCCGCCTCGCGATACAGATCGGTGACCTGGCGCAACCCCGCGGCGAGGAAAGCGATGTCCTCGTCGCGGGGGCCGACCGAGGCCAGCGCGCACGTCCCGGTCGCGCAGTCCGGCGGCGACCGATCGCAAACACCGGTGCCGGTGAGGGCGGATCTCATCGCGGTTCCCTCGCCGGGATCACTCGGGCACGGGGGATTCAGGGACTCGGGGGATTCAGGGGCACGGCGCCGGTCAGTGGTCGCGGTGTTCCCCCGAACCCTCGTGGTCCAGCAGGTGGTGCGTGTCGTGCAGCAGGGCCGGAAGGTCCGCGCCGGCGCCGACCAGCAGCGGCAGCAGCAGTTCGTTCTCCTTGTACAGGTGCACCGCGAACAGGGCCCTGATCTCCGCCGCGCTCGCGGCCAGTTCGATCCGCTCGCGCAGGTGGCGCAGTGCGGCGACGCGGTCGGCCAGCGCCCGGTGCTCCGCGGTCATCGCCTCCACCAGCAGCCGGCCCTGCGGGAGCGCGTGGGCCGCGGTGTAGAGGGTGCGCTCCTCGGCGGACGCGTGCGGCATCAGCGAACTGTCCAGGAACCCGATCAGCTCGCCTCGGGCCGCCTCCAGGTCGCCGCCGGCCCGCGCGGCGGTCAGCAGCGCTTGGACGCGCTCGTTCAGTTCGCCCGTCAGCTGCTCATGGTGGCGCACGATCGAGCGCTCGGCCTGGTCTCCGGCGTTCGTCGGGTGGGTGATCGTCTCGGTCACAACTGCCTCCGCGTGTCTCGGCCTCTTTTTAACCAATAGTACTCGTTAAAAACGTGAGCGGAATGGCCTGGGCGCGGTTGGGGCGCACGTCACACCGCCCCGGTCACGGCGCGGCGTCGATGGTCGCGACCGCGCCGCGCTGAGCGTCCGCGAGCCGATGGTCGATGATCGTGTACATGCCGGCGGCGGGCGGCGTGAACTCGACGAATCCGCCCTCGCCGGGTTCGAGGTCGAGTTCCTGCGCCGCGCCCTGCGCCGCGTTGCCCGGGGTGAGCTGGTATGCGCCTTCCTTGAACACCGTGTCGAACTGGGTGCCGACGACGTGGAAGGCGCTCGGCTCGTTCGGGCCGGCGTCGAGCACCCAGATCCGCACGCGCTGACCGGCGGTCACGTGGATCGGCGCGTACTTGTACTGATCGGCGTATCCGTTGAACGTCACCAGATCCGGGACGGCGGCCAGCAGCCTGCTCATCGGCGGAACACCGCCGGAAGGCCCGAGATAGAACTCCGACTGGACGAGCACGAACGAGGCCGCGGCCGGCGGCGGGTTCGGCGGATCGATGACGACGACGCCGTACATGCCCATCGCGACATGCTGGATCATCGGCGCTGTGGCGCAGTGGTACATCCAGATGCCGGCGTGCTCGGCCCTGAACTGATATGTCAGCTCACCGCCGGGCGGGATCGGCCGCATGACCGCCTGCGGGTCGACCTGCCCGGCATGGAAGTCGATCGAGTGCTCCATGGCGGCGTCGTTGATGACGTGAACGGTGAACACGTCGCCGACGTGGCCGTGCAGGATCGGGCCGGGCACGGTCCCGTTGTATGTCCACACCGCCTGACGGATGCCCGGCGCGACCTCGATCGTGCGTTCCTGTACGCGCAGAGTGACCGTGTGCACGGTGCCGGCGTCGACGGGCTTTAGTGCCGGGTCGTAGGGGCGCCAGGCCGGCGGCGGCGCGGTGGCCGGCGTGCTCGGCACCGCCTGCGTCATCGGCATCGCGGCCGCATCCGCGGAGACGTGGATCTGCAGGGTCATGCCCGCCTCGCGGTGGCCGGCGACGGTACACCACGCCTGCCGGTCGCCGCTGATCCGGCCGAAGTCCACGGTCTGCTGCTGACCGGGCGCCAGCATCCGCGTGCCACGGGTGCCTTGCAGCCGCAGGTCGTGTGTCATGTGACCGGTGTTGTGCACGCTCAGGACCAGGTCGGTACCCGGCGCGACGGTGATCGTCGGCGGCGTGACGGAGAACTCGCCGAGTTGTACGGACACTGCGACACCCGACCGTGCGACCACGCCCGCACCCGGCGCGTCAGCCGCGTGCCGAGCGGGCCAGGTGCCGCTCGCGACCAGCGCGAGGACGATCGCGACGAGCGCGATCGAGCCCACGGCGAGGACCTCGTCCGCCGCCAGCCGCCGGACGCGCGGCGCCGCTTCCCCGGGCCGCCGCCCCTCCTCATCGGGCTTGCGCTCCGTCTTGCGGGGCCCGCGCACGGCGATGAGCGCGACGAGGACGAGCGGCGGAAAGGTGCCGAAGCCGGCCAGTACGCCGATCCAGCCCGCCGTGCGCCACGGCGTGCCGTCCGCCAGGGCGAGCAGCAGGACGCCGGCGTTGCCCAGCCCCGCGCGCACCGGCCAGCCGAAGTCGAGTACCGCGCTCATCAGCCGGTTGCCGGCGGGGCCGCCGCCCACGGTCACGGGAAGCAGGAAGCCGAGCGCCCCGGTCAGGATCTGCGCCACCGCACCGATGCCCAGCAGCGGCAGCAGCGTGCGGTCGAGCAGCGAGTCGGCCTCGGCCACGCCCGAGGCGAGTGCGGCCACGTCGAGGGCCAGCGCGGTGACCAGCCAGGCGTTGCCGAGCAGCAGCGCCCATGCGGAGGCCGACCGGGGCGGCTTGACGCGCATTTCGCGCACGGCGGGCAGCAAGGAGTAGCCGGCCGCGCCCGTGTACGCGGCCATCCCGGCGGCGGCCGACCAGTGCAGGGCACTGATTGCGGGGCTCAGCAGCAGCGAGACCGCCGTGACGGACAGGCCGCCGGCCGCCGCAATCAGGACTCTGCGAGCGACCGCCGGCGCGTCGTCGGTCATCCGGGTGCGCAGCACGGCGGGCCAGAGCATGAACTGCGTGCCGATGACGCTCAGGCCGAGCCAGCCGAGCACGTTGAGGTGCGCGTGCATGAGGACGACGGCCTGCTCCCACGCGTCGGACTTCGCGGTGCCGGACGCGAGCACCGCGCCCAGGCTCGCGCCGACGGCGAGTGCGGCCCCGCCCGCGATGTAGTAGCGCACGGTGATGCGCAGCCGACCCGGCAGCGTGGCGTGCCGGACCATCGCGACGAGGCTGCCGGTGTGCGCCGCGACGGCGCCGACGACCAGCGCGGCACCGGCGACGGCGAGCGGCGTGAACGGCAGCGCGACTCCGGTCAGCACGGACACGACACCGCAGTTGAGCACGGCGAGGCGGATGTGGGCGCCCGTCTCCGAGGCGAGGCGCGCGTGCAGCAGGGCCTGGGCGAAGTGGCGGCTCCACACGAACACCGCGTTCGTCGCGCCGCCGAGCACGAGCAGATGCAGCGCGAGCCATTGCGGCACCGGGATCGCGCGGTGCAGCAGGACCACCGTGCCGGCGGCGAGGAGGTACCCGGCGACCAGCGCGGCGGCGACCATGTGCCTGCGGCGGCGCGGCCGTGGCGTGGTCGAGCCGGCCAGCGGCAGGCGCCGGTACCCGGGATTGTCAGGGCCGGAGTTGGGGCCGGGGCCGGGGCTCACGCGGGCGCCGCCGTCGGCCGGGGTCTCGGTCATCGGCTCGGCCACCACTGCTCCTCGGGGTTTTAACGAGATCAACCGGACAAACCGTTCGAGCTTATGGGCGAGGCGGCGCCGCCCGGTAGGGACTCAAGTCCCTTTTGGATGTGGTCGGCGGCCGCGGCCACGTCCTGTCCGATCGCGCCTTGGCTGAGCTTCACGCCCGAATTTGCATGAGTGGAGACTGTAAAAACAAGCGCGGCAGTCCGGGTAACCCGATCACGCTCGATCCACAGGAGAAGACGATCTGCGCCAACGGCCCGCCCAGGAACGGACGGGCCTTATGGAGGGATCGCTGTCCGCGTCACGCGGATCGCTGGAGGCTGAACGGGCTCGACCCCTTCGTCGAGCCGAGCGTGTGCATTGCGCGGGCTGAGCGCGCCCTCGTGCGGCGTCGCGGACGGTAAACGCGTCAGGAGACGCCGCTCTGCGGCGGCAGCGCCGCGATCAGCGGGTGGTCCTTCGGGATCAGGCCGAGCTTGGCCGCCCCGCCGGGCGACCCGAGGTCTTCGAAGAACTCGACGTTCGCCTTGTAGTAGTCCTTCCACTGCGCCGGGGTGTCGTCCTCGTAGAAGATCGCCTCGACCGGGCAGACCGGCTCACAGGCGCCACAGTCGACGCACTCGTCGGGATGGATGTACAGCGAGCGCTCGCCTTCGTAGATGCAGTCGACCGGGCATTCCTCGACGCATGCCTTGTCCTTCACGTCGACACACGGCTGAGCGATCACGTAGGTCACGGGCGCACCTCCTCGGTAGAGTCACCGTCACGGATTTTTCACGAACAGTATACGTGAAAAAAGGATGGCGGGCACTGCGAGGGCGGGCGGCACGCCCGCCCTCGCAGTGCGGTCACTTACCAGAGCCGGACCGCTCCCCAGAACACCAGGCCGGTGTCCACCCCGGTCACCCCGATGTGGTACCCGGACTCGTAGGCGTTGATCTGGCGTCCGCCGCCGAGGTAGATCGCGACGTGCTCGTTGGCGTTGGTGCCGTAGAACACGACGTCTCCGGGTCTGAGCTGGGACTCGGCGTTGGCGATGTCGGACGAAGCGCCCGCGGCGGCGCCGCTGATCACGGCCGCCGGGTGCAGCGAGAGCGCCTGCCGCCACTGGTCCCAGGTGTAACCGTCCAGCGCGTCGGAGCCGGTCGCCTTGTAGTAGGCGTACCTGACCAGCCCCGAACAGTCGAAGCCGATGACGTTGCAGTCGTTCGGCGCACCGTTCGCCGGGCTGCACACTCCGTACGTGGGTCCAGGCGTGCTCGCGTGTCCGCCATCCCACGCGTAGATGTAGTTCGTCTGCGCGCAGGCCCACTGCATCATCGACAGCGTGTGCGCCTGGATGCCGCTGAAGGAATAGCCGCACGCCGAACCGCTGGTGCTTCCACCGCCACCGACCGGCGGAGGCGGCGGCGGGGTGGAACCGGAGCCACAGGAGGACAGGCCCGGCCAGTAGTTCTGCGCGCCGGTGAAGTAGACGGCCGGGACGTATCCGGTCGCCCCGCTACTGTCGCCGATGGTTTTCGCCCAGTTCGAGGACGAATATCCGCTCACGTTCGCCGTGGATCCGCCCACCTGGCAGTAGAACCAGTTGGCGGAGCCGCCGGTGTAGAGGTGGTCGACGATCGAAGACGAGGTGGACGTGCTCGAATAGATCGGCACGCCCCCCGAGGGCACCCAGACCGGGCAGTAGTACACGCTCTGGCCCGAACTGTTCGTGCTGTGTGTACACGCCGCGTCCTGCGGTGGCGGGGCAGTCCCGCCGGAACAGGCGATCACACCCGGCCAGTAGTTCTGCGCGCCGGTGAAGTAGACGGCCGGGACGTATCCGGTCGCCCCGTGGCTGTCGCCGATGGTTTTCGCCCAGTTCGAGGACGAATATCCGCTCACGTTCGCCGTGGATCCGCCCAGTTGGCAGTAGAACCAGTTGGCGGAGCCGCCGGTGTAGAGGTGGTCGACGATCGAAGACGAGGTGGACGTGCTCGAATAAACCGGGATGCCTCCGCTGGGAACCCACACCGGGCAGTAGTACACGCTCTGGCCCGCGTGGTTGGAACCGCTGGTGCAGGTGCTGCCCGGCGGGCTCGACGGACCGCCGCACGAGGGAAGTCCCAGCCAGTAGTTCTCCACGCCGCTGAAGTACACGGCCGGGACGTATCCGCTCGCCCCGTGGCTGTCGCCGACCGTTCTCGCCCAATCAGAGGACGAATAACCCGAGGCGGACGCCGTCCCGCCGGCCGTGTGGCAGTAGAACCAGTTGGCCGTGCCGCCGGTGTACAGATGGTCGATGACGGCCGACCCCGTGGACGTCCCGGCGTAGACCGGGACGCCTCCGCTGGGCACCCAGACGCCGCAGTAGTAGACGTGGGCTCCGGCGGCGTTGGTGCCCGCGGTGCAGCCGTCCGAGGCTGCCGCCGGAGCGGCGCTCATCGCCAGGTTCCCCGCGACCAGCGCGAGGACCGCGAGAAACGCGGCGAGGGAACCGAAGCGGCGCAATGTGCTGACAATACGTTTCACTCGGCCGATCTCCCTGAATCGCGTCAGCGGCCGCAGTGCGCCGAGACGCGCCTTGACGGGTGGGATCCGTCCCCGCTGAACTCATGGTTAGTACATTCCTCGCCAGGGACGGGAAACACCGGATCGCGGTGACTTATCAATCAGTTCTCTGTGTCACGTGGACGCCGGGCCCCTCGCCCGATCTGCGACGGTGCTGATCGCGCTGAGGACTCGCCGTCCCGCGCGCCGTGACCGCGCGCCGGCCCGGCGTCGCGGTGTGCGCGCATGTGCCCTGAATGCAGTAGTGACAAGGCGGGACCGCCGGACTTGAGTGGACCTGCCGGCAATACGGCCGCCTCGCATCACCGCTGCTCAGCGGTGCGCGTGGCGTGGTCGCGGCTCGGCGCGCAGCACACCCGGCGCGCATCACATCCGCGCGCTTCACAACCAGGGCGGGGCGTGACAGCCGCCGTGTCTTCGGCGCACCACCCGCTCGCACCACGAACAGGAAGCGGACCATGACCGGCATAGAGCACAAGAACTTCTCCAAGGCCGACGAGACCCGGCTCTTCGAAGAGGGCATGGGGCAGATGGAGCTGATCCACACCTCCTCCGGTGAGGTCGGCCTGGCCACTTTCCAGCCGGGCTGGAAGTGGTCGGTGCACCTCAAGCCGATCGCGGGCACCGACACCTGCCAGGCAGAGCACTCCTGCTACTGCGTCTCCGGCCGGATGCACGTGCGGATGGACGACGGCGAAGAGTTCGAATTCACTCCCGGCGACTACGCGCACATCCCGGCGGGCCACGACGCGTGGATCCTGGGTGACGAGCCCTGCGTCGTGCTCGACTGGCAGGGCTTCGGGAACTACGCCAAGAAGAAGTGACCGCATCGGCCCCCAGCGCCCTCAGCGCCCTCAGCGCCCGTATTCGCCGAACCAGCCGGCGAGCCGGCCGGCGCGGCTGACCGCGCGCAGCCGCCGCTCGGTCCGGTCCCGCGCCGCGCGGGAGGCGACGATCAGCAACCGGTCGCCGGTCTGCAGGCGCGTGGTCGGTCCGGGCACGAAGCCGCGGCCGCCGCGCACGATCAGCGCGAGGTTGGCCTCGGCGGGCAGGCGCAGCTCGAACAGTTCGACGCCGTCCAGGCGGGAACCGGGCGGAATACTGGTCTGAAGCAACTCGGCGTGCAGGTCCTCCAGCGGCGCGGACTCGACGTCGATCTCCTGCGGCTCGGTCACGGCCAGCACGTTGAGCCGCCGCGCGGCCCACGGCAGGGTCGGGCCCTGCGCGAGCGTGAACCCGCCGACGATCAGGAACACCAGGTCGAAGAGCTGCGACGCGCCGGGTACGTGCGCGTTGATCGGGATCGTGGCCAGCACGATCGGCACCGCGCCGCGCAGGCCCGCGTACGAAAGGAAAGCCTGCTGCCGCCACGGCAGCCGCAGCGGCAGCGTGGCGGCGAGTACGGCCACCGGCCGCGCCAGCAGCGTCAGCACCAGCCCGGCGACCACCGCCGAGGCGATCTGCGCGGGCAGCCGTGCGGGAGTGACCAGCAGGCCGAGCATGACGAACAGCCCGATCTGCGCGAGCCACGCGATGCCCTCGGCGAATCCGCGCGCGGCGGCGCGGTGCGGTAGCCGCGCGTTGCCGAGTACGACCGCGGAGATGTAGACGGCCAGGAGCCCGCTGGCACGTGCCATCGACGCCGCCCCGTACCCCGCGACGATCAGCGCGAGCACCGCGATCGGGTACAGACCCGAGGCCGGAAGCGCCACCCGCCGCAGCGCGTACACCCCCGCCAGCCCGACCAGCACGCCGATCGCGGCGCCGGCGGCCAACTGGTAGACGACCTCGCCCGCGATCACGAGCACGGAGGGCGGCGCGTGCGCCGCGCCGGCGCTCAGCAGGGTCACCGCCAGCACCGCCGGCGGATCGTTGAGGCCCGACTCTCCTTCCAGCATCCCCGAGAGCCGCGGCGGCAGCGGCAGTCTTCGCAGCACCGAGAACACCGCGGCGGCATCCGTCGGGGCGAGCACGGCGCCGAGCAGCAACGCGCTGCGCCACGAATCGTTCAGCAGCCCGTGCACGGCGACCGCCACGACCGCGGCGGTGACCGCCACCCCGACCGTGGCGAGCAGCAGCGCGGCCGGCGCGGCGGCCCGCGCGTGCGTGAGATTGGTGGTCAGCCCGCCCTCGGCCAGGATCAGCACCAGGGCGCTCAGTCCGAGGGCCTGGGCCAGGGCGGTGTCGTCGAAGTGGATTCCGAGCCCCGCCTCGCCCAGCGCGAGGCCGAGACCGAGGAAGACCAGGAGACCGGGCAGCCCGATCGCGTGAGCGACACGCGCCGCCACGATCGCGGCGAGCACCACGCTCGCCCCGACCAGCAGGACCAGGTCCAGCTCGGGCAGTGTCACCGCGGCCGCCGCGGGATCGACGGGCTTCGCTTCGGCGGGGTGCGGCCGCTGCCCGGCGCGTCATCCATGCCGCCTCCTGGATCCGCTCAGCGGTATGACGTTCGCACCCCGGCGTATTTACCGGGGTGGATCGACGATATCCGCCGTTGACGTGCGCGGCAGGAGAAGTCGGCACATACGCGTGTTCGCCGATCCGCCATTCAGCAGGTCGACGCGCCGCGGATCCCGGTCCCCGGCGGCGCGAGCGCACCCGCCAACGTCTCCCGGTGACCGGCCGGGAACACATCCCTCGCGGCGCCGGAGCTCTCAGAATGAGCACGAGTGCGGCGCGCCGCGGTTCACTGCGGCCAGCCGCCGCCCGGCGCGGTCGGCGAGGCCGGGTGCGAGGAGACGTACGCGGCGCAGCGCGGCAGGGCCTCGCGTCGCGCGAAGGCGCGCGCGGCCGGCAGACCCGACTTGCGCGCGACCGGCCGCGCCAGCGCCGTG
Organism: Actinocrinis puniceicyclus; assembly: GCF_018283645.1. Classification (GTDB taxonomy): domain Bacteria; phylum Actinomycetota; class Actinomycetes; order Streptomycetales; family Catenulisporaceae; genus Actinocrinis; species Actinocrinis puniceicyclus. The sequence continues at coordinate 4,261 of NZ_JAGSXH010000133.1, read as the reverse complement.
ACGGCCAGCAGGATCTGGTATTCGTCCGCTGACAGACCCATCTCCTGGTAGTCATAGCCCTGATCCGCGCCGGGGGTCAGGGCCTGTCCGGCCCAGTAGGCGATCGCGGACGCGCATTCGTCCGCTGGTGAAGCGGGCTGCGCGGCCTTCGCCGAGGCCGGGGTGCCCGCCGCGCCGCCGCGGCCGTTGCCGGCCGCCGAGCTCGCGCCGGATGCGCAGCCCGCGCAGAGGGCGGCGGCCAGGAGCAGCGCCGTCCCGCCGCGCCCCTGCCGGGTGAGACGCCGTGCCGAGTCCATGCGGATATTCTCCGCTCGGTCTGCTCGCGTGCGCCACACGCCACGACCGCCGTTCCGAGAGGGAATCGGCAGCCGTGGCGTGTACTCGGTTCGGCGGCCGGTCAGCGGCCGCGCTGGATCTCGGCCGGCGGCCGGTCAGTGGCTGGTCAGCGGCGCCGCGGGTGCCGGGTGGTCGGACCGGGCCCCGGGAACCGGCCGGTCGAGCCCGGCGGGCGTCAGCGTCCCGGTGCCCGCGCTCGGTGTCAGAGATCTGAGCAGACCGGACGCCGGGGTATACGTGGCCTGGTTGAAGACGCCGCCGCTGGGCGCGAATGCGACTTCGAACGAACCGTGCGCGGTGCCGGCGGCGTAAGAGGTGGAGATGTAGTCGCCGACCATCACGCCCTGGGTGGTGCTCGGCAGCCAGGACAGGTTCATCGGCCCGGCCAGCTGCGTCGGCGCGGTCCAGCTCGCGCCGCCGTCGGGGGAGGAGACGAAGCCCACGTCGAGCTGGCAGGTGCTCGCGCTGCACTTGGACACCGGGTAGTAGTAGTACGTCAGGCCGAGGTGGGCGCTGGCACCCGAGGTGCTCTTGTCGACGGCGAGACCGGGCACGAAGTGGTCCACCGCGCTGTTGGTCGCGTCGATCGGCACCCGGGTGACCGTGCTCCAGCTCGTCCCGTTGCCGCTGGTGCTGAACACCAGGTCGTTGGACTTGCATCCGGAGCGGAACCGGCAGTCGGACCAGGTGACGTACACCACGCCCGACCCGTCGATCTCGGCCGAGGGCAGCGGCCCGGAGCGCAGGTTGCCCGCCTCGGTGTGGCTGCGGATGCTGGTGATCGTGGTGGTCGCCGACCAGGAGGCGCCGCCGTTCGTCGAGGTGAACGACAGCAGCGAGGTCTCGTTCGCGTTGTCGATCGGCACGACCACGGTGCCGTTGGGCTGCACCACCGGCTGTCCGCCGATCCCGGTCGCGTTGTTGGCGGTGCGTTGCGGGGTGCCCCAGGTCAGTCCGCCGTCGGTGGAGGTGGACATGTAGATCCGGTTCAGGTCGCCGTTGTCGTCGAACTCGGTGTAGCAGTGCCCGTAGAAGGGGCTGGTGGCGCCGTCGTCGCAGACCGTCCAGTTCTTGTCGAGCGCGGCGTCGGCGAAGGTGGTGACGGTGACCGGGTTGGACCACGTCAGGCCGTCGGTGGAGCGGCTGACCACGACGGAGGGCACCGTGACCGACGAGGTGATCGGGATGGACGAGATCATCCAGACCCCGTGCGCGGCGTCGTAGGCGACCGAGGCGTCCGAGACCCGCTGGAACGAGCCGCCGCCCTCCCACTGGGTGAGGCCGGGCAGGAAGCCGTGCGACCAGGTGCTGCCGGAGTCGATGCTGGTGGCCCAGCCGATGTCGGAAGCGCCTCCGTCGCTGAAGCGTCCCACCTGGAAGGCGGAGACGATCGTGGAGCCGAAGGAGTAGGTGTCCGGTTCCACCTCGGTGGCGTGCTGGCTGCCGCTGTTGGTGAACGGGTCGGTGCTCAGCTGCGTGAGCGCCACGTTGGCCCGCGCGGTGCCGGCCGCGATGAGCAGTACAGCGCCGGCCATCAGAGCCGGCCAGGCGGTGCGGCGAGTTGCGGACATGATGGATCCTGCCTCCGTCCGTGACGGTCGATGGTGCCGGATCCCGGTGCGCGGCAGGCGTCATGGCGGCGGGGCACGAATTCGTGCATTGATTCGTAGTGAGGAATCGGTGCGCGGCGCGGCGCCGCCACGCTATGTAAGTTTCCTGTCGCGTTCGGTGAAGGGGACGTTAGGAGTGAGAACCCTGACTGTCAAGCACGCGCCAGGTCGCGCCACCCTTGTGACAGGAGGCTGAGTGGTTCGGTGCGGACCGTGACCAGCCGAGTCCCTGGGGCTGATGCTCGCTTGAGGCTGATGCTTGTTCGGCCGGGCGGCCGGGCGGGTCGGGTCGCGTTTCCCGCTGTGACGCCGGCTGCGCCAAACGGTTACCTATCCGCTTCCGGCTCCGCTTCCGGCCGCTGCGCCGCAGCCGCGATCCGCTTCTCGAACCACAGGTGCGCGTACGGCTCGTCGTTGAACGCGGGAACCTGCTGGAAACCGGCCGCGCGATACAGGCCGATCGCCTCGGCGAGCGCCTTGTTCGTGTCCAGGCGCAGGACTTCGCGGCCGTGCTCCGCGGCGCGTGCCTCCAGCTCGGCGAGCAGCCGGCGGCCGAGGCCGAGGCCGCGCGCGTGCGGCGCCACCCACATGCGCTTGATCTGCGCCGCCGCGGTGCCCGGCGACAGCTTCAGCCCGGCGCAGGCGAGGGCCTCGCCGTGCAGCCGGGCGACGAGGAACAGGCCGCGCGGCGCGCGCAGATCGCCCACGTCCGGAAGCAGGCTGCGGGCGGGGTCGAATCCGGTCTCGAAGCGCTCCCGCAGTTCCGCGTAGTAAGAGCCCAGACAGCGCCGGGCATCGGGATCGTCCGGGTCGGTGACGTCCACGGTCACCGTCGTGGCGGTCAACAGCCGTTCGACCTCGGTCATGGCCGCGACAAGTCGCGCACGCTGCGCGGCGCGCAGCGGCGCGAGCAGCGAAGCGGCCAGTTCATCGCTGCGGGCGTCCAGGACGGCGCGCTCGGCGAAACCGGCCTCGGTCAGCCGCACGGTGCGCACCCGCCCGTCGGCGGGGTGGCGCCGCACGCTCACCAGGCCGTCCGCCTCCAGCGCGCGCAGCAGGCGGCTGAGATAACCCGAGTCCAGTCCCAGCTGTTCGCGCAGCCGGCGCACGTCGCGGCCCTGCGCGCCCAGCTCCCACAGCAGCCGCGCCTGGCCGACCGGGCGGTCGCGGCCCAGGTAGCGCTCGTGCAGCACCCCGACGCGCGCGGTGACCGTGCGGTTGAACCGCCGCACCGTCTCCACCTGCGCCTCGTCCATATCTCTGACTCTAGTCAGAGAAGTCGGCCGGCGCGAGAGCGAGGCGCCTTCGCAACCACGCGTGACCGCCGAAACTTTCGAGTCATCTGAGCGTGTTTCATGCGCATTGCTGTAACTTCCATCGCGCAACTGAGCGGCTGGTCTGTCACGTATAGCTGTGAGCAGGTGTGAAGCGCCCACGCGAATCTTCGACGCCGGTCCCGATTTCGCAATCGCTCCGAAACTTATTGCCAACCCGTCGCGGCCGCACCAATACTCTCGCCATCGCGCCACCCACCCGGCCTTTCCGAGGAGGAAAGCACCCTCATGAACGAAGCCTCCGCCCGCCCGACGGGCCGCGAGCGCCGCCGCGTCAGGTTACTGATCGGTGGCGCCTGTACCGCGGCCGTGTCGCTGGTGCTCGCCGCGGTCACCACGATCCTGCCGGGCACCGCGAGTGCCGCCACGACGATCTGTTCGAGCCAGACCGGCAACACCGGCGGCAACTACTACCAGATGTGGACCAACGGCCAGGGGTCAGCGTGTATGACGCTGAACTCGGGCACCAGCTACTCCACGAGCTGGAGCGGCGTCGGCGACTTCGTCGACGGCGTCGGCTGGAACCCCGGCAGCAACCACACGGTGAGTTTCAACGCCAGTCTCAACGCCTCCGGCGGCACCACGCTGCTCTCGCTCTACGGCTGGTCGACCAACCCGCTGGTCGAGTACTACGTCATCGAGGACGACCAGGGCGGCGGCCCCTCGCTGGGCAGCTTCATGGGCACCACGACCAGCGACGGCGCCACGTACAACCTCTACGAGCACCAGCAGGTCAACCAGCCCTGCATCACCGGCAACAACTGCACCTTCGAGCAGTACCTGGCGATCCGGCAGGGAAACACCACCAGCGGCACCATCACCACGCAGAACTTCTTCAACGCGTGGGCCAGCCACGGAATGAACCTGGGCTCGCTCAACTACCAGATCCTCGCGACCGAGGCCTGGGGCGGCGGCAGCGGCAACGACAGCGTCACCATCGGCACCTCGACGCCGACGTCGCCGCCGCCCACCTCGCAGCCC
>NZ_JAGSXH010000132.1 GCF_018283645.1 Actinocrinis puniceicyclus | reverse complement strand
TGCCTGGCCCGCTCGGCCAGCTGTGCGATGGCCCGCGCATCGAGCAGGTCCGTCAGGTCCGCTCCCGACATCCCGGCCTCCGCCTCGATGGTAGTGATCGCCTCGGCGCTCTCTACCACAACCGGACCTTCCACATCAACAACGTCGATAGTCATAGGAATCAGTCCTCTCCACTGGTCCCCACCTTTATCGACACAGTCCCAGCGGGTCTCCTCGCTCAGGTGCGCGGCCAGGTCGTAGCCACAGTACATTGTCGCGGCAGTTGCCGTGTCCCACCGTGGTGGCGTCGGATTCAACCGAGTCGCGTGGCGGTTGCCGGTGTCTGTTTGATGCGTCCTGCGGTGTCGCTTGCGAGAGGCGGTGATCGTAGCAGACGGAGGCGGCGACGTCGCGGGCTGCGGCATGGTGTTGTCGTATGCGGGAGGGGCGTCGGCTTTACCGGCGAGTTCGTGCCGGGTGATCGCGGCTGGTGTGTGGTGCTGGCGGCGCTGGGTTCGAGTGCTGTTTCGCGGTGGCCGGGGGTGCTCGCGGCGTGTTGCTGGTGCTCTCATGAGTTGTCTCCAGGACGGGTTTGCCGGTGCCTGCCGGTCCGATGGGTGTGGGTGTGGGGACCGGCGCGGCCGCGTGGGTGCGGGTGTGTGTTTAGGCCAGGTCGGCTTCCATCGCCGCGAGTTCCTCGGGGCTGCCGTAGCTGACCGGTCCCTGGTAGGTCTTGCGGCCGCCGAGCCAGTACCAGGCGGTTACGCCCGCGAGTGCGGCGAGCAGGGCGACGGGGGTCCAGTTGAAGGTGGCCGGGTGCATGAAGTCGCGGTTGGTTGGCAGGCAGATCAGCACTGCGGCGATCGCAATGTAGCCGATGGCGAAGGCGCCGATCAGCTTCGGGCGGGCCAGGTCCCACGGGCCCGGTTCGAACTGGCTGCCGCGGCGCACGCTCAGGTAGATCGGGATGGCGTAGGAGGTGAACAGGGCGGCGGCGCTGACGCTGGTGACCGCGAAGAACAGGGTGAGCGACCAGCGGGCGGGCAGGCCGATGACGAATGAGCCGATCACCGCCAGGGTCAGTGCCTTGACCGGGACCCGGTTGCGGCCCACCGAGTAAAGGAAGCCGCTGAAGGGGACCGCGCGGTCGCGGCCGATGGCGTAGCCCATGCGGGGGCTGGCGGTGAGACAGGACATGACGCACAGCAGCTGGGCGATGATGATCCAGATGATCAGGACGGTGGCAAGGCTGCCGGGCAGCGCGTCGGTGAGGATCTGTGCAGGGGCGACCCCGTAGGGGCTGGCCGTCTCGCCGGCGTAGTTCTGGATGGCGTAGAGGAAGGCGAAGCACAGCAGACCGCCCAGGATCCAGGACCACAGCACCGACTGGAGCATGGCGCGCGGAGGGTTCTTCGAGGCTTGCCTGGTCTCCTCGGCCATGTCACCGGCCGAGTCGATGCCGGTCATGGTGTACATCAGGGTCAGCGGGGCGAGCATCCACACGTACCAGGACTGATGCCAGCCGGTGGTGTTGGCGAAGTGGCCGAAGACATAGCCCGGCGTCTGGTGGTGGGCGGGCAGCACGACCAGCGCGAATGCGATCACGATGACGCCGCCGACGTGGACTAGGACGCTCGCGGCGTTGAACAGGCCGACCAGGCGCACCGCGAAGGCGTTGAGCAGGCCGCAGCCGACCAGGATCGCGGCGAAGATCGCGAGGGTGCGATCGGGGGTGATGGCCAGGTGCCATTGGATCGAGGCGAGCGCGCCGATGAAGAACGCGGTGGAGTAGGCCGCCGCGGCGGTGCCGGCCAGTTTGCCCAGGCCGTTGAGCCAGGCCGCGGTCCAGGAGGCGAACACCGGGTCGTGTGGCGAGTTTCGCGGTCCAGAAGTACACCGCGCCGGCGACCGGGTAGGCCGAGCCGATGCGTCCCATGGCCGCGGCCACGCACAGCACCAGCGGCCCGCCGAGGATCCAGGTCCACATCAGGGCGGCGGGTCCTCCGGTGGTCATGGCGAAGGTGAACAGGGTCACCGGCCCGGTCAGGATGCTGATGGTGCTGAACGGGATGGCGAAGGATTCGAAGAAGGACATGCGCGGAAGCAGGGTGCGTGGGTAGCCCAGTTCGTGCAGGCGGCGGTCGTCCTCGGAGATTGTGGGCGGGCCGGGGTGCTGCCCGGTCGCGGCGGTAGTGGACATGCGGGTACCTCACAATCGGGTTGCGGGATGGGTTGGGCGCCGCCCCGCCCACGGGGGCGAGACGCGGTGGCGCCGGTGGCGCGGGCAGGATCGCGGTCGGGTCAGCCGGGGTGCTCGCGCGGCAGCGGGACGTGGCGGTCCCGGTAGACCCGGATCAGTTCCTTCTCGGGGTCGTCGCTAAGCAGCGACCAGGGGTAGGTGCAGGCGTGCGGGCCGAGGTATTGCAGGACCGCCGCCGCGGGCAGGCGCCACTCGCCGACGTACAGGGCGTGGGCGAGCACGGATAGGTCGCGTATCGGGACGTAGGGCGGGGTGCGGCCCTCGCCGAACCACGCCTCGTACAGGTCCTTCGCGATCAAGGCCAGGGAGCGGCGCCGGTGGTAGTCGTCGGAGCGAGGGTCCTGCTCCTGCTGGAGGCGGTGCGTGAATCGGGCGCGCTGCTTGGCCAGTTCTTCCGGATCGCCCTGAACCCGTCCGGCGTCGATGTCTGCGATCAGGTTGTGCAGCATCGCCATCCGGCGTAGTTGGTCCTGGTCCAGCGGGTCGGGGCCGACGTCGGGGGCCTCGAGGTCGGCGACCAGTGGCAGCAGTTGCAACGGTGAGTCGGGCAGGCTGACCTTCGCCGCCCAGGAGGCAACCTGGTGCAGGTGCCGGGCGTCACCGCCGTGGCGCGGGTGGTAGTAGTTCAGCAGCTGATGGCCTGCCTCGCGGTTGTGCCGGTCGCGCCGCGCCACCCGCGCCAGCTGATCCCAGGGCCCGGGGATCGTCAGCGCGAGCGGCGCCGGGGCTGGGGTGGGCCTCCGGTAGCGCAACCGGTCAAGGCCGAGCAGGATCACCTGCGGCGTCGGATCGGATTCGGACAGGCCGACCGCGGTGTGGCAGGCGCGCACCGCGATCCCGATCAGCTCGCGGGTTCGATCGTCGCGCCGGTCCCCGAAACGCAGCGCCCGGATCGCCGCGACGCGCGCCCACACCAGCCAGGCATCCGGATTATCAGGGTCCTCACCGGTCCACAGCTCCGCGGCGTTCGATGTCGCACAGGCCGAGCCGAGCACCGCGCTGGCGTAGCCGCGGCGCGCGAAGTCGTTCTCGCAGCGGGTTTCGGCCAACAGGTCACGGCAGGTCGCCAGCATCCCGGCGCGCGCGTCCGCGCTAGCGAGGGCCAGCGCGCGGTCCAGACCGGCGGCGTCCCAGGAGAACGGGCTGCTGCGGCGCAGCGTTGCCATCGTCGTCACTCCCATGGCTGCCAGGCCGGGTGCCGGCGAGCCGCGGCGCACGTGGCCCGCGCGCGGATGCGGTGAGCTTGCTTGCGCCGGGCCAGCCGGGAGAACAGCGCGCTGGCCCCGGCCGGGCTGTTCGGCGCCGGCGTTTCGGGATGCGCGCCGGCGCGGGCCGAACCTGATGTGTGTTGGTTCGGTGCGGTGTTCAGGACGGCATGGAAGCGCCGCCCGGCGGGGCCGCGGGTGCAGCCCCACTCGTCTGCCAGCAGGTGGACCGCTTCGAGCAGGCGACCGCACTCGGCGGCCGCATCGGTGTCGGCATGTGCCAAGGCCGGTTCTCCGCCACCGCAGTCGTGGACCTCGATGCACAAAGCGGTCGTGCTCTGGCTCACTACCAGGCGGATCGAGGTTCGTCCGTATTGCTCGTCTGTGGTGCGGCGCAGCACCACGTGCGCGATCAGGCTGCTGGCCAACAGGACCGCGTCATCCTGGTCGACCGCGCAGGCCCAGTGCGTCACGAGCGAGCGCACGCACGCGCGGGCCGTGTGCACGGCCCGCAGCACGGCGGGCAGCGTCACCGTGTGTGTGCGCGCCGCCGGTGCCGTGGCGCTCTGGATTCTCATCGCGGCGTCCTTGCGTTGTCCGCTTCGGACCGGTTCTTGTGGCCTCGGCGTCACCGAGGTCGTCCTGTTTGCGGTGGTCGGCGCAGCAGCCGTGCGGCTTGTCGCAGCGTTCGAGGATTGCCGCTGTGCGTGCTCGGCGCGGGTGCTCACCTCGCGCGCGCTTCGCGCCGGGCGATCAGCAAACCCATGCGGTGTTCGTGTTCGAAGGGCTGACCGATGTGCGGCTGCTCGACGAACCTCGAGGTCTGCAGGGTCAGCAGGATCCTCCAGTGCGCTGCGAAGTACTCGGCGAGGCGGTTTGGTGTGGTGTAGTGCTCGATCAGGTCGTGGCGCGGCTCGACCGGCATCATGAACTCGGCGCCGAACAGGCCCCCGGGCTTGACCATGGCCTGCATGGTGGCGACGAAGTCGGACAGTGGCCGGCGGTGGTTGACGCTGTAGTGCCAGGAACAGCTGGTCCACACCGCGTGGCAGCACTCCGGCTCGGGCGGCGCGTCGAGGAAGTCTGCTTGGCGGATGGTGACCCGATGCCCGATGCCGTCCGCGGCCAGGCGGTGGGTCAGGCCCGGCACCCGGGTGCGCGCGCCGTCGGGCAGGTCGACCACGCCGCCGTGCAGGGCGGTGTTATCGCGTTCGACGGCCAGCACGTTGTGGCCGGCGTGCACGAGCGGCAGGACGAACTTGCCGTCTGAGGCGCCGATCACCGCGGTGGTGGGCTGCGGCGCGGGGTGTTCACGCAGCGCGGCGAGGAACTGCGGGAAGAAGGTGAGGGTTGAGTCCCAAAGGCTGAGCGTGGCCACAGGTGCACGCCTCCTTGTGCGCGAGGATCTCGGCGAGGCTCTGGGCCGGGGTCCGTCCGGTGGTGTCGATGCGGTGTGCGGGGAAGCGGGTGTATGCCTGGTCGATGGCGGCGCTGTTGCGTTCGGCGAGCTGGTCCCACCAGGTGTCGGGTTTCGCGCGCTGCGCTGTTCGCCTCGCCCGGTGTGCCGGGTCGCACTCCAGCCGGTAGATCGTGGGCCAGGGCACGTGCGCGGGCAGCTCGACGTGGAGGGTTGAGCCGTAGCCGCGATGGGTCGCTACGGCGCGGGCGAAGTAGCTTTCCACCACGACGCCGCGGCCGCGTTCCAAACGCTCGCGGATCTGATCGGCGGCGGTCAGCAGGGCGGAGAGGAACAGCGCGTAGCGGGCGTCCGGGCTGCGGCCGTGCTCATCGAGGTAGCGGCGCAGCGGCTGGTATTCGGCCGGCACCGAGGGCAGCAGATCGGCGTTCAGCGCGTCGGCCAGCAGCGGAGCGATCGTGCTCTTGCCGCTGCCGCGCGGCCCCTCCAACGCGATGAACAGCGGCTCAGACACGGGAGTAGACCACGTCGGGCACCGCGAGCGTCAGCTCGTCCAGCGCGCTGGGGTGGTAGTCGATACGGCCCAGCGTCTTGTCATAGGTGAAGGCGTGGGCGTCCTTGCCCACCGCCTTGCAGGACATCGTCAGGTTGCCGCGCGGGTCGCTCTCGATCCGGTCCAGCACCGCGGTGTCCGGCGCGGGGCGGCACCCGGCGCCGTCCGCCGCGGGGCTTAGGTCTTCATCGGCAATCATCTCGATGCGCAGCCCGGCGTCCGCGATCCGCCGGTACAGCACCTCGTAGACCACCGGGTCGACCACCTGCAGGTCCGGGTGCGCAGCGGCGTTGCCGACCGGGCGCAGACAGTGCAGCTTCAACTGGCCGACACCGCGCTGCTGCAGCAGCGCGGCCAGCGGCACCACGTCCGCGGCGTTCGCGGCCGTCACGGTCATCGTCGCGCCGGTCGCGATCCCCAAGTCAGCCGCGCGCTCGAAGGTCTCCAGCGCGGCCTTGAAGCTGCCGGGATGCCGAATGCGGTCGTTGGCCTCCTCCAGCCCCTCCAAGGACACCCGCAGCAAGTCGATGTCTGGTGCGCACCCGGACAGTTGCCGGGTGATCCGGAAGCCGTTGGTGCAGATCTCGGTGCGCAGCCCCAGCGTGCGCTTGGCGAAGGCGAGCAGCGCCGGCAGGTGCTCGGACAGGAACGGCTCACCGCCCAGGAAGTTGACCGCCTCAAGATCGTAGTCGGCGCGCATGAGCCCCAGCAGCGCGGCGGCCTGCTCATAGGTGTACGCGTCGCGCCAGGCCAGGCGCTCGCCGTGGAAGCAGTGCAGGCACCGGAAGTTACACCGGTAGAGCAGTTGCACATACAGCATCCGGATCCTGCGGATCCCGGTCACCTCAGTGATCATGTCTATCCCTCCGTAGGTTCGCTGCCGGGAAAGCGCAGCTCGGTCAGCGCGGCCAGGTCGTGCCCGTAGCGCGCGTACACGGCCGTGGTGTTCTCCGCTGTCAGCTGCGCCACCTGGAAGCCCAGCCGCTGCGCGGCGGCGTGGACCTGCTCGGTGGAATCGGCCTCGATCTCCAGATACGGCGGGATCAGCGGCCAGGAATCGATCTCCAGGCGCACCGAACCGAGCCGCCAGGACGAGCGGCGGTTCTCCTGGTACGCCTTCGGGGCGAAGCCGAGCATCCCCAACAAGGCGTTGGCCCCCGCGAAATCGGAGACGTTGACCTCGACCTCGCGCACCCCGTCGATGGCGTCCGAGATGATCTGCTTGACGCACAGCGTGGTCTCCCGGCCGGTGTCTCGCAGCCGGATCCACGTGGAGTCATCGCCCGGCACGATGTCGTAGACGTAGCGGCGCATCAGCCGGTCGGCCACGTGCGTTCCGCCCGCCCGCTTGATGCGCCCGACGATCAGGTCGGGGTCCACGGCCAGGATCTTCGCCTCGTACTCGGTGGTGATGCTCATCGTGTTCTCCTCGTCGGGAATTTCTCGCGCGCACGGCGCGGCGCGGATCGGCGCCGGGGACCACTGTGTCGTGGCCCGCGCCCCCACTCCTGCAGGCCGTGCCGCCGCGCGAGCGGGAAGGCGAGTGAACTCATGCCCATCACCGTGCCCGGGTACCGATGGGCTCTGCGATACCACAACGGGTATCTCACCGTGAGATGTATGCTTCGGAGCGTGATAAACAGCACACGCGATGCGGTCGTGCTCCCGGCGGCCGCCTGGCGCCGCCCGGAGGTGCGCCGCGCGCTGCGCGCGCGGGATGCCGCCGCGCTGCTGTCCTTCGCGCAACAGCACACCGGCGTGTCGCAGGCCCACCTGGCCTCCGCGATCGGCATGGGGCAAGGCCGGGTCAATGAACTGATCAACCGCAAGCGGGAGGTCGTGCGCCTGGACCTGTTCGAGCGGATCGCGGACGGGCTGAACATGCCGGATGCGGCGCGGATGATGCTCGGTCTGGCCCCGGCCGCAGCCCGGCAGGCCACCGACCTGGACGATCTGGCCGAGGCCACCAGCGCGGTGGCGCGCAGCTACCACTCCCAGCAGGCCGCCGCCCGCGATATCAGGCAGCTGGCCCGCGGCGCCCAGTCGCTCGACCTGCTCGCGGTGCGCGGCCTGGGGCTGCTGGGACTGAACGACTCGCTGCTGCGCGCCGCGGTGACCGGCCGCCGCGCCGCGCCACTGGGGATCCGGGTCCTGATCGTGGATGCCGACAGCGAGGCCGCCGCCCGCCGGGCCGCCGAGATCGGCGAGAGTCCGGCCGGCTTCGCCACCGCCGTGCGCCTGGCCGAGCACAAGCTGCGCGACCTGGCCGCTGTCCCCGGGCTCGCGCTTGAGGCATACCGGTACACCACCCTGCCCACCTGGCGCATCATCGCCCTGGACGAGACGCTGTTCGTCTCCACCTTCGATGCCGACTGGGAGGGCCACGCCTCGCCGATCTACCGCATCGACATCGCCACCGGCGGGGCGCTGCACCGCGGCTTTCGCCGCATGTTCCAGGAGATGACCACCACCGCCGACCGCTTCCTCTAGGCCGAGGAGAACCGCGCCCATGCCCATCGAAGCCGAACTCAAGGCCCGCGTGCGCGACGAGGCCGCACTGCTATCCGCACTCGACCAACTCGCCCCGGCGGCGCCGGCCACCTACCGCGACCACTACTTCGACTCGCCCGACGGTGCCTTCGCCGCCAGCGGCCAGGAGCTTCGGCTGCGCACCGTGCAAAGCCCCGAGGAAACCCGGCACCTGCTCACCTACAAGGCGCCGGCCGTGGACCGGGAAAGCGGCTCCAAGCCCGAGCACGAGACCCAGGTCGCCGATCCGCGGGCGGCCGAGGCGATCCTGCGCGGCCTGGGCTACCGCACCCAGATCGCGTTCACCAAGCACTGCCGCAACTACCGCCTGCGGAGCGAGGGGCGCGACATGCTCGCCACCGTGGTCACCGTCCCCGAGATCGACGGCACCTTCATCGAGCTCGAAACCATCGTGCCGAGCGAAGCCGATCTCACCCCCGCGCTTAAGACCGTGCGCGCCGTACTGCGCGACCTCGGCATCGCAGAGCAGGATCTGACCGACGAGCTGTACACCGCCGCCGTCGCAGCCGCCACAGCCAGCCACGATCCCGGCGACAGACCCGCGACCACGTGACCGCCCGCTGCTGCGGCGCGGTGCCCGGATGCGCGAACCCAGCGCCCCGAGCGGTGCGCCATACGGATCGACAACCGACCATGGTTTGTCCGAACCCTGATCCTCGATGACTCACGGTTCGCAATAATGGCCTGCTATGACGATCCGGCCAGAGACCGTGCCGATGCCGCGCGCGCTCGCCGCGCGCCCGCGCGACGCACGGGGCTATCCGATCCCCGCCATCACCCCGTGGAGCGGCGGCCAGCCCCACTTCGCCGAGCAAAGCAGCATCCGAACCCTGATATGCCTGATGGAGCGCCGTTGCGCGGTGTGCGGCACACCCATGGCGCGCGGCCCAGTGTGGCGGATGGTCGATGGCGACACCGCCGAAGCGGTGGCCCTATCCCTCGAAACCGGAAAGCCCCTGATCCGGGCCGCCGCGGCCGCAGAGGGACCCGGGCACCGGGCCTGCATGATCTACAGCGCGATGGTCTGCCCACACCTGACCTCCCCGCACGCGCGCCGCTCGCGCGAGACCACGCTCGCGCTCACCGAGCTGCCCAAGGGCCTGCCGCGCGGGCAGAGCGCAGGCATCGCCGGATTCGACAGCTACCGCTTCCAACTCACCGCGCTGGGCGTCGAGATCTACTTCGGGCAACCCGTCGAGCTCGTCACCTACGAGCAGGGCGAGCAGTTGCGCGCCGAACTCGAGGCCGAACTCGCCCACGACCACCGGGCGCCGCAGCCCTGCCCCGCGTACCTACTCGATGACGACGACGCGGCGCGCACGACCCTCGCGCGGCTGGTGCGCGCCGAGCGCGACGGCTGGACGCCCGCGGCGAATCGGCGCCTGGAGCGGGCGCGCAAAGACCGGCGGCGGGCGGATAAGGCGGCGCGACGGAAGAACCGGTAGCCAGGTACGGGCGGGAATCGCCGATCGTTAAGCTGCCGTATGAGCGATCAGCCCCCAGGTCGGCACGGTCGCGTCCGCTGTTGGCAGCAAGGAGCCAGGGATGAGCGACACCTTCGATGTTCCCCGGCGCTACGCGCCGAAAGCGAAGCTTTCCACCGACAATCCGCCGCAGCGTGTCGGTCGCCCGCGTCCCGGACACGGCACGGTGTACTTCAACCTGGTCGGCGACCGCGACGGAGTCCGCGCGTGGAGCGGCACCTGGATCGACCGGTATCCCGCGCCCGATGCGGATGGGGTCGAGGTGGGTGTGCAGGAGTTCGAGGGCGAGCGCGCCGGGACGCTGGCCTGGGTCAGGTCGCGCGACGCCGCGCAGCGCCTGGCATACAGCGACCACGCGCAGCAGTTCGTGCCCCTGCCGCACAGCGATGACGAGGTCGACATCTGACCGCTGCGGCCCACGGTCGTACGCTTTACCGCGCCACCCAGTCAGTCGGCCGACCAGTCGCTGACGCTAGGTCCGGCTCTGATACGTCGCGCGCCGCCGCGGCAGGCCGCGGTTCATCCTCCGGTACCAGGGGCTGCTGCGTGCCGCCTGGCTGTTTGGCTCCTGGCTGGAGGCGACGAGGATCTGCCTCGCGCGCCCCCGGTATGTGGCAACCCACACGTTCGTCGCGACCACCTGTGTCGCCGCGGTGGTGGTTCTTCGCAGCAGTCGGCCGCGTACCACGGTCACTGTCGGCGCGAGCGGTTGCGCGTCCGAGCCGATCAAGCCGTAGACCAGGTACTCCTCGGGGCGGCCCGACCCGCGAGACCGCACGATCCGGTGGCTGCGGCGTGGGGCCGGCGCGACCTCGGCCGCACCGGGGTCGCGGTGGCGGTCGGCTCCGCCTCCGGTCGATCCGATCGCGCGAACCCTTACCCGGTCCAGGCTGGTGACCGGACCGGGCAGAGTCTCGATGTTGAAGCTGCCGACCGTGTATCCCATCGCAGTCACCCCAGAACGCACTCGGTCAATCCGCTCTGCTGAAGATACTCGTTCATCGCCGGTTCGTACCGGTCGGCGTTCGCCTGGAACTCGCGCACCGCCTTGTTGAACGCCGCGGTTCCCCCGGCGCGTGCCGCGCTCGTCATGGCGCTGACGACGGGTGAGTCTGCGTCGAGCTCTGCGCGCAGGGGATCGAGGTAGTGCGCCTCAACGGCACCTCTGGCTGCGCGGTCCGACCCGATGGCAGTCTCCACTTCCGCGATGAGCTGCCGCTCAGCGGCGAGGTGCGCGCCAGCGAGGCGGGCGAAATCTGTGGTGGAGCCGGGGTCCACCACTGGGACCTGGTGAACGGCAGCACTACACAAAGTGTTGATGTGATTCCGGATGGCCGCGCCGAGCGTAGGAGTCCGCCGTATGGGGCTGGCGGACGTGGTTGCGGTTGCACCAACGGCGCTACCGCAACCAGCAGCAAGACCGACCACCGTGCACACCGCAGCGAGTCCCGCAGCGAGCCGGGCACGGCCAGTGCCGCGTTCGCCGTGGCGAACGATCAGGAAGGGCATGTAACGCGCAGGTAGTTCAACGATTGAACCGACTGCTCATAGGCGTTCGCCTCGGCATAGTTGTCGCCGATCACCCGGTACAACTGGTTGCCGGTGCCGCTGGCGCAGATCCACCACGCGTCAGCCCCAGAGTAGTCGTCATCGATCAGACCAGTGTCGAAACTGTCCTTGTTGGCCCAGAATCCCAGGCCGCGGTACTGCTGGATGACGGTGACCGTCCGCACCGGGGCGTAGCCGACCCCCGAGCACAACTGGTCGCTCTCGCCGAAGATCACCTGCTGGCCCTCCTCGATCGTCTTCGACGGGTCAGAGGTGTACACCGAGCAGATCCAGGACGCATTCGGCGTGATGGCGGCGGGCGCCCCGATCGAGCCAGCGCGCAGGCTGGAACCAAGCTGCGGCACCCCGGTCACCGAAGCGGCCGGACCCGCGGCGTTCGCCGCAGTGTACGTCGCGGAGCCCCGGGGAAGGTCAGGCGAGGTGGCCGGGATGTATGTGGCGGAGCCCCCGGTCGTCGTGGACGCTGTGGCTGCCGAC
Organism: Actinocrinis puniceicyclus; assembly: GCF_018283645.1. Lineage (GTDB taxonomy): Bacteria > Actinomycetota > Actinomycetes > Streptomycetales > Catenulisporaceae > Actinocrinis > Actinocrinis puniceicyclus. The sequence goes on along the minus strand of NZ_JAGSXH010000132.1, from coordinate 2,430 downwards.
GCCGCCTGTCCGACCAGGACCGGCAGCGTGACCAGTGTTCCCGCAGCGACGAGCGAGAACGAACGCAGATGCTTGAACGCGAGCATTTCGAAACCCCCATGATTGTGGAATGTGAGTCCTGATATCAGGAATCGATCCAGGGGGAAGCCTATCGTGCGATCCAGGGAATCGCAATGTTCTGCGAGACGAGGATCGAGCTTGTACTGACCTTATCGCTGACGGCCAGAACGCAGAGACCTGACGTTGCCTGTCTCCAGTGACGTGGAGCGCAGGCGCTGGATCTCCTCGTGCTGGGCGGCCAGTTGGGAGATCGCGCGGCGTTTGAATGCTTCGTGCTGCGCGGCCTGCGTGTCGCGTTCGGCCAGGCGTTCGCGCAGGGCAGCGTTCTGCCGTTTCAGCCTGCTGATCTGCGCGTCGCGCGGGTCGGGGATCTGGCCCGCCTCGGTCATCGCGGCGCGGCGCCGCTCGAACTCCTCGGCCAGGTGCTGGTAGGGGCCGGGGCGCTCGCCCTTGGGGTAGAACCCGGTGCGGGTGACCCCGGCCTCGGCGGCCAGGGTCTTTAGATCACAGCCGCCGCCTGGCGGGATCGCGCCGGACAGCAGCCGGTCCATCGCGGCGCGCAGCGCGGCCTCGTTGCGCTCGCGCTCCCGCCCGGTGATGCGCCCCATCAGCGCTCCGTCCCTTCGTGTGCGTGGCCGCTCGCGGCGGCGTCGATCGCTCGCAGGACGCGCTCGGCGCGCGCGACCTGTTCGCCCAGCCGTGCGCGCTCGGCGGCCTGCCCCCGGCCGAGTTGTCCGAGGAAGGTTGTGCCCGACCTAACGGCGCCGGCCCAGAGCGGCCGGTGGCAGGGGTGGTGGGTGGCCTGCGGGCAGCGGGCGAAATCGCACATCCCGATCAGCGGCGCGCTCGCCGTCGGGGTTCCGGCCAGTCGCAGGCACAGGGCCTTGGCCGGGTCGGCGAACCAGCAGTAGTTCGCGGCGCCCAGGTGCAGGGTGGCGGCGCGCTTCATCAGCATTCCCCTGACCGCCTGGTCGGTGGCAATCAGGTGCGGCGCCGCCTTCGACTCGGGGCCAAGCTGTCCGTCCACGCTGTCGAAGAACTCCAGCAGGCCGCGGGCCCCGGGCCCGGAGGGCTGGATACCGCAGAGGTGGTCGCGGTAGGCGGCCAGGACCAGGTCCAATGCCACGTAGACTAAGTGGATCATGCTGCGAGTTCGAGCGCGAATGGCTTGTGAGCTGCTAGTTCGGTGGTTGGGCGGGGCTTGTTGGCCATGCGGACGGTGGGTGGGGCGGCGTGGCGGGTTCCGCTGTCGGCTTTCTTCTTCACCCGGAACCCTATTCAAAAGCCTTATTCGTGTCCGCCCAGGTCGGCGGCACTAATTCGTAGAGTCGGCCTGGAGCGCGGTGCCGGTGTTGCCACCGGCCCGTTTCTCCAGGCCGCTCGCCGAACCCGCCGTGCGGCTTACACCGCAACGGGCTCTCCACGGAATCTGCCGTCAGGTGTGGTTGGCGTTGTCCAGGGGTTGGGGATTCTTGTTCCTCGGTACCGGTATCGGGTGACTGGCACTTGGGCCAGGTCGAGGAGTTCGATTCCGTCCGCGTGCGGTGGCCGCCAGTTCCCGGAGGGGGTGACGAGCCATCTGCGGACGTCCTTCCACGTCCAGCGGTGCAGGGTCATCAGCCACCGGATCACTCGCCGCCAGGCGAAGTGGGCCAGTGCGATGAAGGTGTGTTTCGCCACTGCGTGCTTGAAGTAGTTGGCCCAGCCGTGCATGATCTGATTGAGTCTGGTCAGCACGTCCCCGGGGTTGGCTTGCGACGTCCTGGGTGTCAGGGCACGGATCTTCGCCTTCAGCGACCGGATCGGTCGGTCGGCGATGTAGGTGTAGACGTGCCACTTGTCGTTCGTGCCTGCCTTGCGGCGCCACTGGATGCGGAACCCGAGGAAGCAGAACCCGTCGCTTTCTCTGAACTAGTTTTCAGTCGATGGCGGCTGGTTCTCGGTGGTGAGTTAGATGGCGGGTGTTGGCAGCGCGGCGGTGCCGGAGCGGCCTGCGATTTGGGCGAATCCGGGCATGCCGAGGTTGGTGGCTGTGGTGCGGGTGGATTTGCCGGTGTCGAGTAGTGCGAGTTTCTGTTTGGCGCCGTTGAGGCTGACTTCGAGTCCTTCGATCTCGCCGATCCAGGCTTCGCGGTGGGCTTCCGCCAGGCGGGCTTGTAGGTTGTCGTGGATCTCTTCGAGTCGTTGGCGCTGGGCCGGATCCGGTCTGAGCAGGGAACATCTGACACATGCGTGCTCGTGTATACAGGGGGTGTTAAAGGCGCGTGCGCAGGTACCGACGGACAGTTTGCGCCGCTCGAAGTGCGAGAGGAAAGCTTCCCATTCCTGGTCGGTGGGGGTGCGGTATTCTTCGCCGGGGCGTGTGGCCCG
>NZ_JAGSXH010000131.1 GCF_018283645.1 Actinocrinis puniceicyclus | reverse complement strand
TCCCCGACCCCTGACACGTACGCAACCGCGTACCTCTGGCGGCAGATCTGGCACCCTGACAACTGGCTGGAAATCATCGAGCGCTACATCCACGTCGAGCCGGCCTCCCGCCCAGGCACGCGACAGGACCCGCACAAGGCGCCCCTGATCTTCCCGCGCTACCACCAGTGGCACGCCGTACAGCGCATGGTCGCCCACGCCCAGACCCACGGCTCCGGCGCCAACTACCTCATCGAACACTCCGCAGGCTCCGGTAAATCCAACACCATCGCGTGGCTCTCGCACCGGCTCTCCCGGCTGCACACCCCCGGTGACGCAACGCTTCTCGACCCCTCAGCGCGCGAGGCCGGCCTCCGGCCCAACCAACCGGTCTTCGACAAGGTCATCGTCATCACCGACCGCCTCGTCCTCGACCAGCAGCTACAAGACACCATCTACCAGTTCGAACACGTCCCCGGCGTCGTCAAGAAAATCGACGAGGACTCCACCCAACTCGCCGACGCGCTCACCGGCTCCACGGCCCGCATCATCATCACCACGCTGCAGAAGTTCCCGTACATCCTCGGCAAGGTCGCCGCGCTGCGCGACAAGCGGTACGCCATAGTCATCGACGAAGCGCACTCCTCCCAGTCCGGCGAATCCGCCGCCGCACTCAAGCGCGCCCTCGGAGCACTCAGCAACCTCGGGCCAGGCGCCGACGAGATCGACGAAGACGGCGACGTACTCACCGCGTCCGCGCTCGCACGCGGCCGGCACCCGAACCTGTCCTACTTCGCCTTCACCGCGACACCCAAGCACAAAACCCTGCTTCTCTTCGGCACCCCCGACCCGGCCGACCCCGAGCACCTGCGGCCCTTCCACACGTACTCGATGCGGCAGGCCATCGACGAGGGCTTCATCCTCGACGTCCTCGCGAACTACATCACCTACCAGACGCGCTGGCGGCTACGGAACGCCGCGATCGAACAAGCCGAACAATCCGCCATCGCCAACCCCGAAGTCGACCCGCGCAAAGCCAAAGCCGCGCTCGTCCGGCTCGCCGAACTGCACCCCTCCAGCCAGGACCAGCGCGCGAAAATCATCGTCGACCACTTCCGCGCCGAAATCGCCGGCCGACTCGGCGGACGCGCCAAAGCCATGGTCGTCACCCGCTCCCGCGAACACGCGCTGCGGCTGTACCAGGCGATCAGCAAGTACGTCGCGCAACTCGAAGCCACCGACTGCACCCCGCTCGTCGCCTTCTCCGGCAAACTCACCGTCGACGACGTCGACTACACCGAGACACAGCTCAACGGCTTCGGCGAGGCCGCGCTGCCCGGAAAGTTCGACTACACCGCGGTCGACGACAAAGACGCGGCCGTGCACCGGAAGACCGAGTACCGGATCCTCGTCGTCGCCGAGAAATACCAGACCGGCTTCGACCAGCCGCTACTGACCGCCATGTACGTGGACAAGCCGCTCAAGGACGTCGCCGCGGTCCAGACCCTCTCCCGCCTGAACCGCACGCACCCGGCGAAGACCCAGGCGGATGTTTTCGTCCTCGACTTCGCCAACGAAGCAACCGCGATCCAGGAAGCCTTCCGGCCCTACTTCGAGACCACCATCACCGAACCCGAAGACCCCAACCTGCTCTACGACAAGCAGCGCGAAGCCATGGACTTCCGGCTCCTCGTCGTCTCCGAGATGGACGCCTTCGTACGCGAACTCGAAGCCGCGCGCCGAGCCGACCCGCTGCTCAAGGACACGCAGATCCACGCGCGGCTGTACCGGTACCTGCAACCCGCGGTCGACCGCTTCACCGAACTCGCCGAAGCCGACCGGGAGAACGCGGAGGAGTTCCGCTCCGCGCTGAGCGACTACGTGCGCGCCTACGGCCTGCTCGCCCAAGTCGTCGGGTTCGCCGACGAAGACCTCGAACGGCTCTACCAGTACGGCAGGGTGCTGCTCAACCGGCTGCCGCGCCGCCCGGGCCCCAGCGTCGACATCGGCGACACCGACCTCTCGCACCTCGCGCTCAACAAGATCGGCCAGGAACGCCTCAGCCTCTCCCCCTCCGGCGACCAGCTGATCCCCGGCTTCTCGCTCGACGGCGGCGCGGCCCGCCGCGTCGAAGAGGAGCCGCTGAGCGAGGTCATCGAAGAACTCAACCGCAAATTCGGGCTCGACCTCGGCACCGCGCACCAACTGCTCGTCGTCCAGCAGATCGTCACCCTCGCCGAAAACCCGCGCATGCAACAGATCGCGCTGATGAACGACGAGGAGAAGTTCAACCAGGTCGCCGACGGGCAACTCGACCAGATCGTGGGCGAGAACATGGACCGCAACGCCGAGTTCGGCCGACTGTACTTCGACAATCCCGAGTTCAAGAGCGTGCTGCGGCAGACCATGCGCAAACGCGCGTTCCAGCTGATCACCTCGCCCATGCGAGACGAAGCGATCAGCCGTATGCGTGCCCTGCGTGACACCCGCACCGGCGAACGCACCGGCGAACGCTGACGACGCGGCGGCCGGCAGGCGGTGGCATCGCGCGCGAGGGGGCGACACATGAAGGGAAGCGGGCAGGCGTGAGTGACGGGGTGGGCCACATGCGCGCAGGTTCCGAAACCGGCCACGGCGCGAATGACGACGCTGGAGGTGGGACGGGAGACGGCACGGCAGGCGGCGCTGGAGGCGGCACGGTCGGCGGAGGCGACACGCCGGCGCAGTGGCTGCTGGCCGGGCGCTACCGGATGGACGGCATCCTCGGCACCGGCGGTATGAGCCAGGTCTGGCACGGCTACGACGAACGGCTCGACCGGCGCGTCGCCGTCAAAGTCATGCTGCCCACCCCCGCACACCCAGCACCACCGGGCGGCCCCGAAGCGCGGCAGATCGCCGAAGACCACGAACGCGACCGGCAACGGTTCCTGCGCGAAATCCGCACCACCGCGCGCCTCGAACACCCCGGCATCCCCGCCGTCTACGACACCGGCGTCGAAGCACACACCGACCGCCTCTACCTCGTCATGCAGATGCTCACCGGCAGCACCCTGCGCGACCTGATCAACGCGGGCCGGCGCGCCGACGAACCAGCCGCCGTGCCCTGGGCCGCCGCCATCGCCGCCCAGATCGCCGCGACCCTCGCCGACGTACACCAAGTCGACGTGGTACACCGCGACATCAAACCCGAAAACGTGATGCTCGTCGGCGGCGGCCTCGTCAAAGTGCTCGACTTCGGCATCGCCATCCTCAAAGGCGCCGGGGCGCTGCCACGGCTCACCCAGATCGACCGGACCGTCGGCACCCCGCCGTACATGTCCCCCGAGCAGTCCATCGACCGGCCCATCGGCCCGCCCAGCGACGTCTACTCGCTCGGCTGCCTCCTGCACGAACTGCTCACCGGACACCCGCCCTACGACGAACGCCACGGCCGCAGCTACCGGGAACAGCACCTGCTCGCACCCGTGCCCTCCGTGCGCGAACGCCGCGCCGACGCGCCGGCCGCGCTCGACGAACTGGTGCGGGCGATGCTCGCCAAAGACCCCGGCGAACGGCCCGCAGCGGAAAGCGTATACGAGGCTTTACTCCCCATCGCGGCCGCGCGGCCCCGAGATGCCGCGCGGCGTGGCGGCACTGCTGATGCCGCCACCGATCCGACGCTGCCCTTCCGGCGCCCCCTGGCGTCGCGCACCTACGCGCCGCAAGCCCGGCCGCGATCGCGACCCGCCGCCGGGCCGCCGCTCACCGAAGCCGAAGCGCAAGACCTGATCGCGCGGGCCGGGCTGCTCGCCGAAGCCGAACAGCCGCAACGCGCGATCGACCTGCTGAGCGACGGCGTGGCACGCGCCGAACACGACCCGATCCTCGCGCTCGAACTACGGCACGCCCTCGCCGGGACGCTGTTCTCAGCTGACGAATACACGCGGGCCGCGCCCCTGTTCGACGGAGTCGGCGCGCAGTTCGCACACGGACTCGGAGACGAATCACCCCTGGTCGCCGAATGCAGCTATTACGCAGGGTACTGCTACGCGGAGCTCGGTGAAGCGGACAAGGCACTGGCCCGCCTGCGCTTCTACGTCGAGCACACGCACCTGACCGGCTCAGCGGACAGGCGCTCGACGGACAACAGCTCCGCGGACAGCAACTCCGCGGGCAGTGGCACGCCCGCGGACGCCGACGCGCTGGTGCGCGCCGAGCAGTACCGCGATGCCCGCTACCTGATCGCCATGATGCTGGCCGCCACCGGCCGCGTCGAGGACGCGCGCGCCGAGTTCCACGCCGTGCGCGCCCTCTACGCGGCCGCCTACGGGCCGACGTCCACGCACGTCAAACAGCTCGACCGGCAGCTACGGCACCTCGACACCGTCACCGGCGCTTGACCAGGTCACGAGCGGGCCTGAACACGGTCACCGGCGCTTGACCGGCGGCGCAGGCAGCACGACAGTCCGCTTCGCACCCGGACCGGCCGGCGGAGCCAGACGGGAACGCACACCCGCGGTGAGAGTCGCAGGCGGCGACGTGTTCGCCGCGAGACTGCCATTGATACCGGTGAGGTACTGTCCCGCAGTGGTCAACGGCACCAAGGTCGCGTCGTTGTAGCCCGAAGCGCCGTTGTAGCAGCCGAACGCGTAACCATAGGGCGCACTTGCCGCGCCGGTCGCGTACGTGCCGTCGAAACAGACGTCATAGTCCGTGCCGGGCGTCAGGTTCCCGACCACGTACGTGCCGTCCGGGGCGGTGTCGGCGACGTAGTAATCCGAGTCGTACGCGGGGTTCGTCGAATTGACGGCGGACTGCCCGCTCACATACACGGTGACGTTCTCCAGCGCGTTGCCGCTCTTGTCCGTCACCCTGCCCGAGAGCGCCGCCCCCGGGCCGAGCGCGATCCCGATCCCGGTATCGGTCTCGCCCGCGGTCACCGGGATGGCGTTGTTCATCGAGACAGAGACCGCCAGGTTGCCGTAACAGTTGCTGCCGTAGCCGGTGTTACCGGGCCCGACCGGATACACGTCGCCCTCGAAGCAGATCGCGTAGTAGTTCTGGTCGATGCCCTTGATCCGGTAGTTGCCGCTCCCGTCCGTGTACGCGGTGGGCGTACGCGTGGGATCCGGCAGCAGGCCGCCCATGGAGTAGGTCAGCGCCCCGCCGAAAGCGTCGTTCGCGAGCGCGTGGCCGCCGCTGTCGGTGACATGGCCGCTGACCGCGCCGCCCGTGACCAGCCACGCCCCGACCCCCGTGGTGGTCAGGCCGCCGTTCACGGTCAACCGGGTCGCCTGGTTGTTCGTGGCGCTGTAGCCGTAGCAGGTGAACACGTAGCCGGTGGCGTCGGAGACACCGCCGGTCGCGTTCGAACCATCGAAGCAGACCACGTATCCGGTCCCGGTCGCGACGCCGGTGAACGAGTACGTACCGTCAGCGGCCGTGCTCGCGAAGTTGATCGGGCCGCTGACGCAGTACGGGCTGCACTGGTAGAGCTGGACGCTCACGGCGGCGAGCGGGTCGCCGCGCGAGTCGGTCACCCGGCCCGACAGCGCGCCCGTGCTCGGAGTCGAACCCTGATCCACGGTGAGCGTCGCGGCGGCCTGCACGCTGTGCCCCGTCGTGTCGGTGAACCCGAGGGTGAAGTGCGCGGTGCCGGCCGTCGTCGGCGTGCCGGAGACGGTGTAACCGGACAGGTGCAGTCCGGCCGGCAGCGAACCCGAGACCACCGACCACGATCCGGTGCGGTGATCGGCCGTGGTCAGCTGGGTGCTGTAGGACTGGCCGGTCACCGCGTCCGGCAGGCTCGTGGTCACGATCACCGGAGGTGAACTCGTCGCCGCGCCGGCAGCCTGCGCCAGGACGAACGAGGCCAGGTTGAACGACTGGCTCAGATCCAGATGGAATATCAGTATCCTGATGTGCAGGGCGGCGTCGGCGTCGATGCTGAGCGTCAGCTGCCACCACGGACTCGCGGTGACGTCCGCGTGCGCGGCCAGCGTCACGGTCAGCGCGGCCTCGGGACCGGCGATGCCGTACAGCTTCCCTTCCAGGTCGCCGGTCACGGCCACCGACACGTCCGCGTTCGCGGCGGTGATACCGGGCTCGGTGTGGCTGACCGAGTTGCTGAGGCCCTGATAGGGCGTCACCGAGTTGTCCTGGTAGGCGATGCCGGCCTGCGCGTGCACGCTCTGGCTGATCGACGCGGACACCTCAGCGCTGCCCTGCGCGCTGCCGCGCATCGTGAGAGTGAATACGGGCACGATGACCACCGGCACGTCGCCGACCGCGAACTCGACCGGCCGGAACGTGTACTTGGCCAGCTGCGCGCTCCACTGGCACGCGACACTCCCGGTGTACGCCACCGAGGCGCCGAGCTGCTCGGCGATGTCGATGCCGGCCTTCGCGCTGAGCGTCGGGACGAAACCGCGATGGCCCAGGTGCGCCTCGAAGACCAGCGCCGTGGTGAAGCTCGCGGTCACCGCGACGGTGGACCCGTGATCGCCCGAGCACGCACCGCCGCCCGAGGCGTTGATCGGGGTGCCGCTGTCGCGAGCGGTGACCCGCGCCCGCAGCTGCGCCTCGTCCACGACGCCGCTGTACCCGCCCGAGCCGCCGCCGGTCGCTTGCGGCGCGCTGCGCGCGCTCGTCTGCGTGGTGACCACGTCGGCCGCGCCGAGCGGCACGTTCAGTGCGATGTCCGCGTTGCCGAGCGCCTGCTGCAGCGTGGCCGGTTGCAGCGCCGCGACGCTCGCCCCGGCGCTGTCGGTCGACACCGAGGTGACCTGGCCCAGTACGCCGCCGGGAGCCGCCGCGCTGGACCCGGCCGCGATGACCTGCCCGATGCCGGGCGCCGGATTCCCGGCCGCGATGGTGACCGAGGAGGGCCCGTCCGAGCCCTGCGTCACGGACGTGACGGCGCCCGGCGCGGGCGTGACAGTCGAGCTGGGGATGTGCACGTCACCGATGAAGTACCCGGACAGGTCGACGATGAATTCGGTGTCGCCGCTGTAGTTGTAGACGTCCACGGCGCCGTCCACACCGAGCGCGCCGAGTGTCAGGTTCGCCATGACACGCCCGAGTGGGGCGTTGAGGTCCGACGCGAGGGGGCGTGCCGCGAGCGACGGGTAGACGGTCGCGTACATCCCGATGGTGTTGCCCGCCTCGGTCACGGTCAGCGCGGCACCGGTCGCGGGCATCGACGAACTCGCGGCCGGCACCCCGTCCACGCCGGCGACCTGCGCCGGGAGCACACCGCCCGGACCGATCGGCGCCTTCGGCGCACCGGTGCCGTAACGGGTGTCCACGAGCCGGTACGGCGGCAGCGCGACGTAGTACGAACCGCCCGCTGAGGCGTCGCTGCCGTCCGTGTACCAGCCGGTCACGTCCGCGACCAGGTGCGTGTTGCCGTAGTAGTTGTACAGCGAGACCATGCCGCCCTTGCCGACGCGCACCACCACGCGGTTAGCGACGATCTCGTTCGCGGTGAAGTTCAGCGTCGAGGTGGTCGGCCGCGTCGTCCCGGCCGGGTAGACGGTCACGTAGCCGCCGGTGGTCGGCGCGGTCACGGTGGTGTTGAGCACGACGGCTGACACGCCGGTCGCGGGCACCCCGCCGACTCCGGTCACCTGCAGGTTGATCGACTGGCCGGTGCCGACGGCGCCGGCGGGCACACCGGTCCCGTCGCGGGTGTCCAGCAGGCGCGAAGGCGGCAGCGCGTGGTAGAGCCCTGTGCTCGGCGACGCGGCGGCCGCGGTCGTGTAGTAACCGGAGACGTCCGCGACGAGTTGCGCGGGCGCGGAGCTGTAGAGCTCGACCTGGCCGCCGGTGCCGACCCGCACGACGACGAGGTTGGCCTGGTTCTGCCCGGCGATGAAGTTGACGTTCGAGGCCAGCGGCCGGGACACGCCCGCCGGGTACGCGGTGAGGTAGCCGCCGCCCTGCGGAGTCGTGACCGTGACGTTCAGCGCGACCGCGGAGACCCCGGTGGCGGGTACGCCGCCGCGCCCCGTGACCGTGAGCGAAACCAGCTGCGTCACGCCGGCGGGTGCGCCGAGCCCGATCCGTGTGTCCAGCAGCCGGGCCGGATTCAGCGCGACGTAGGAGCCGCCGGGCGCATGTGTGGTCACCGGACTCGGCGCGGCGACCTGGGTTCCGGCGCCCGCGCCGGTCTGCGCCGCGACCTGCACGGTGTACGAGATCCCCGGGCGCGTGCCGGTCAGCACCGCGGAGGTGGCGCCGGGCGGCACCGTCACGACCGGGGACTGCGGAACGGTGGAGACGGTGTACCCGGTGACCCCGGCGGTATCGCCGTCGGCCCACGACACCGCGACGTTCAGGCCCTGGACGCTCGCCGTCACCGCGGACGGATCGATCGACGCGGCGCGCGCGGGCGGCGCCCACGCGGCGAAACCGGCCACGAGTGTCGAGACCACTACCGAGCCGACCAGGAAACGGCGCACGGCCACCCTCCCCAACCCCACCCACCGGAGCCGTCACCGGACCCGCGACGCGATCCCCACCGACGTCATCCCCGACCGTAGCAGGAAACCACCTGACAGACAGCCAGTTCGCTTGAGGACAGTCGTTCGCGTGCGATCAATCGTTCCTTGTGATGACCGGAATAAAGGGGCTACTGTGCGTGCCCGCGCGCACCGCGACCGCGACGGCACCCGCGACGGCACCCGCGACCGATGGCCGATGCCCGCCCGGGCTCAGCCCAGGGTGGGTAGATTCGCGGCGAGCTGTTGCAGTTCACCGGTCAAGGCATTGGCCACGGCCTGAGACGCCGCGCCGGCCGCGGCGTCGTTGGAAACCAGCTGCTCCAGGTTGGCGATCTGGCTCTGCACCGTGCGCCACTGCTTCCTGCCGCGGCTCTGCTGCGCGGACGCCACGCTGTTCTGCACCGTGCCGATGCCATTGAGCAGGTCCTGGCCGGCGCCGGATTGCAGCGTTCGCGGGCCCTGCGCGACGAACCCGCGCACCTGCTGGGACAGCGCCTGAAGGTAGCCGCTCGGGTCCGTGGCCGGATCCGGGAAAGCCTGCGCGAACGGGTTCGCCTTCGAGTTCGCCGGAGTCGGCGCCGACACGGTCGGCGACGCGGACGCGGACGCGCTCGGCGTGGCGCCGTCCGTGCCCGTCGGTGTCGCGGAATCCGCCGGAGTGCTCGCGTTCGAGGCGGCCTGCGACGCCCCGGCGCTCCCGCTCAGGCTCGGCGCGGCCGCGCCGTCGCCCCCACCAATCGCGTGAGCCAGTCCCACCAGCACCGCGATCACGGCGGCCAGCGCCACGACCACCAGCACCCCCGGCAGTACCTTGCGACGGTCTGTCGGCCGCCGCCGCCCGGCGTGACTGGTCACCCCATGGCCCGGAACGAACTGGGTGATCGCGGTGGGGTCGTCAGCTGCGGCGTCGTCAGCTGCGGGAACGGCCGCGGCAAAGCCGACGGCCGCGCCATCACCCGGGTCGGTGACCGCGGGAAGCAGTTGCGTCGCGTCTTCGCCGCCGGCCGGTCCCGGCGCCGGCGCGGCCGCCGCTTGCGGCGCCGAGCCGCCCGAGATCGTGCGCGTGTACGGCGCGAGCAGGCCGGCAGCCTGCTGCGCGGTCGGCCGAGCGGCCGGATTCTTGGCCAGGCAGGCGAGATAGAAGCTCTCGACACCCACCGGAAGGCCGTTGATCCCGAGCGGCGGCGGCGCCTTGCGCAGGTGCGCCGCGCCGAGGCCGGCCACGTCCTTGTTCGGGAACGGCGGCCGCCCGGTCAGGCACCAGTACAGCGTGCAGCCGAGCGCGTACATGTCCGACGCGGGAAGCGCCGGGTGCCCGCGCAACTGCTCCGGTGCCATGGTGACCGGAGTTCCCACGGCCATTGCGTCCGGATCGCGGCGGTCTGCGGGGCCCTGCGCGATCCCGAAGTCCAGTAGTTTGACGCCCCCGACGGTGAGCATCACGTTGGCCGGCGCGACGTCCCGGTGCACGATTCCCGCCGCGTGCGCGGCGGCCAACGCCTCGGCGAGCTGACCGCAGACGCCGAGCGCGGTCGGCCACGGCAGCGGCCCCTCCTCCAGCCGCGCGGCCAGGTCCCGGCCCTCGAGCAACTCGGTGACCAGGACGGGCTGCACCGACCGGTCCAGGCCCGGCGCCTCCAGGTAGTCGAACACGACGATGATGCGCGGATGCGCCAGCGACGCCAGCGCCCGGGCCTCGGTGCGCAACTGGTCCCGATCGGCATCGTCGAAGGCCGTCGGGCCGGACAGCAGCTTGAGCGCCACCTGCCGGCCCAGCGTCTCGTCCACGGCCGCCCACACGGTCGCGCTGGCGCCCGCACCGAGCGGGCCCAGCAGACGATACCGCCCGACGATCAAGCCGTCGGGCGCGACGACTCTCGCCGCAGTGTCGGAGCGCATATGGAGACAGGTGCCCCGAACCCGCTGCGCGTTACCGTCGTCCGCTGGGCCGACCTTCCGGATGCGCGCCCCATCCGTATGTATACGTCTTCATTACGTCCCGTTACGTCTCCGTCGTCCCCCCTGACCTGTGGGACAGGCGACGGAGCCGCCACGGCCCGGTCAGCTGTAGCTCAGCGAGTTGATGGCGCAGAAGTAGAAGAGGTAGCTGTACCCGTAGCCGACGCTGTAGGAGTAGTCGGTGACGTACCCGGTCGCGTTGATGGTCGAGGTGCCCGGGGTGATGCTGTAGGAGTAGCCCTCCCACATGGGCTGGCTGTTGGCCGTCGGCTGGTTGTCGCAGTACGTGGGCTGGTATTCGAGGAGGCTTGCGCTGGCGGGGATGTAGACGGTGAAGTACTTGTAGTTGCCGCTGACGTAGCTGGAACCGTTCGGGAAGTACCAGCCGGAGCCGGTGTCGACCTCCAGGCCGTACGCCAGCCCGGTCTCGCAGGTGATCGCCAGGTTCAGCGTGCGCATGGTGTCGGCGGAGGCGGGCGGCGCGACGGCCAGCGAAGCCAGCCCGACGGTGGCCACCGCCGAGCAGAGCGCGGCCGCTCTCTTGTGCAGACCCCTCTTGATCATCGGCAGACCTTCCCGGGAACGCCAGGCAATGACGTGGCGTGAGGCGGACGCGATCCCCGGCGGGGGATCGCCGGTCCATGCTGGCAGCGGGCCGGCAAGGAGACCGCGGATTCCGTACGCCGCCGTACGCGGCCGTACATCGCCGTACGCGGCCGTACATCGCCGATCACCGGCATACGCCCGCTCCCGGCGCGCTGCTCGCCATGAGGTGACGGCGCGTACGGCTGCGTCCGGACGGCCGCACCGTCCAGACGCAGCCGCGGTCCGTCACGGAATGGCGACCTGCGCGATGAGCTGCTGCTGCTGGTTCTTCGGGTTCGTGCCGTCGTTGTACGTCGTGACGGAGGTGGTGTAGTCGACGGCCGCGCCGGACGTCGCCGCGGTGATGTTGCCGAAGTAGTCGCCGAGGAACGTGGTCGCGCTGCCTGCGCTCCCCGGGTGCGGCGAGTTGAGCTGCGGGTCGAAGGCGTGCGCCGAGAGGCGGATGTTGTTGCCCAGCGGGCGCAACGACGCGTCGTAGAACTGGACGGCCGTGTCGATGCAGTAGTTCGCCGCGCTGTACGGCGGCAGCGATCCGGGGTAGCTCGAGTTGACCCGATCGAGCGCGAGACCGGCGGCCTTCGCCTCGGCGGTTCCCGCCGCCGGGCACGCCAGCCTGCGGTCGTAGAAGGCCACGGACACGGTGCCGTCACCCGCCGCGGTCAGGTTCGGCTGGAACTCGTCGGCCGCCGCGGCGTTGTCGTCGACCTGAATCGGCCCGGTCCACGTCGCACCGCCGTCGTAGGAGGCGGTCAGCATCACGTTGTCGACACCCGCGCTGTAGTCCTCATACGAGACGTACAGCGGGTAGTGGCCCGAGACGGCGTTCGGCCCGACGGTGAAGGTGTCCTCGATGCCGTCGCGGAACGTGGTGTTCGCGTACGTATACGGCGGCGGGGTCACGGAAGGCACCGGCGTCCCGACGGTCGACCAGGTCGCGCCGCCGTCGGTGGAGGCGTCGACGAAGATGTCGTCGCTGGCGTACTGGTGCGCCGGGTCCGAGTTGGTGACCGTCGTGTACACCGTGCCGTCCGCGGCGACGTGCGGAAGCAGGTAGGTCGCACCGGTCGGCGTGTGTGGCGGAACCGGCAGCGGCTGCGGCTTCGACCACGCGGTGTGCTGTCCGCCGGGCAGGGCGTCGGCGTAGGAGACGTAGGGGACCGGTGTCAGATAGTGGAAGTCGACCCACATCGCGTACACGCGGTTGAAGTGCGCGCTGCCCGGGTTGGTGTCGATGGTGAGCCACTGCTTGTCGGCGCTGTTGCCCAGCGAGTCGTAGGACGCGAGCACGTCCGGGTGGCCGCCGACCGTGGTGGTCCACTGCGTGGCGGTGGTCGCGCCGTGCGGGCGCACCGCCATCGCGATCACTTCGGAGGGCTCCGCCGGGTTGGGCTCCCGCGAGGTGCCGACCGAGTAGTTGTGCGAACCGTCGGCGTTGTAGAAGAACTGGTAGTTCAGCGTCAGCGAGTAGTAGTCGCCGTAGCTGTCGAAGGCGCCGACCGGGTCGGTGTTGTCGGTCCAGCCCTCGAATCCGGGGATGTGCCCGGACACGGACCAGGTCTTGCCGCCGTCGAAGGACTCGTAGAAGCCGAGCAGGTGGTTGTAGCCCTCGGCGCTGACGATCCACTTCGACGAGCCGATCAGGTGCTGCGGATCGGTCGGGTCGACGCGCAGGTCCGACTCGGCGTGGTCCTTGACCAGCATCGGCCCCGAGGCCGGGTAGCCGGGGTTGGATCCGCTCTGGGTGGCGTACGGCGTGGTGCCGATGTCCTCACCGGTGGTCGCGCCTGGGCACGACGACATGCCGCTGTAGCCGTCGTTCGGGCCGAGGCTGGTGAAATAGCTGACCTCGGGGCGGTAGCAGCTGGTCTGCGTGGTGGTCGCCGTCGTGTTGGTGACGTGGTGCGCGGTGTAGCTTGCGGCGAACTGGGTGTTGCTCTGCAGTCCCTGTGGGACGACGCCGACACCCGGGTCCAGGGCGCTGCTGGACGCGGCGGCGGGCGGCCCGCTGACGGCGACCGCTGACGCGGCGATGACCGCGAGGGCCGACAGCAGCGGGACGGTGAGCCGGTGGCGAGGATCTCTCACACTCGGTCGCACATTGGCCTCCTAATCGGGAGCGCGCGGCGGGCGTCCGCGTTTCCGGCACGCCGGAGCCGCGGGCGCTGCGCTGAGCGCTGCGAGGTCCCATCCCCGGGCTCACTGTAGGGGCCGCCGGTTACTGAGGGAAGCAACCTCGCTACTGAATCGGTGTCGTGTCGTCAGCTGCCGGGCGGGGCGCGGGTTTGCCTCCGCGGGCCGGGTCGGCGGGGCCGGGTGGGCGAGCGAATCGGCGGAGCACGCACGTTACGAATCGGCGAATAATCGCCGGTTGCCTTGCCTGTCTTGACGCCCCTCGCTACGTTCTGCGCAATCCGCGGCTCCCACTACGGAGTGCGCGGCTTTCATCGAATTCGGTCTATCAGACCTACGGCGCCAACGGGTGGACCGTGTACGGAGGCACCAGCGTCGCCTCGCCGCTGATCGCCGCCGTGTACGCGGACGCCGGCGCTCCGGGCGCCAGCACCTACCCGGCGTCGGACGTCTACAGCCACACCGGTTCGCTGTATGACGTGACCGCCGGCTCGACCACCTCCTGTTCCCCGGCCTACCTGTGCACGGCAGAGGTCGGCTACGACGGCCCGACCGGCTGGGGAACGCCTGACGGCCTGGCCGCGTTCGTGGGCTGATCGTGTGTCGGCAGCGTACTGATCTGACAGGCGGCTGATGCCGCGGTCGTGACTGTGCCGGGCGGGCCCGGGATCCAGAGCGGATCCCGGGGCCGCCCGTTCTCGCGGGGACGCGCACGCGACCAGGTTTCAGTACTCGCTGTCAGTACTCGCTGTCAGTGCCCGGTTTCAGTCCTTGACGGCGCCGGCGGTGACTCCGGCGGCGACGTAACGCTGGGCGAGGATCAGCAGGACGGTGGCGGGGATCGAGGCGACCACGGCAGTAGCCATGATCGCGTTCCACTGCTGATTGTTGTT
>NZ_JAGSXH010000130.1 GCF_018283645.1 Actinocrinis puniceicyclus | reverse complement strand
GGGTCTGGCCGGTGCCGAAGCCGTCCTGCGCCTGCGCGCCCTGCACGCCAATGGCGACCTCGACGCCTACTGGGACTACCACCTGCAACGCGAACACGAACGCGTCCACGCCTCACGATATCTCGATCGCTTGATACCCATCTGACGCACCCTCAAGGAGCCGCACCCAATCTATATGGCGACCATTTGCCAGTGCTGGCTGATGTCGCCGGTGTCGGTCTGCTGCACGATCGCGGCGTTGTCAGCGGTCGAATCGCCGCGCACCCCGATGACCTTGCCGCTGCGCACGCTGACCAGCTTGGTGAATCCGCCGCCGGCGTCCACGAGCGTCCAGAGCTGATTGGTGCCGCCGTCGGCCGACCACTGAATGATCGGGACGTCGTCGGCCGTGGAACCGCCGTTGACGTCGACGAGCAGGCCGGAGGCGACGTTCGTGATCGTGAAGGTGCCGCCGGCGGCCGCGGGGGCGAACGTCCAGTGCTGGTTGGCGCCGTCGTTGACGCTCCATTGGATCAGCGCCGTGCCCGCGCTCTTCGAGGCGCCGGGATCGTCCAGGGCCTTTCCGCTGCGCCGGTTGACCAGCTTGTACGTCGTGCTGACCGGCACATTCGGCGTGACCGTCGTGGCGCCGTCGGCGCCGATGGTCACGGACTGGCTCCACGTGCCGGCCTTGACCGTGGTCATGGCTCCCGGCTTTCCATGGATCGTCGCGGACGTGACCCGGCCCGCGCTCCAGGTGATGTCCACGGTGAAGGCACCGCGCGCGGGCACGCCGGTGACGCTGCCGGAAGCCGACCAGGCCGACGGCGTCGCGGGCAGCAGTTCGATCAGCCCCGGCCGGGAGTACAGCAGCATTTCGAGCATGGCGCTCGGCGTGCCGAAGTTGGCGTCGATCTGGAACACCGAGCTGCTGCTGCTCAGGTTGTACATGTCGAACATGTTGATCGCGGCGCCGTTGCCGTAGTTCACGGACGGGCGCAGGACGGTCATCACCGCTTGATATGCCTTGTCAGGGTTCTTCAGTCGCGCCCAGCAGGCGGCGCGCCAGGCCATGCCCCAGCCGTATGTGCTCATGCCGCGAGCGGTGAGAAGGTTGGTCACGCCGGTGAGCAGCGCCGCCGGGCTTTGGTCGGCCGTGATGCGGTCCCCCGGGAAGAGACCGATCAGCGGGGAGAGATGCCGGTGCGCCGGGTCGCCGAGGTTGTCAGGGGTCATCCACTCCTCAAGCCATCCGGTGGTCGGACTGACCTTGGGGAGATAGAGCTTGGCCCGCAGAGCGCTGATCGTGGCCGCGTAGGCGGCGTCCTGGCCGAGGGTCGCCGCCGCGGCTGCGTAGTTCGCGAACAGCTGCCACACCAGTTCCTGTGCGTAGGTGATGCCCTTGGCGTTCGTCGGACCCTGTTCCGGCGACCAGTCGCTGTCGTCTATGAGCAGACCGGTACCCGGATCGGTGATCAGCCGCGCCTCCCAGAACTGGCAGGCTCCCTTCAGCAGCGGGTAGATCTTCTGGAGATAGGCGGTGTCCTGCGTGTACAGATAGTGGTCGTAGAGCGTGTTGCTGATCCACGCTCCGCCGGCCGGGTGCCACCACCAGCCACCGCCTCCCCAGATGTTCGCGCTGATCGCGGTCGTCCAGCCCGCAACCCGGCCGCTCGAATTGCGGAAACCGTTACGCGAGTCCTGAAAGAGGGATTGCGTGGTAGCAGTCCAGCCGGGCAGTTGCGCGAGACAGTAGTCAGCGAAGACCTCGAAGCACGAGGGAAGGCCGACGCGGTCCGCGAGCCAGTAGTTCATCTGAATATTGATATCGGTGTGGTAGTCGCTCATCCAGGCCGGGTTGTTGTTGTCCAGCCAGACTCCCTGCAGGTTCGCCGGCAGGTTTCCGCGCGAGCCGGTGATCGCCAGGTATCGGCCGAACTGGAGGTAGCTCGCCTCCAGTTCCGGGTCGGGCGATGCGCCACTCGCGGCGCGTGCCGCGAGTCGCGAGCCGGTGTCCATGGCGCGTTGGGCAGTCGTCGACGTGCCGAGGTTCACCGTCACGGTGTCGTAGAGCGCCTGATAGTCGGCGACATGCGTGGCCAACAGGGAATCCGCGGACACCCCGGCGGCAGCACGCGCCTTACCCAGCGCAACGCTAAGCGGGTTGATGTTCGTGTCGCGATAGTTGACCGCGGCGTTCGGCGTGTAGTTCGTGCCACCGCAGAACACGATGACAACTTCGCTGCATCCTGTGAACGTCACCGCAGCGCCGTTCACCGACAGTGCCCCGCCGCTCGCCGCGACGGCCGCCACACAGGCGTAGGCCAGGCCGTTGGCCAGGCTGCCCGTGAACGACGCGGTCATCGCGCTCGAATCGGCGTGGGTGCTCTCGCCATGCGTGCCGCTCAGAACCACGCTGCCGGTGTAGATGCCGCCGCCGCTCTGCTTGAGGCGGACGATCACGACGTCGTCGGGACGGCTGGCGTACGCCTCGCGCGTATACGTGACGCCGCCGGTCTGGTAGGTCGCGGAGACGTAGCCGTTGCTCAGATCCAGGATGCGACGGTAGCCGGAGACCGCCGAAAGGGTATGAGCCGGGACGTTCACGTGGGCCCTGGCCAGGGACTGGAAGGACCCGAATCCGCTCGCGTCGTAAGAGAACTGGCCATCGCTGCCCAGGCTCGCGTTGGCTCCCCCGGTCCACAGACTCGTCTCGGTGAGGAAGTACGCGTCCGCCGCGGGATCACCGGTCACCATCGCACCGAGTCGGCCGTTGCCGATCGGCAGGCCCTCCTGCATGACGGCCGATTCGGACCCGGGTGACTGGTACCAGAGCGTGGTGGCAGCCGAACCGGGCACGAGGACCGGCGCATCGGGCCGCAGCGGCGTCCCGATGGCGGCGGCGGAAGCTGCCTGCGCAGCAGCGCCCGGCGAGCTGCCAAGCAAGGTGAACGCACCGAGGCCGGTACCGATTCTCAGCACGTCGCGACGCTTCGGCTGTGGCGTCATGGCATCCCCTTCGTCGGTGATCCCGCTGCGGAGGCGCCGCAGCCCGATCTCGAGCGGAGTGACTCAGATCTGATATGTCGTAACCATCGTTGAGACGAGTCTGCGAACCGGGGTCGCACGACGGCTGTTCGCCGTAGCGGAGTCGACTGAGACCCCGGTCCACACAGAAGCAACAGCAGGTCCACGGCACCCGGGACGAATGCCGCGCCTAACGCCGCTGCGACGAACCCGCGGCCGAGACGCCGGCATTGACCACGACGAGCGCCGTGGCGATGACGACGATCCCTTCGGTGCTACGGACTTGTGCAGCTGAGCGTCGGGGTTGACGGTGTGCCGTTGGCGAGGAAGCCGAACGTGGTCGCCGCGGACGGCTGTAGCGAGCCGTTGTACGAGGCGTTGCCGACCGATACGGACGACCCGCTTGTCGTGAGGGTTCCGCTCCATGCCTGGGTGATCGTTTGGCCTGCGCCGAGTGTCCACCGCACGGTCCAGCTGTTGATGGCCGAACTGCCGGCGGTCACCGTGACCTGCCCCTGGAACCCGCCTGGCCACGAGTTGACCGTCTGGTAGGCGGCGCTGCACGCCCCGCCGGACACCGAAGAACTCGACGGCGAAGGCGATGCACTGGCCGACGCGCTGGCCGATGCACTGGCCGATGCGCTGGCCGATGCACTGGCCGACGCCGAGGACGACGAAGTGCCGGATTGGAACTGGGTGAAGAAGTTCCAGACGACGCCGGAGGTCCAGGTGTGCCAGCCGTCGCCGGTGCTGCCGTCGATGGGGCCGGGGTCGTGGCCCGCTCCGTCGAACGCGGCCCAGACCACCGGGTAACCGGGCAGGCAGCCCGAGTACGCGGTGACGATGTGCGTCAGGCTCCCGTACGCCGGTTCCGGCGGGTTCTGCGGGGTGCAGTGGTTGTTCCTGACGAAGGTGTCACGCAGCGTGCGGCCGTTCGCGATGGGCAGGACGTTGTCGCGGATGCCGTGCAGTCCGATGTAGGCGACCGGCTGGGTACCGGGGTTGCATCCGCTCAGGTTCGCCCCCGAGTAGACCGCGACCGCGCGGAAGACGTTCGGCCGGGCGCAGGCCAGCGCGTAGGTCATCGCGGCGCCGTAGCTGAAACCGGAGGAGAAGATCTGCGTGGTGTCGATGCAGAGGCCTGACTCGAACTGGTTGAGCATGTCGTCGACGAAGGTGAGGTCCTGGCCGTTGGTGTTGCCCCAGCCGTTGTTGATGCCCTGTGGGGCGACGAAGATCGTGCCGTTGCCCGCGGCGTCGGCCAGCCGGCGCAGGCCGTAGTAGGACCAGTTGTATCCGTCGGTGCCTCCGGAGTCGACGTCGTTGGAGGTGCCGCCGAGCCAGTGGAATCCGAAGACCAGCCGGTAGGGGTGGTTCTGGTCGTAGCCGGAAGGCAGCCGAAGGATGTAGCTGCGGGTCTGGCCGCTGCTCTGGATGGTGTGGCTGCCGCTGGCCAGCGCCGGCGCCTTGCCGCACCCGGCGGTGCTGGCTAGTGGCGCGCCGGGTGAGGTGGCCGCGGTGGCGCGCAGGCCGCCCCCGACCACCAGGGCGGCGGCGGCCGCGATGAGGACCGTCACGAGTGCGACGGGTCCCAGGAAGGTTGTTCGTTTCGGCATACGCGACCGACTCCCTCGGCTGTCTGTCCTTGATTTCACGCGGTTGACCCAGCACGCAGGGAGCCGACAGAACCGTCGCCGCGCACACGTGTTGCGCACGACATGTTTGCGCCTGTTCGCATCGGTGAGCGCCACCAGGTCGGTCACATCCATAGCAACTCATCCCATGTCCTGCAATCAATGGCGCGCTGAATAGCCCAAAACCTCCGGCGAAACGCAGCACTCGCCGAAACTTTCATCCCATGTCTCCGCGTGTAGCAGTGCGGGTGGGACTCATTGCGGGCTGCCGTCGACCGGACGGCCCGCCTCGCGGCGGCAACAGGTCCGGCGCATGAAAATCGGTCATCCGCGCCAGGCTGGCGAGGCGCACCGCGAGCACCTGTGGCCATCGGCGGGTGAAGCGATCAGCGCCGGGCAGGCCGGCATCCGAACACTGCGACGCTGTACGTCAGATCACGAACTCAGCCTGCGTACGCGTGCTACGCGATCGCGATGCGCGCGGCCTGGACGGCCTCGATGAACGGCTCCGGGGGGTAGGTAGGAATGCCTGACGACGTAATGGCAGACCAGGTCCAGTGCCGCCGGCCACTCGCCCTCGGGCGTTAGCACCCTGATTTTCGCGCTGCCGAGGGTGAGCGCGGTGCGTTTGACCAGACGGGTGTCCTGTCTCGTCGCCGCTTTCAAGGCACATGTCGCACCAGCGTCCGTTGCGCCGAACCGATCGCGTCCGGCATTGCGCTGGTAGGTCGTCGTGGTGGTGGTCCACAATCGAAGCCGAACCGAAAGGGGTGGGAACGTGGACGGGCAGCGTCGTGCGAGCGGGTGCATGTTCGGGCTGGCATACGGTGATGCTTTGGGGAAGCCGACGGAGTTCATGCGCTACGACGAGATCGTCGCCGCGTACGGTCCGGGTGGTCCTCAAGCGCTGGAGGGCGATCCGGCTCTGGTGACCGACGATACCCAGATGACGTTGTGCGTGGCCGACGCGCTGCTCGCGGCGCTGGAGGAGCCGCCGCTCACGGCGGCGCGACTGGAGCCGCAGGCCCGGGTCCGGTTCATGGCCTGGGCGGTGAGCCCGGAGAACGACCGGGCGCCGGGAATGACGTGCATGCAGGCGATCGGGCGGCTCGCTGCGGGCACGTCGTGGGTCGAGGCGAGCGAGCGAGGGTCGAAGGGCTGCGGGGCGAACATGCGGGTGGCCCCGATCGGGCTGGTCCCGGGCCTGACCGACGTCGAGCGTGCGGCGGCGGCGCAGTTGCAGGCCGCGCTGACACACGGCCACCCGACGGCGCTGGCGGCCAGCGAACTGACGGCGTTCGCGGTGCACTGGCTGCGCACCGGCCTGGCTCCCGCCGAGTTGCCGGCCACGCTGCGCGAGCGCTGTCGCGAGCAGCGCACGGTGTATCACGGTGACTGGCTCGGTGAGCTGTGGCAGTCCCCCGGGGTCGAGGGCCCGGAGCAGTTCATGGCTCGCGGGTGGGATGAGTGTGTCGCGGTCCTCGACCGGCTCGACGCCGCGCTGGCGTCGCCGGATCGCGGTGGTGACCCGTGCGCGGCGACCGGGGAGGGGTGGATCGCGCAGGAGGCGCTGGCCACCGCTGTTCACTGCTTCCTGCTCCATCCCGGAGATCCGGTGGCGGCGCTGGGCCGGGCCGCCGCCACCTCCGGGGACTCCGACTCGATCGCCAGTCTGGCCGGTGCGTTCGCCGGGGCGGCGCACGGGTTCGAGGTGTGGCCGGCCCAGTGGGCGCGGCAGATCGAGTACGCGGGCGAACTGGAGCGGATCGGGCGTGCCTGGGACTGAGCCGGCCCGTCGCTCGCGCAGGAACCGCAGGACCGGCTGTCTCGGCGAGCGCACGCGCCGGGGCGTGGCCGTGTCCGACGAACGGCGATGAGCCCTCGCCTCGGCGTGGCGCGCTCGCCCGGCTGCGCCGAGGCGAGCGGCTGACTCGAGCGGCTGACTCGGCGGCCGAGTCGACCCGTTGAGCCAACCGGCCCCGGGGCCCGGCGGTTCGGGGGGCAGAGTTCTGTCACGATTACGCCACCGATCCGGCCGTACGGTCCGTCGGCGCGTTCTCGAAGCGTCGTATGGGTCGTATGAGGCGCCTGCGCATCTGACGGCCGGGACGGAAGCAGGCCGGCCGGACCTCCTCGGCCGGGACGCAGGCGCCCGGCCGCGTGCGCTGAATTCGGGATCAGGTCCCTGACCACAGGGGCCGAGACAGGAACCAGGGGATATCACCGTGCTCCACACTCTTCGACGGCGCTTGCCCGCCACGGCCCTTGTCGCCGGGCTCGCCCTCGCCGGATCGACCCTCTCCGCGGCGCCCGCCTTCGCGCAGGCCACGCGGCAGACGGCAACGCGGACGGCCGCGCTCTCGGCCTCCCAGTTCGACGGCAACACCCTGACCCGGGATTTGGAGGTGAACTTCGCGGACAACCACTGGAGCTGGACCGCGTGGAACGACTCGACGCCCGTCGCGTTCGGCTCGGGGCAACCGGACTACCAGTGCGCCGAGTTCGTCGCCCGGGCGCTGGCCGCCGCCGGCCTCGTTCCCGGCCTGAGCCCCGACGCCCCGCAGGACGACTACTTCCACTACCACGCGCCCAACGGCCAGGTTTACGACCTGCTGCTGATCACGCCGCTGCCGCAGTACAAGACCATCTACGACTTCCTCATGGACAGCGGTCTGGCCACCGACGTCGGTGACGACGAAGCCGCTGCCCAACCGGGCGACATGGTGGTGACGTACCTGGGCTACGACGGCGAGGCCAGCCACATGGGACTGGTCGCCACGGCGCCCACCGCCACCGCCGAGGCGACCGTCGACGCGCACAACAACGCCCGCTACCGCTTCGGCTACCACTATTACGCCCCGTCACACCTGGTGAAGCTCGTCCCGAACGCCTTCGTGACGGTGTGGGCCTGGGCCGCTGAGCAGTGGCTGTCACACGGCACGTCAGAGACCGTGAACCAGCACGCCACCGTGAACGACCGGATGGCGCGCGCCACCGACCCGACTGGTCCTCAGGTCTGACGCGCGACTGCCGAGGATCCGTCAGATTCTCGGACGGGTCAGGGATCCTTGGCCCGGCCGTTCTTTACACGGTCGGGTCAAGGATCGCGCGCATGAGGTGTGGTGCGTCTGGGTGATCTTGCTTCAGACTCCCACGTGCGTTGTCGAGATTTCATCACGAGGTTCCATGAGCTCGACAAACCTTGGGAGGACCGATGTACGTACGACCTCTTGCTGCGGCGGCCACGGCTTGCCTCAGCATCTCGATACTGGCCGCCGGCGCTTCGCAGGCGTTCGCCGCGACGGGCCCGGGCGGCTCCGCTCCGAACAACTCGCTGCCCGCCGGTGCCCAGTCACCCGGTGCGCATGTCTTCACGCCGCCGCACGCCGTCCGTATGACTCCGCGGGCCACGCCGGATGCCGGCGCATTCTCCGCGCCCGACTCCAGCCCGTTCTCCGCGCCCGACTCCGCGCCTGACGCGACGGTGAGCGTAGGCTGCGGCCCGACCGCCGGGGCCGATCTGCAGACCGCGGTGGACAACGCCGCGTCAGGTGACACGTTGGTGCTCAGTCCGCTCTGCGACTACAGCATCGACACCCCCGACCCGGCGTCCACCGACTCGGCGCTGTACGTGAACAAGACCCTGACGATCGACGGCAACGGCGCGACCATCCAGCGCGATGCCGGCGCCGCCGGCGACTTCCGGATCATCAGGATCGACGATCCGGGCAACCTCACCCTGGTCCACGTCACGGTGAAGGGCGGACGGGCCACCTATTCGACCACGAACGGCGACGGCGGAGGGATCGAGGTGAACGGCGCCGGCGCGGCGCTCACGCTCCGCGGCTCCCGAGTCGTCGAGAACGTGGCCCAGGAGGGCGGCGGCGGCATCGCCGACTACGGCGGCACGGTCACCGTCACCACCAGCACACTGAGCGGCAACCAGGCCGGCAACGGCGGCGGCGGCCTGGAGGAGGGCGCCGGCACCGTGACCTTCAGCAGCAGCCACATCACGGACAACACCGCCGACGCCTCGCTCTTCGGCTTCTCCGCCGTCGGCGGTGGCGCGGCCCGGATGGTCGGTGACGGCCAGTTGACGATCAACAGCAGCCCCATCACGGGGAACCAGGCGCTGGGCGGCTACACGTTCGGCGGCGCGATCGAGAACATCTCGGGCACCGTGAACCTGAACAGCAGCCCGGTCAGCCACAACACCGCCAGCGGCGACGCCGCCCGCGGCGGTGCGGTGAGCAACCTGGGCACTCTCAACGTCACCAGCAGCCCGTTCCGGAACAACACCGCGAACGGCACCGTGAGCGGCGGCCTCGGTGGCGGCCTTTCCGAGAACGGCGGACCGGCCACGTTCCGCAGCAGCCCCATCATGTTCAACACCGCCAGCGGCCCGGGCGCCGCGGGCGGCGGCATCTACGACGAGTATGGGCCGGTGTACCTCACCTCCAGCCCCGTGCTCTTCAACACCCCGGACAACTGCAGCCCGACCGGTAGCGTCCCCGGCTGCTTCTAGACCCGCCTAACCCACCGCAGCGGCGGAGGGCACCCGGATCGGGTGCCCTCCGTTCGCGTGTCCCCGGACAGCACCGGGCCCGCCCGCTATTCGTCGATCAGCAGCAGCGCGAGGGTCGGGCAGGACTGAACCGCCCGCTTCGCGTGCGCGAGCAGCCGCGGCGGAACGGGACGTCCGTCGAGAACCGGATAGCCCCAGGGGTCCGCGGTGATGAGTTCCGGGAGCAGTTCGATGCAGACCCCGTGCGCCTTGCACATGATCGGATTGAAGCGCAGACGCTGGCGCGGCTCGCCGCCGTCGCGCGTGGGATTGCTCACCGGGCCACCACTCCCCTCGCGGATGCGCCGGACAGGGCCGATGCCGCTCCCAGGCCCGCGCCCGGTTCCGCCGGGGTCGGCAGCAGCGGTGCCCGGCGCGCAGCCGGACACGGCCCGGAACGCGCGTGGGCGCGCACGTCCTGCGCGAAGACCGTCAGGGCGCTGGTGATCAGCCGGGTCGCGCCGTCCGGGAGGCGGCACGCGCCGCGTCCCGTGACGAAGCCCGTCATCCGATTCAGATAGGCGGGCGCTCGCTGGTCGCCCTTGAACGCCAGCGCTTCCAGCGCCGACGCGAGGGCCGGCAGACCGTTGACGCACGGCCCGCACTGGCCGGCGCTGTGCCGCGCCAGATAGCGCGCGACCCGGGCCGTTTCCGCCAGGCCGCAGGCCGCCTGCGGGAACGCCACGAAGACGCCTGCTCCCAGCGACGTGCCGGCCGCGGCCAGGCCGCGCGGGGTGACCGGAGTGTGCGGTGCGTCCGCGGCAGGCAGCCAGGTACCGAAGTAGCCGCCGACCAGCAGTGCCTGCAACGGCTCGGTGGCCCCGCCGGCGAGCGCGATCAGTTCACTGACAGGGATGCCGAGGGGGATTTCGTGCACGGACGGTGCGGCGACCGCGCCGCTGACCGTGACCAGCGTCGTGCCCGGTGCGTCGGGGGTGCCGGCCGCGCGGAACCAGTCCGGGCCGCGCCGGCAGATCAGGGCGAGGTGCGCCAGCGTCTCGACGTTGTTGATCAGGGTCGGGCGACCGCCGACGCCCCGCTCGAACGGGCGCGGCGGTGTGAAACGCGGCAGCGCCGGACCGCCTTCCACGGCGCTCACCAGCGCGGTCTCCTCGCTGGCGGAATAGCGCGCCGGCACGCCGACGACCACGACGTCGACCTCGTCCGAACGCACGGCCTCGCGCTGCGCGATCGCGTCCTGCACGGTCTGCCGGACCGCGGAGTCGTCCTCGTGCACGCACAGATACGCGGTCCGTGCGCCGACGGCGCGCGCGGCCAGCGCGATTCCGTCCAGCACCAGGTGCGGTGACCGGCGTAGCAGGGCGCCGTCCTTCCCGCTGGCCGGTTCGCCTTCGCAGCCGTTGGCGATGACGACCGGCTCGGACCGTGCACCGCGCCGCGACTTGGCCGCGCTGGCGGCGACGGCACGCATTTTGCGCTCGACCGGGAAGCCGGCGCCGCCGCGCCCGGTCAGCCCCGCCCGCCCGGCCGCGGCGAGCACCTGCTCGGCGGCGAGGGCCGGCAGCGCCCCGAAGGTGGCGACGTGGGTGGGAAGGTGCGCGGAACCGTCGAGCAGACCGGGCGGCGGTACGGCCGTGGGGAACTGCGCCGTGGGGAACTGCGCTGTGGGCAACTGCGCCGTGGGGTCAGAAGGCTGGCTCATTGGGTGCTCCCGCTGCTCGCGGTCAGGGTTCCGGTCACGGCGCCGCCGTTGATCCGGATGTGCAGGGCGAGGCTCAGCGCCGAGCCGGCCCGGTCGGTGAGCGCGGCGGCGAGGTCCCCGCCCTGGAGCGAGACGATCCGGCCCTGGTAGCGGCCCGGGTCGGCGGCCGGGCCGAAGCCGACCTGACTGGAGGTCATCTGCACACCGCCGTCGTCCAGGGCGGGACCGGACAGGACGACCTTGAAGGCGACCGGCGCGGCGCCCGAGCCCGTGCCCGATCCGGAGATCGTGACCGTGGCCTGGCCGCCCGAGGCGACCGTGTTGACCGTGCCGGTGATCTGCGCGGTCAGCGGCAGCGCGGGCAGCGCGGACGAACCCGAAGCCGTGGGGCCGGCCGACGAGCCGTTCTGCGCGGACGCTCCCGCCGCGCGGGCCTGGGCGAGCAGTTTCGCGGGAGTGCCGGCGCGCGCGGCCCAGCCCGAGGCGAGCGGCCCGGCCAGCGCCCAGGCGGCGACCGCGATGACGACCATCGCGCCGGCGAGCCCGGACGCGAGGCGGGCCCTGGCGTGTTGAGGCCAGCCCGAGGCGAGCCGCCAGAGGCCGGCGCCGAGCACGGCGGCGACGCAGAACACGACGAGGGCGAGAATCGCAGGGCTCTTCGGGTCGGTGCCGGTACCGAGACCGTGCATGATCGCCAGCGGCCAGCACGCGTACGCGGCCCAGTGCACTGCGCGCCAGGCGCGGTAAGGAATCCGGGTGCGCAGCAGACTCGTCGCGATCAGTGCGAGCAAGAGGTCGAACGCGACGGTGCCCAGGCCGAGCCACAGCGGCCGATAGCTCGAGACGAACGGGACGACCAGCGAGAAAAGGCCGACCGGCGCGTACGGGTCGAGCACCGCGGTGAGGATGTGCACCGCGAGGAACGCCACGGTGAGCAGCGAGGCGTTGCGGTGCACGCCGATCGTCGCGAATCGCGGCCAGCGCTCGCTGACGAACTTGACGGAGACCAGGATGCCCATGACCAGGCTGAGGGTGAGCAGCACCAGGGCCACCACGCCGGTGGCCCGGGTGGCGTACCACAGCGGCATGCTGGAACTGTGGACGGTCGCGGCGAGGTTCATGGCGGTCACACCGGTGGTGAGGGGACGATGGGACGGTTCGGGGCAGAACCCTGCTTCGCGTCCGGTTCGGCGGGCCAGCCGGCCAGCGTCAGGACGCTGCCGTCGTTGCGCACGAGCCGGGCGGGAAGGCCGAGCCCGGCCAGCCAGCGCGCGGCCGGCTCGCCGCGCACGATGGCGGCCGTCGCCGCGATGTTCGCGTCGACGCAGCTGATCGCCGCGACGCTCACGGTGCGCCAGCAGGACTGCGCGCAACGCCCGGTGAGCGGGTCGAGGATGTGGTGCATCTGCACCTCGCCGACGCTCCAGCGGCGCACGGTCGTGCTTGACGTCGCCAGTCCGCCTTCGGCCACGGTGACCAGCGGGCCGCGCTCGTCATCCGGCGTCCCGGTCGCGTCCGGGCCGTCGCGGTGGTCGTCGGCGATGCGGACGCGCCAGCCGCCGTCGGGCGACGGGCCCTGGACGGCCAGGTCGCCGCTCAGGCTCACCAGGACGCCGCAGTCGGCGGCGCGGTGCGCGGCGCGCGCGGCCCGGTCGGCGCCCAGCGCCTTGGCGGTCGCGCCGAAGTCCAGCGCGGTCCCCGGCTCGGTGCGCACCACGGCGCGGCTCGCGTCCCAGGAGACCGACCGCCAGCCCGGCGCTGGCGCGGGCCGCAGCACGCCGATGTCCGTGCCGGCGCAGCGCAGCAGTTCGAAGTCCCGGTCGTAGCCGGCCGCGGCCAGCGCGGCGCCGCAGGTCGGGTCGACCAGGCCATCGGTCAGCCGGGCCGCGCGCAGGGCCGTCTCCAGCGCCTCCGCGAAAAGCTC
Organism: Actinocrinis puniceicyclus; assembly: GCF_018283645.1. Taxonomy (GTDB): domain Bacteria; phylum Actinomycetota; class Actinomycetes; order Streptomycetales; family Catenulisporaceae; genus Actinocrinis; species Actinocrinis puniceicyclus. The sequence continues at coordinate 1,447 of NZ_JAGSXH010000130.1, read as the reverse complement.
CCCGACGGGGACCGGGCGACCGGCGTCGGCGTTGACCCGCGACAGTTCGGAGTCGGACCGGAACCGGCTGCACGCCAGGTCGACGGCCTCGATCTCGGCGCGGGCCGCGGCGCAGGCCGCGTCGAGCCGGGCCGGATCGGCCGCCAGCACGACGGCGGTCCCCCCGAGCGCCGGGAACGCGGCGCGCCCGGGGTTCACCGGGGAAGGCGCCGGGGTGGTCACGAGCCGCCCGAGGTCACCTGGGACTGCCCGGAGCCGCCGGCCGGCGCGTTGTTCGGCGGCTGGAGACCGCTGCCGTTGGCGGACGAGGAGTTGCCCGAGCCGCTGGACGTGCCGGTCTGGCTCTGGCCCGCGCCGCCGCCGCTGGTCCCGGTGCCGTCCGTGGTGCCGGAACTGCCGCTGCTGCTCGAGCTCGTGCTGTCGCCGACGTTCAGGTGCGGCAACTGCGTGGGGATCAGGTGCGCGAATCCGGCTGCGGCGACGAGCGCCCCGGCCGCCGCCGCGCCGCCGATCCACCGCGTGGCGCGGCCGATCCGCTCGATCGCCTCATCGCGGGCGTTGACCGCCTCGCGTCGTGACTTACTCATGTGAACTCCCTCGTTGGGCCGGCTTCATCGCTGCCAGGCCGAGGCCAGGTGCGCGCCGAGCATCGCCGCCGCCACACCGCCGCCGAGCGCGACCGCGGCGATGGACCAGCGCAGGTTGCGCCCGCCGACCGCGCGCGCCGCGCCGTATGCGCGTGTACTGCGCAGGTCCGCGTGGACCAGGCCGGGCAGCCGCAGGATGTAGGCGAGGACATGGATGGTCATCACGCCGCCCCACAACACGAAGCTCGCCTTGTGTAGGAACAGCAGCGGGATGCCGTGATAGGTCGAACTCTTCGCCACGCCCAGCGCGATCCCGGTGCCGAGCACTCCGACTGTGGTGAGAACGACGAACGGGCCCAGGAGCCGCAACAGCGGCGTGGGCGGTCCCTTGCGCACATAATCGCGGCGTCCGGCGTAGTAGCTGGCGAACCGATAACCGGTGGAGCCGATCTTCAGGCAGACCGGGCCGACCAGGAGCAGACCGATGAAGTAGTGCCAGTACAGCAGGCCGCGCACGGACAGGATGGTCACGCCCTCGGCGGCGAAGAGCACCAGCAGGAGCGCACCGGTGATCGCGGTCAGCCGTTCGTTGCCGTCCGCGCCGCCGACCGGTGCGGCGGTCGGCACCTTACGGTGGGAAACGCTGCTGGTACTGGTCATCTGGCGCGGCGTCCTTTCTGTGTACCTCTCTTCCAGCATCGCGAGCGGGCCGTGTGAGACCGGTTCAGAACTTGCTCAGAAGTGGTAAAGATCAGCGGCGGGCGCCGATTCTCAGACGGATTTAAGGCATGGTCGCGGGCCGGGGCCCGGCTTCGGGCTCGGGCTCGGGCTCGGGCTGGGGCTCGGGCTCGGGCTCGGGC
>NZ_JAGSXH010000012.1 GCF_018283645.1 Actinocrinis puniceicyclus | reverse complement strand
GGGCTGGGGCTTCGCCAACATCAACCTGCGGCCCTATTACGCCGAGGGATCCAAGACGCTGGCTTACGAGATCGCCGAGCAGCTCGGCTGGCGGCTGCCGGAGCAGATCGTGGTCCCGATCGCGTCGGGCTCCCAGCTCACCAAGATCGACAAGGGTTTCAAGGAACTTATCGAGCTCGGCCTCGTCGAGGAGCGGCCGTACCGGATCTTCGGCGCGCAGGCGCAGGGCTGCTCTCCGATCTCGGCCGCGTTCAAGGCCGGCCAGGATGTGGTGCGGCCGGTGCGGCCCGACACCATCGCCAAGTCGCTGGCGATCGGCAACCCGGCGGACGGTCCGTACGTACTGGATGCGGTGCGGCGTACCGGAGGCGCGGTCGATGACGTCGATGACGTGCAGATCCTGGACGCCATCAAGTTGCTCGCCCGCACCGAGGGTGTCTTCACCGAGACCGCGGGCGGCGTCACCGTCGGCGTGCTGCGTAAGCTCGTCGAGAACGGCGTGCTCGACCCCGGCGCACAGACCGTGGTCATCAATTCCGGCGACGGGCTCAAGACCCTCGACGCGGTCGCCGGCGCCGGTGTCGGCGTCACGGCCACGATCAAGCCCTCGCTGGCCGCCTTCCGCGCCGCGGGCCTGTGATGCCGACCGGCCCCGCCGACCAGTCCGAGCAGTCCGAGCAGTCCGAGATCCGCACCGGCCCGACTCAGAAGGAGCCCGCCGCCATGGCCGTCACCGTCCGCATCCCGACCATTCTGCGCACCTACACCGGAGGCGCGGCCGAGGTGGCCGTCGAGGGCGCGAACCTCGCAGCGGTCATCGACGCGCTGGAGGCCGCCTATCCCGGTATCCGGGCGCGTGTTCTCGACGAGTCCGGCAGACTGCGCCGCTTCGTGAACGTATACGTGAACGACGACGATGTCCGTTTCACCGAGGGATTGGCCACGGAGACCAAGGACGGCGCGACGCTCTCGATCATTCCGGCCGTGGCCGGCGGCTGAACCCGATCGGCTCGCCGGCCGCGTGGGACGCCGCCCGGGAAACGGTGCCGTTGCGCAACCACCCCCGGTTCCGGAACGGCGCCGCGCGGCTGTTACGCTGACATCGTTGTCGCCCGCGTCCGGATCCATCCGGCGCGCTGTCGCAGGGTCCGAGTGCCCGTTGCCGCTGATCCCCACTCAGCCCCGGCGCTCCTTACGGGAGCGTCCGTGAACTGAGATGATCAGTAACCGTCCGATTACGGTTTCTTGATCGCGCGCCCACTTCGCCGGGATTCGACATGGTTTGTCATGGCGCGAATTTGCATCAGTGCTGCGAGTTGCAGTTCCGATGACCTGTTGCGCCCGGGGTGGTTGAGGATACTCTCAGCGCCGGTCGCACAGTTCAGCGAGGCCGTGCCGAAAGTGGTCGAAGGCTGCTATCGGCGCGGTGCGAGTAGAACACAGCAGTCATCACCGGCCCTGGCTCGATTCGCGAGACGGAGGGGACGGGGGGACGAACGACCCGAATCCCGCGCCCGCGGGATAGATGGAAAGGGCCGGCAGCAAGGAGTAGGGAATGGCTCAAGGCACCGTCAAGTGGTTCAACGCGGAGAAGGGCTACGGCTTCATCGCGGTCGACGGTGGCGCGGACGTGTTCGTCCACTACAGCGCGATCCAGATGGACGGGTACCGCACCCTGGAAGAAGGACAGCGGGTCGAGTTCGAGATCTCGCAGGGCCAGAAGGGTCCGCAGGCCGACATGGTCCGCGCGCTGTAGTAAACCAGACCTGTCGTCACAGGCAAAGCGCTACGCAACGAAGGAATCCGGCAGGCGCCGGCCCTTGAGGGCTGCCGCCTGCCGGATTCATGTGCGTACGGCGACTTGTGAGCGGGGTGGCGGGGTCGAGTCCGTGTCGCGACACCGGCGTACCGGCCTGCCGTCGCACCGGCGTACCGGCTGGTGAGGCCGTTCGGCTTGCACTCAACTGCGCCGAGTGCTAATCATGGGAGCTGGCACTCCCTGTGGGAGAGTGCTACCGAAGAGCTTCCACTGGTGAGGTGCGCCTACCGCACCGGCCGTCGCGGGCGCCCGTGGGGCACGTGATACGTCCCTTCTGTGGGAGGACAGTACCTATGGCTAAGATCATCGCGTTCGATGAGGAGGCCCGTCGGGGTCTTGAGCGCGGGATGAACCAGCTCGCGGACGCCGTGAAGGTGACGCTCGGCCCGCGCGGTCGCAATGTCGTGCTGGAGAAGAAGTGGGGCGCGCCCACGATCACCAATGACGGTGTGTCCATCGCCAAGGAGATCGAGCTCGACGACCCGTACGAGAAGATCGGCGCGGAGCTGGTCAAGGAAGTCGCCAAGAAGACCGACGACGTAGCGGGCGACGGCACCACCACCGCCACCGTGCTGGCCCAGGCGCTGGTGCGCGAGGGCCTTCGCAACGTGGCCGCCGGCGCCAACCCGATCGCGCTCAAGCGCGGCATCGAGGCGGCCGTCGAGCGGGTCAGCGAGGAGCTTTCCGCGCTGGCCAAGGACGTCGAGACCCGCGAGCAGATCGCCTCGACCGCCTCCATCTCGGCCGCCGACCCCGCCATCGGCGAGCTGATCGCCGAGGCGATGGACAAGGCCGGCAAGGAAGGCGTCATCACCGTCGAGGAGAGCAACACCTTCGGCCTCGAGCTCGAGCTCACCGAGGGCATGCGCTTCGACAAGGGCTACATCAACTTCTACTTCGCCACCGACCCGGAGCGGCAGGAGGCGGTGCTCGAAGAGCCCTACATCCTGATCGCCAACCAGAAGATCGGCAACGTCAAGGACCTGCTGCCGATCCTGGAGAAGGTCATGCAGTCCGGCAAGCCGCTGCTGATCATCGCCGAGGACGTCGAGGGCGAGGCGCTGGCGACCCTGGTGGTCAACAAGATCCGCGGCACCTTCAAGTCCGTCGCGGTCAAGGCCCCGGGCTTCGGCGACCGGCGCAAGGCCATGCTGGGCGACATCGCGATCCTCACCGGCGGCCAGGTCGTCACCGAGGAGGTCGGCCTCAAGCTCGACTCGATCGGCCTGGACCTGCTCGGCCGCGCCCGCAAGATCGTCGTCACCAAGGACGAGACCACCATCGTGGACGGCGCCGGCGACGCGGACGCGATCGAGGGCCGCAAGGCGCAGATCCGCGCCGAGATCGACAAGTCGGACTCGGACTACGACCGCGAGAAGCTGCAGGAGCGGCTCGCGAAGCTGGCCGGCGGCGTGGCCGTCATCAAGGCCGGCGCGGCCACCGAGGTGGAGCTCAAGGAGCGCAAGCACCGCATCGAGGACGCGGTGCGCAACGCCAAGGCCGCGGTGGAGGAGGGCATCGTCGCCGGCGGCGGCGTGGCCCTGCTGCAGGCCGCGACGAAGGCCTTCGAGAAGCTGGACCTGGCCGGCGACGAGGCGGTCGGCGCGAACATCGTGCGCATCGCCGTCGAGGCGCCGCTCAAGCAGATCGCGGTCAACGCCGGCCTCGAAGGCGGCGTCGTGGTGGAGAAGGTGCGCAACCTGGAGCCGGGCTTCGGCCTGGACGCCTCCACCGGCGAGTACGTCGACCTGGTCAAGGCCGGCATCATCGACCCGGCGAAGGTCACCCGCTCCGCGCTGCAGAACGCGGCGTCGATCGCGGGCCTGTTCCTGACCACCGAGGTGGTCATCGCCGACAAGCCGGAGAAGGCCGCGGCCCCGGCCGGCGGCGGCATGCCCGGCGGGGACATGGACTTCTAAGTCCCCTGCGACGAAACGCCCCCGGGCCCCGCGCGGAGCCCGGGGGCGTTTTCATGCATTGATACGCCGGCCGCGCCCGCTCGGTGCGCGCAACCTCGTCTCAGAGGTCGTTTGAACCGGGTCAGCGCAGCGCGGCGCGGGCCAGCTCCCGGCACTGCCGCAGGGTGTGCTCGGCCAGCGCCGCACGCACCTCGGGGATCGCGGACGGGGCCATCGACAGCGAGGTGACGCCGAGCCCGACCAGGACCGGGGCCAGCCGCGGATCGGCCGCCGCCTCGCCGCACACGCCCACGGGTTTGCCGCAGGACCGGCCCGCGGTGCCGGTGAGTTCGATCAACCGCAGCACCGCCGGATGCCACGGGCTCTGCAACGCGCCGAGCGAGCCCATCATGCGGTCCGCCGCCAGCGTGTACTGCGTCAGATCATTCGTGCCCAGCGACACGAAGTCCACCTGCGACAGCAGCGGGCCGGCGCGCAGCGCGGCGGAAGGCACCTCGATCATCGCGCCGACCATCCGCAGGCCGTGCGCCCGCGCCTGCTCGGCGAACCAGGCCGCGTCGTTCTCGTCGGCGATCATCGGCGCCATCACCCACAGCTCGGCCGCGGCGCCCTCCGCGGCTTTCGCGAGCGCCGCCAGCTGCGTGTCGAGCAGTTCCCGGTACTCGCCCCGGAACGCGCGCAGCCCGCGTACGCCGAGCGCCGGGTTCGGCTCCGAGCCGAGCGGTAGGAACGGCAGCGGCTTGTCCGCGCCGGCATCGAGCGTGCGTGCCACGACGCGGCGGCCGGGGAAGCCGTCGAGCACCGCGCGGTAGGCGTCGACCTGGGTCTCAAGCGTAGGCGGAGTCGTGCAGCCCAGGTAGAGGAACTCGGTGCGGAACAGCCCCACGCCCTCGGCGCCCGCCGCGACCGCGGCCGCGACGTCCCCGGGGCCGCCGATGTTCGCCAGCAGGCTGATCGGCACGCCGTCGGCGGTGCGGCCGGGACCTGTCGCGGTGGCGGCGCGTTCCCGTGCGCGATTGCGCTCGGCCGCGGCGGCCAGCAGCCGCGGCGTCGGGTTCGCCGTCACGGTCCCCGCGGCCGCGTCCACGAGGACCGGGGTTCCGTCGGCCAGGTCCAGCGCCCCGGCGACGCCGACCACCGCCGGGATGCCGCGCGCCCGGGCCAGGATTGCGGTGTGGCTTGTCGGGCCGCCCTCCTGGGTGACCAGCGCGAGCACCTTGGCCAAGTCGAGCAGCGCGGTGTCGGCGGGGGCCAGGTCGAGAGCCACCAGCACGAAGGGCTCGGGCGGGTCCGGCACCCCGGGCATCGGGACGCCGGTGGCCGCGGCGACGGCTCGCGCAGCCAGGTCGTCCAGGTCGCCGACCCGGTCGGCGAGGTAGCCGCCGGACGCGGCGAGCATGTCGCGATAATGCCCGAAGGTCTCGAAGACGGCGCGCTCGGCGGTCAGGCCGGCGGCCGTGCGCTCGCCGATCCCGGCGAGCAGCGAAGGGTCCTCGGCCATCAGCGCCTGGGCGTCGAGGATGTCCGCGGCTTCCGGCCGGTCCAGTTCGTCGCGCGCGACGCCGGCGCGGCGGGACAGTTCCCGGGCGACCGCGCGCAGCGCCGCCTCGGCGCGAGCGGCCTCCTGCGCCGGGTCCGCGCCGGGCCGCGCGGTCGCGGACGGCTCGGGCGGGCGGGCGGCCATCCGAGCCACCGGCCCGGCGGCCGTCGCGCCGCCGACGCCGAGCCCGCGCAGCCGGCCCGCGTCCTGCGTGAGCGGCGCGGCGGGCGCGCCCTCTGCCTCGCCCTGCGGGCGACCGCCTGGGTTCATCCTCGGCCCTTGACCTTCTAACCTTCGAGATCGGCGCTCAGCAGCGCCGCGAGTTCGTCCAGTGTGTGCTCCGCGCCGGCGCCGTCGGCGGCGATGACGACCTGGTCGCCCTGGCGCACGTCCAGGCCGAGCACGGCCAGGATCGAGCGCGCGCTGACCGGGTCCTTGCCCTGCTTCGCGATGGTCACCGGGACCGCTGCCGCGCTCGCGGCCTTGACGAACACGGCCGCCGGGCGGGCGTGCAGTCCCACCCGGGACGCCACGGTGACGATTCGCTCTGGCATGTCGGCTCCTCGGCTGCTCATTCGACTGGGAACAGGGGCGATGCTACGCGTACTGAACCAACGTGCAGGAACCACGCGTTGAACGCGCCCGCCCCAGGCTGCGCAGCACCCGAGCTCATGCTCGTGCCACCCACTGGAAGAGCGTGCGCCCGGGTTCTATCGCCCCGGCCGCCACCGAACACACGGCCACGGCCGTGGCGTCCAGCGCGATCACGGGGCACACCGGGGAGAGCCCGCGTGCCTCGATCTCGGCGGGGTTCCACCGCACCACGGGGGTTCCGGCGCTCAGCCGCGCACCCTCGGCGGCCAGCAAGTCGAAGCCCGCGCCGTCCAGGTTCACGGTGTCGATCCCCAGGTGCACCAGCACCCCGCGGCCGTCCGTTCCGGCGACCACGAAGGCGTGCGGTTTGAGCTTGACCAGGGTGCCCGCGATCGGTGAGACCACGGTCAGGGGGCCGCGCTCGGGGTCGACCGCCGCTCCGGGGCCGACCATCGCCTGCGCGAAGACCGGGTCCGGCACGTCGGCCAGCGCGATCGCGATCCCGGCCAGCGGCGCGCCGACGAAGAGGACTGTGGTGGTGTCCATTCCGGTGTGTCTGCGGTCCGAGCCTCAGAGCAGGTCCTCGATGTCCATACAGAGCGTGTCCGCTTCCGGACCGACCACCACCTGTACCACCGTGCCCGCCTTCATCACCCCGTGCGCCCCGGCAGCTTTGAGCGCCGCGTCGCTGACTTTGGAGCCGTCGCGGACCACGGTGCGCAGCCGGGTGATGCACGGCTCGATCTCCACGATGTTGTCGGCTCCGCCGAGCCCGGCGATGATCGCCTCTGCCTTGTCCATCATTCGCTCCACTACGGGTCGGTTACGCTCGCCGCGCCGGGACGGCTGTTCGGCATCCGGGACCTTGACAGCTACTGGTCCTCGGTGGTCTAGTCCGGTCCAGACACTAGCGTGACCGACTTCACAGGAACAGGGCTGTCTCACCACAGCCATCGCGACAAAACGCGCAAAGCAGCACCAGCGGAACGCGAAACCATCGCAGCGACCATACTCACCGAGCCCGTCCAAGGGTCTCCCGAACGCACCACCGCCCGAACGCACCACCGCCCGAACCCAGCACCCACCGAAAGAACGGCCCCCGATGCAGATCAGTCCCCGCAGCCCGGTGCCCAAGCACCAGCAGTTGCGCGAGATCCTGATCAATCTCATCGACGCCGAGCTCGAACCGGACAGTCCCATCCCCTCCGAGCGCGACCTCGGCGAGCGGTACGAGCTGTCCAGGATGACCGTCCGTCAGGCGATCAACCAGCTGGTGGCGGACGGCCGGCTGTACCGGGTCCGCGGCCGCGGCACATTCGTGGCGAAGCCGAAGATGGACCTGCAGATCCGGCTGGCCTCCTTCACCGAGGACATGACCCGCCGCGGGATGGTCCCGGCCTCGCGCACGCTCGGCTTCGAGCGGATCGAGGCCACCCCGGTGCTGGCGCGCCAGCTCGAACTCAACCCGGGGGAGCCGGTGGTGCGGCTCGCCCGGCTCCGTTATGCCGATTCGATCCCTATGGCGGTGGAACGCACCCACCTGCCGGAGAAGCGTGTGCCCGGCCTGCTCAGCCGCGGGACTCCGCACTCTCTGTACCAGACCCTCGCCGACGAGTACGGCCTCAAGCTCACCTGGGGCGAACAAGTCATCGAGGCAGGCAATCCCGAACCGGAGGACGCCACGCTGCTGGAGATCCCGCCCGGCGGGGTCGTGCTCCGGATGTCCCGGCGCAGCTACGCCGGCGACGTGCTCATCGAGTACGCCGTCTCGGCGTACCGCGCCGACCGGTATCAGCTATGGGTACCGCTCGAAAGGCCCGCACAGCCGATCACCAATCCCCGCGCGGCGCGTCCGGCAGGCGACGTCGGCACTACGCGCGGATAACCCTCTCGGAGGACCGTCCATGACCGCGGCCACAGCCGACGGGCTGCCACCCCAAGCGCCCACGAGTAATCCCGTACTAGCCACCCTTCAGCGCATCGGCCGCTCACTGATGCTGCCGATCGCCGTCATGCCCGCCGCCGGTCTGCTCATCCGGCTCGGCTCCGACGACATCCTCGGCGAGCGCGCGGTGCCCGCCGATCCGACGCAGCACGGCCTGTACCTCGCCACCGCTACCGGCTGGCACTGGCTGGTCTACGTCGAGCAGGTCTTCGCTGCGGCAGGCAACGGCATCTTCAACTTCCTGCCGCTGCTGTTCGCCATCGGCGTCGCGATCGGTTTCGCGCGCCGCGCCGACGGCTCGACGGCCCTGGCCGCCGCGGTCGGGTACCTGGTCTACAACGAGGTCACCGCCGCCGTGTTCGCGATGCCGGCCGGCAGCGCGTGGCGCAAGGACTGGGCGGCGCCCTTCTACGGCAAGGACCCGAAAACCGGCGTGGTGGCGTATTCGGACGTCATCTCGCACAATCCGACCTACGTGCTCGGCGGCATCTTCGTCGGGCTCATGGCGGCGATGCTGTACCAGCGCTACTACCGGATCAAGCTGCCTGCGTACCTGGCGTTCTTCGGCGGCCGCCGCTTCGTGCCGATCGTGACGGCGTTCGCCGCCGTCGGGCTGGGCGTGGTGATGGGCCTGATCTGGGAGTTCGCCGCGGTGCCGATCAACAACCTGGGCGGGGTCGCGGCGCGTAACGGCACCGCGGGCGCCGGCCTGTTCGGGTTGATCAACCGGCTGCTGCTGCCCTTCGGGTTGCACCACATCCCGAACAACCTGGTGTGGACCTCGGCTGTCGGCGGCACCTGTCACGCGAACGGCGTCCCCTACAACGGCGACCTGACCTGCTTCTTCCACGGTGACAAGAGCGCGGGCATGTTCATGACCGGATTCTTCCCGATCATGATGTTCGCGCTGCCGGCCGCGGCGTACGCGATGACCCGCGCGGCGCGTCCGGACAAGCGCAAGCTGGTCGGCGGCATCATGCTCTCGGCGGCGCTGTGCTCCTTCCTGACCGGGGTGACCGAGCCGATCGAGTTCGCGTTCCTGTTCGCCGCGCCGCTGCTGTTCGGTGTGCACGCGGTGCTCACCGGCGTGTCGCTGGCGGTGTGTCAGGCGCTCGGCGTCCACGACGGCTTCTCGTTCTCGGCCGGTCTCTTCGACTACGTGTTCAACTACGACATCGCGACGAAGCCGCTGCTGCTGATCCCGATCGGCCTGGTCTTCGCGGCGCTGTACTACGTCCTGTTCACCTTCGCCATCAAACGGTTCAACATCCAGACCCCGGGACGAGAACCCGACGCCGACGAGGAGGCCGGTACTGCGGTGCTCGCCGAAGCGCCGGTCGCCTGACCACGGGTTGACCGCCGCGCCGTCGGCGAACGCAAGCACGTAGAGTACGTAACGGCGGCCGGCAAGAGCGCCGCTTGTCGAACGTAGCGCCAACCCACATCACGACCCCCGTCTTCGGCCCTCGCGACCAGGGCCGGAGACGGGTTGTTCTTGGCGGCCGTTCCGGAGCGAACAGCGGGGACAGCGGACCGAACGCACACGCCGCGCCGCGAGCGGGCGCCACCCGTGTCACAACAGCAGGCCCCTGGCACCTCCGCGACGGAGGAACCAGGGGCCTGAGCCGCACTGCGACCCTCTGGCGACCGGTTACTGGGCGGTCACTCCATGCAGCACCACCGGGCCGAGCGTCGGATCCAGCTCGGTGGCTTGGGAGACTCCGCTCGGTGTGATCGTGTCCATCACCTTGGGGACCGCACCCGGGTCCACCGAGCAGATCGATGCCGTGCCGCCGGGGGCGCACACGCCGAACGTGTACGGCTGCGGCGCCGCCGCGAAGGCTCGGGCCTGGTCCGCGCTGTAGCCGTCCTGACCGGTCAGCGCCAGGGCGAAGGTCCAGCCCGCGGTCGGCGTGCCGAACTGCGCCTCGGGCAGCGCGATCGTGATCGTGTTGGAGAGCGTGGAGGCGACCACCGCGGTCGGCGTGCCGACCTGGTCGGCACTCGGGTCCACCCACACCGGCGAAGCGAAGCCCTGGACCTCGATGCGCTGGCTCCACGCGTCCGCCGGCGCGATCGTGTAGTTGCGCTGCGGGTAGGCCGCGGCCGTGGACGTACTGGCCGCGCCGGGCGCGTGGACGTACACGTCGAGCAACTGCGCTCCCATGACGTTGCCGAACGTCGGGGTCAGCTTGTCCAAGGTCGTGCGCAGGTAGACGGTGCCGTTCGCGGTGATCACCTGGAAGCGGGTCAGGTCGAACGAGCCCGGGCTGAACGAGGATGAGGTCGGGTACTGATACGTGCCCGGTCCGTCGTCGTCGCCGGCCGGGTCGGTGACGTCGAGCACGCTCGTGCCGCCGACCACGTCGCCGACCACCGCCGTCTGCGCGTAGCCGGTCGCGCCGGACGTCGTCGTCGCCGCGACGGTGATCACGTTCGTGCCGAAGCCGACGGCCACCGGCGCCGAGAACGCCCCGGACGAATCAGCGGTCGTCGTCGCCGTGGTCGCCGCCGCGCCGGTGTCCGTGTCATCGGAGGCGATGACGACCGAGGCGCCGGGTGCCGTCGTGCCGGTGACCGTCGTGCCGCCGCCCTCGATCGTCGCGCCGGACGCCGGCGCGGTGATCGTCACGTTCGCCGCACCTGGCGCGCCGTGCGTGACGTAGCGCGCGGCCGTCAGACCGGGGCGGTCGACGATCCGGTTGGTCCCCAGGTCCACGATCAGCCGCAGCTCCTGCGCCTGAGCCCAGGTCAGCGGCGAAGCGGAGCCGGCCGGGCGGCCGTTGTCGAAGCCGATCGAGGCGGTGGCCGGGTCGCTGCCGAACGGCGCGGCCGGCAGGCTCGGGTCCTCCCACACCTGCTCGGGAACCAGCCCGATCCCGGAGGCCGACTTGATCATGAAGGAGAGCAGCGCCGAGGCGCCGGAGGGGTTGTTCTCGGCGAGGTCTGATTCGGCGCGTTCCCCGGAGAGCACCGGCCACAGGTGCCCGGTGCCGACGTCCGTGGTCGGCCACGGCTCTCCGCCGACCGTGCACGAGGTCTGGCTCTCGACCGTCGAGCAGTCTCCGTAGCCGTCCGCGCTGCCCGCGCTCGCCGCGTTGCCGTAGCGGTAGTAGCCGGTGCCGGTCGCCGTGGTGACCGAGATCTGCTTGTCCAGCACGGAAAGCGAGTTGCGGAACATCGGGTCGGTCGGCGCGAGCTCGCCGAGCCGCACCAGTTCCTGGAACCCGCCGTCGATCACCGAACGCTGATCCAGCGTCGGGCCGCCGTTGCCCAGGTTGTAGGTGGTCGCGGCGTTCGGGTCGCCGGACTTGGACAGCCGGATGAAGTACGGGTTCGAACTGTCCGGGCCGGTCGTGGTGACCGTCCAGTTCTCGATGCCGCGCTGGAAGTCGTCCGCGGCGGCCTGGTAAAGGGCCGCGTCGGCGGCGTCGCCGTGCCGCTTCGCGATCGCCGCGGCGGCGGTCAGGCCGGCGATCTCGGCCGCGATCGTCGAAACCGAGTACCCGGACTGCTCCTCCCAGCGCTCGACGCCGAACGAGGGGCCGTGCGAGACCAGGAAGTCCGCGGCCGGCTTGATGTGCCGGGACCACAGGGCCGCGTCGCCGCCGAGCCCGGAAAGGTACGCCATCAGGATCGGGTACGCGGTCTCGTCCAGTTGGTCGCCGCCGGTGTCCGGTGCGGCCCGGCCGTTGACCAGCGAGTTGCGCGGCAGCTCCCCGTCGGGCCGCTGCTGCTCGGTCAGCAGGAAGCGGGTCGCGGCGCGAGCGGTGGCCAGGTCGCCGTCCGCGAGCAGGCCGGTGAACGCCTCGTACAGGTCGCGCGCGAACACCTCGCGGTAGGAGCCGAAGTACACCGGCCTGCCGTTGACCGAGGCGCCCGCGTCGACCGCCTGGCCCCACGGCGAGGCGAGGGAGGCGACGAGCGCGCCCGGGAAGGTCTTGTCCTCGCTGGCCTTGAGCACGTTGGCGTCCAGCAGGTACGTCCGGCGGATCGTGCTTTCATCGAACCCTGTCACGGACTCGGGTGCGGGCTTGAGCGACCGGTCGTAGTCGCGCCAGGTGTCCGTGTACGCGGCGCGCACCGCCGCGAACGGCTCGCGCAGCGAATCCGAGGCCGTACTCACCGCGCCGGCCCGGGTGCGGCCGAAACCGAGGGAGAGGGTGAAGGCGCGCTCGCGGCCGGCTCGGGCGTGGCGCGGCGTCACCTCTTCGGTGGCCACGATGTGGCCGTTCGGAGCGGACGAGGCCGGGGTGAGGGCGTGGCGCGTGTCGAGTTGCGTCAGCCCGTCGCCGGCCGTGCCCGCGTAGCCCACGGACGCCGGGCCTGCTGAGCCGGCGGTCAGCGCCATGTACGTAGGCACCGCGTACGTGCGGTTCGCGGCCTCGCTGACCGTCGAAGCGTCGTAGACCACGGGCACACCGCTCGCCGCGTCCACGACACCGGTATCCGCGCCCGCGTTGGCGGTACCGCCGCCGCCGTTGCCGTTCACGTGCGCATCGAGGCGCGCGAAGATGCGCAGCTTCGTCACGTCGGTGCTGCTGCCCGGCGTCGGTGTGATCACAGTGTTCATCAGGACACTGTCGCGCCGGGGATCGGCGATGTAGGTGGTGGCCAGCCGGTAGCCGTGCTTGGCGTCGGTCGAGGTGATCGTGCAGACCATGCCGGTCTCGTCGGACCGCGCCGTGTACGTCGTGTCGCGGGTCTGCAGGTCTGTGAAGGAAGACCCGTCTGTCACGATGTATTGCAGGGTACTGACGTTGGTGTTGTCGATCGTCGGCTCGTAGACGTCGGACAGCACACCGTCCGCGACGGTGTACCAGACCTTGGACGTCGTGTCGCGCGCAGTACCGAGGCAGTCCTTGCGCGCTAGGTCGAAGTGGGAGGGCGCGCCCGGCGCCCCGGTGGCCGTGACCGCCGGATCCGGATCGCCCGGCGCCGTGCCCGCGTGGGCGGCGCCACCGGCCGCGAGAACGGCGAAGGCGGTGGCTGACGCGAGCGCGGCCGACCGCCTTCTGGAGGGTCTTGTCATCGTTGACCTCATGGTGACAGACGGAATGTTGCGCACTGTCGTCGACAGTGCGGTGAGCGCCCGGGTCAGGGCTCGCCGATCCGCCGCTGGACCGGTCCGCCGACCTGCGCGGGACCCGACACCGCCGGGGTCACGGCACCGCTGCGCCGTGACTCCAGCCCGCCTGTCGTGTCGCCGCCGCCGCGCAGTCCTCGCGCCGAGCGCATTCGCACCCTGCCCGCACCACGTCGCCCGTGTCAAGGCTCGCGGTTACTGACCAGCGCCGATGCGCAGAGGGGGTAACGGCGCCCGGGATCAGCGGGCGAAGACGCCCTCAGCCGACGCATAGTCGTACACGTAGATCTCACGGCCGTCGACGAACGCACGTTCCACCCGCTGCATCACGTCCAGCGGATCACCCGACCAGACGCACAGGTCCGCGTCCTTGCCCACGGTCAGCGAACCGAGCCGGTGGTCGATGCCGAGGATGCGCGCCGGGTTCACGGTCAGCGCCCGCAGCGCCGTCTCCCGGTCCAGCCCCTCCTTCACCGCGAGGGTGGCCTGGTGTACCAGGAAGTTGATCGGCACGACCGGATGGTCCGTGGTGATCGCGATGGTCACCCCGGCGCGGGCCAGCCGGCCCGGATTGGCCAGCGAGCGGTTGCGCAGTTCGACCTTGGAGCGCGAGGTGAACAACGGACCGATGATCACCGGCACGCCGCGCGCCGCCAGTTTGTCCGCGACCAGATGCGCCTCGGTGCCGTGGTCGATGACCAGTTCGTACCCGAACTCGTCGGCGATTCGCAGCGCGGTCGCGATGTCGTCGGCGCGGTGCACGTGCTGGCGCCACGGGATCTCCCGGCGCAGCACCCGGCCGAGCGCTTCCAGCTTCAGGTCGCGCTCCACGGGCTTGCGCTCCTCGGCCGGCTTGGCCGCCTCCGCCTCGATCCGCGCCAGATAGTTGTGCGCCTCGACGAACGCGCCGCGGATCACCGCCGCCGTGCCCAGCCGGGTCGACGGGGATTTCTTCTGGTCCCCGTAGACCCGTTTCGGATTCTCTCCGAGCGCTGATTTGATCCCGGCCGGCTCGCGCAGCACCCGGTCGTCGACCGTGCCGCCCCAGCACTTGAGAGCCACGCTCTGGCCGCCGATCGGGTTGCCGGAACCGGGGTTGACATTGACCGCCAGCACCCCGCCGATGATCGCGTCGCGCCACCCCTGCTCGTCCGGGTTGATCGCGTCCAGCGCCCTTACATGCGCGGTCACCGGGTCGGTCAGCTCGTTGGTGTCGTTGCCCGCCCAGCCCTCGCCCTCCTCGTACACGCCGAGGTGGCCGTGCGCCTCGATGAAACCTGGCAGTACCCATTTGCCGGCCGCGTCGACCACCTCGGCGTCCTCGGGCAGCGGCAGGTCCCGGTCGCCCAGCGCGCTGATCCGCCCGTCCTCGATCAGCACAGTTCCGCCTTCGATCGGCTCCCCGTCGACCGGCACGATCCGGCCGCCGACGATCGCGGTCACCGTCATGTGTTCCTCCCGTGGTCCGTCCGTCCGCGCGCTTGTGATGTGCGCCCACCGGCCACCCGGCGCGCGCCGTCCAGAGTAATGAGTCCCACTCGGCTGTGCCTGTGACGAAAACTCGGTTGCCCGTGACCGGGACGCTGGTGTAGTTTCCTCCCTTCCCAGCTCATGTACGGCGCGCGCCATCGCCGAGCCGAGACCTCTGCGCTCCGGTGAATGCACATTTTCCTCCCTTCTTGACCTGTGTGATTCTTGGAGCCGTCGTGCCTTCTCCCATGCCGCAGTCCGGCGATGACCCCGTGATCCGCGCCGAACGCGCACACCTGGCCGCCTCCCGCGCCGCGCTTCGCGCCATGCGCGACGAGACGCTGGCACTCAGGGCGCAGGGCGGCAACGCCGTGTCCACCGAGGTGCTGCACCAGGCGATCCAGGCCCGCGCCGCGGCACTGCTGGATCACCCGGACGTGCCACTCTTCTTCGGCCGGCTGGACTACTCACGCGAACTGCCGAGCCGGTATCAGGGCGAGCGCTACTACGTCGGCCGCCGGCACGTGCACGACGCGGCCGGCGACCCGATGGTCATCGACTGGCGCGCGCCGGTGTCCGTCGCTTTCTACCGGGCCAGCGGGAAGGACCCGCACGGCCTCGCGCTGCGCCGCCGCTTCGGTTTCTCCGGCGGTGAGTTGACCGCCTTCGAGGACGAGCCACTGGACGGCGCCGTGGCCGCCGGGCCGCCCGGAAGCAGGATCCTGACCGCGGAGATCGAGCGCCCGCGCGTCGGGCCGATGCGGGACATCGTCGCCACCATCCAGCCCGAGCAGGACGAGATCGTCCGCGCGGACCTGGCCGCTTCGGTGTGCGTACAGGGCGCCCCGGGCACCGGAAAGACCGCGGTCGGCCTGCACCGCGTCGCCTACCTCCTCTACACCCACCGCGAACGGCTCAGGCGCGGTGGTGCGCTTGTCGTCGGCCCCAACCGGCAGTTCCTCAAGTACATCGAGCAGGTGCTTCCCGCGCTCGGAGAGCTCGAAGTCGCGCAGGCGACCGTGCAAGAACTGGTGTCCAAGGACTTCACGCAGCGATTCACCGTGCGCGCCACCGACTCCGCCGAAGCCGCCCGGATCAAGGGCGACGCGCGGATGGCGCAGGTCCTGCACCGCGCGCTGTGGTCGAGCCTTTCCGCGCCGGACGAGGCCCTTATCGTGACTCGCGGCGTGCGCAAGTGGCGAATGCCCGCCTACGAGGTCCAGGAGCACATCGACGCCATCCGCGCGCGTGGCGTGCGGTACGCGGCCGGCCGGGCGATGCTCGCGCAGCGGATCGCGCACGCCGTGCTGACGAGGATGGAGGCGGCCGGGGAATCCCCGGACGACCGGGTGCAGGATGCGGTGGCGCGCTCCCGTCCGGTCAAGGCACTGGTCGACCGGCTGTGGCCGGCGGTCGACCCGGTCAAGCTGCTGTTCGGGCTGCTCTCGTCCGCGCAGCGGCTGGCCGCGGCGGCGGACGGCCTGCTTGACACTGAGGAACAGGCGCTGATCTGCTGGGAACGCTCCGGTGCGAAGGCGCCGCGCAGCCTTGCCGCGGCGCGCTGGAGCGCGGCCGACGCCGTGCTGCTCGATGAACTGGCCGACCAGCTCGACCGCGCCCACTCACTCGCTCACGTGGTGTTGGACGAGGCGCAGGACCTCTCCCCGATGCAGTGCCGCGCGGTGGGCCGGCGCTGCGCGACGGGCTCGGCGACCGTGCTCGGCGACGTGGCCCAGGCGACCACCGCGTGGGCGGCCGGGTCGTGGGAGGAGACGTTGCGGCACCTCGGCAAGCCCGAAGCCGTGCGCGAGGAACTGACCCAGGGCTTCCGCGTCCCGCGGCAGGTGATCGAGTACGCGGCAAGGCTGCTGCCCTTCGCCGCGCCGCAACTCGCCCCGCCGACGTCGGTGCGGCAAGCGGACGGCGCGCTCGACGTGCGCGAAGTGGCCGACGTCGGGTACGCGATCGGCGAAGCGGCCGCGAGTGTTCTGGGCGCCGAGGGCTCGATCGGGATCATCGCGGCGGACGCATCGATCGGCGTGCTGACGCGCGCCCTGACCGAGCGCGGTTTCGAGCACGCCGTGCTCGGCGCGGACCCGTCGGACCCGTCGGACCCGGCAGGCTCGTCGGAACCGTCGCAAGCGGACTCAGAGCCAGAGCCAGAGCCAGAGTCAGAACAGCAGCCGGAGCCGGCCGCGCCGCGCATCTCGCTCGTCCCGGCCAGCCTCGCGAAAGGGCTCGAGTACGACTTCGTGATCGTGGCCGAACCGGCCGACATCGTCGAGGGTGAATACGCCGAGGTGTTGGGCCTGCGCCGCCTGTACGTCGTGTTGACCCGGGCTGTCAGCGCACTGATCGTACTGCACTCGCGGCCGCTGCCCTCGCAACTCGGGGCGCGGTAGCCCGCGCGGGCCGGCGAGGGCCGCGCGCGCGGGCCGGGACGCGGCCGCGGGAGTGCTACGCCGCGGCCTCCCCGAGCGGCTCGTCGAGGGCGGCGCGCCAGGAAGCGACCAACTCCGCGTCGACCGGCCCGTTCCAGTCGCCGCCGAAGCGCGCGGCGGTTCCGATGTGGAACGCGGACAGGCCCGCGGTCCGCAGCGCGGGCACGTCCTCCAGCCGCAGTCCGCCGCCCACCAGCAGGGTCACGCCGTCCGGCCTGGCCGCCTCGCGGGCGGCCTCCTGCGCCAGTGTTCCGATGCCCTGCGCGGCCGGGAACGGACCTCCGGAGGTGAGCACCGTGTCCAGCCCGGGCAGCGTCCGGATCGCCGCGTAGACCGCCTCCCGGTCAGCCGCCTGGTCGATCGCTTTGTGGAAGGTCCACGGCGCGCCGCCGGCCGCCCCGAGCACCGTCTCCAGCGCGGCCATGTCCACCGCGCCCTCCGGATCCAGCCAGCCCATCACGAACTGGTCCGCGCCGGCCTCGCGCAGCTGCCGCGCCGAGGCCGCCAGCGTACTCGCCGCCCCGGGACCGCCGGCCAGGAATCCGTCGCGTGAACGGATCATGACCCTCAGTGGAACATTCACCGCCGCGCGAATGGAGGCGAACGCTTCGAGGGAAGGATTGAATCCGGAGCTCCGCATCGAGCTGACGAGTTCGAGCCGGTCCGCGCCGCCTTCGACGGCGAGCCGCGCGTCCGTGGCGTCCAGGGCGATGACTTCGAGCAGCGCTTTCGTCACCGGGTCAGCCTCCCATGGGGGCGTTCGCGGCGGCGAACGGGGGGCGCGGAACTTCCGGCGGAAGCGGTGGAGCGCCCCGGGGCGCGCTACACGCGCCGGTGCGCTGCCCGTCTAGGGTGGGAATACCAGGACTGAGAGCGTGAGGGGAGGCCGAATTGCGTGGGGAAGTGATGAAGAGCACGAAGATCCAGCCCGAACAGCGGTTGTTCGGGTATCTGAGCGAGGTTGCGGACGAGGCTTCCGGCAAGCTCTCCCCGGCCGCGCGCATCAGGCTCGTCGATTCCCTGCGCGACACCATCGAACGGGAGCGGGCCCGGCGCGGCCTCGACCTGGCGACCCTCGACGGCATTCTGCGCCGCCTCGGCGACCCGGTCACCGTGGTGGACAGCGAGGTGCAGCGCGATCCCGACTACCAGGCCCGGCTGACCGCACGCCTGGCGCGGGCCAGCGACGGTCCGCAGGTGCCGATCACCGACGACCTGGCCGCGCTGCTGGTCGGCGGCTCCCCGTCGGGCGGCCCGAACGTGCCGCTGAACCAGGCGGCCGTAGCCCCGCGCATTGCGGCGGACGGTCCCGAGCTGTGCCTCGACCCGGATCCCTTCGCTCCCGAGCACTCGGTCGAGACGGTCGGCGCGCTCGCCGCGCCGGCTCCGCCCGCGGCCGCCACCGAGACGACCATGACGATGATCCTGCCGGATCTGGGCGGGCTGGAGGAGCCGCAGCCGCTCGCCCCGGCGGTGGCGCGGATTCGCACCGCCTGGCTGTACGGTCCCAAGGCGCGCCCTTGGGAGGCGCTGGCGATCGCGGTGTTCCTGGTCGGCGCGGTGCTCGGGCAGTGGGTGGTCTTGCTGCTGGCCGCGCTGATCGCCTGCACCTCGCGCTACTTCACCCCGGTGGAGAAATGGGCGCTGGTGGTGGGCGTGCCGGTGGCCACCGGTCTGGTCTACGCCCTCGGGTTCTGGCTGCATCAGCGCGGTTTCTGGGGCGGGACCGCGGTGAACACCTCCGACCTGCTCTCCGGAGCGGCTTCGTTCTTCGGTACCCTCCCGCGGATCGCCGCGCTGCTGGCCGCGCTCTTCCTGAGCTGGCGGCTGGCCCGCGGCATCACCCGTCAGCTGTAATCCTCGGCCGCGCCGTGCGGCTCGGTGAACGCAGCCGTGAAGGACACTGAGCGACCGCCTCATGATGGATTGTTATGCAGGGGCGTCTTAGTGGAACTCGCTCCGTCTACAGTTGAGAGACGGGCCGCCTTGTTTCGAACCTGCGACTTCCGGGGCGGTAACGTGCCCGGGTAACACTGGTGACCGTCGGTAGATCGCCAGCTAGCCTTAACTCATCAGGGTGACGCGACGAGCGCGCTCTACCGCGCCCTCGGGCTCTGCAAGCACTCCAGCGACGACAAGACGGATGAGGTAGTCCCGTGCCAACCGGCAAGGTGAAGTGGTACAACGCCGAAAAGGGTTACGGATTCATCACGCGCGATGACGGCGGCGATGTCCACGTCCACTCCTCGGCCCTGCCCGCCGGGACGACGGCGCTCAAGCCCGGTCAGCGGGTGGAGTTCGGGGTGGCCGAGGGCCGCCGGGGCGAGAGCGCGCTGAACCTGCACCTGCTCGATACCCGGCCGTCCGTCGCCGCAGCGGCCCGCAAGCCCGCGGACGAGTTGGTGGTCATCGTCGAGGACGTCATCAAGGTGCTCGACCACGCATCGAACACGCTGCGCCGCGGCAAGTACCCGGATCGGGACACGGCCCAGAAGGTGGCCAAGCTGCTGCGAGCCGTCGCCGACCAGCTCGACGCCTGACAGCTCGCCCGGTCGGACCGCGCCTGATCGGCCGCTTGACCGGACCCGCGGCACCTGACCGGCCGCATGACCGGTCCGGCCGTGGGGTCACCTCGCCCGACGAGGCGCACCGTCAGGGGTGCGCCTCGTCCGGTTCGAGCCTCGCGCCCTCGGGCAGGGCGGGGCCGAGCAGCCTGCGCACGGCCGCGTAGCCCTCCGGCCCGAGGTCGCGGGTGAAGTCGTTCACATAGAGCGCGATATGCGCCTTCGCGACCTCAGGGTCGAGTTCCTGCGCCTGCTGCATGACGTAGTCGTGGGAGTCCTCGGGGTGCGCGAAGGCGTGATCCACCGACGCGCGCACGACCCGGGCGAGTTCGGCGATCCGCTCGCGGCCCAGCGAGCGGCGCGCGACGATCGCGCCGAGCGGGATCGGCGCCCCGGTCACCGCCTCCCACCAGTCGCCCAGATCGGCGAGGCAGCGCAGGCCGAACGCGGGGTAGGTGAATCGCGCCTCGTGGATCACCAGTCCCGCGTCCACCGCGCCGTCGCGCACCGCCGGCATGATCTCGTGGAACGGCAGCACCACCACCTCGCCGAGTCCGGCGACGCCGCCGGGCACCTGCTCCCGAACCCAGTGGCGGAAGAGCAGATACGCCGTGGACTTGAGGCTCGGCACCGCGACCGTCCGGCCTTCGAGCGTCCGGCCTTCGAGCGTCCGGCCTTCGAGCGTCCGGCCTTCGAGCGTCCGGCCTTCGAGCGTCCGGCCTTCGAGCGTCCGGCCGCCGGAAGCGGGTGGCGCGTCGCCCGGTCCGGTCAGCACCAGCGGTCCGCAGCCGCGCCCGAGCGCGCCACCGCACGGCAGCAGCGCATAATCCGGCAGCGCCTCCGGTAGCGCGGCATATGAGATCTTCATCACATCCAGGCCACCCTCGCGCACGAGGTTGTTGGTCACGTCGATGTCCGCGTGGGTGACCTCGATCCGTGGCGCGCCTTCGATCAGACCGTGCGACCACGCGTGGAACACGAACGTGTCGTTCGGACAGGGGGAGTAGGCGATGCTCAGCACGCCTTCCGTGTGCGCCGCGTCCCGGGGCGCAGTCGAGTCCGCACTCAACCCAGCAGTCCTTCCATGATCGGCACCGCGGCCCGCGCCAGCGTGTCCAGCGCCTCTCCGATCCGCCAGGCCGCGCGGTCACGCGGACCGACCAGGTTGGAGGCCGCGCGGATCTCGGCGACCGGCAGGCCGAACCGCGCGGCGGCCACAGCCACACCGTAACCCTCCATCGCCTCGCCGACCGCCGCCGGGTGGCGGGCACGCAGCCAGGCCGCGCGGTCAGCGGTGCCGGTGCCGGTGTTCACCGTCAGCAGGTCCCCGCGCACCACCTCACATCCGTTCACGGGCGTGAGCGGATGCGGCGCCAGCGCCTCGACCACCGTCACGCCGAATCCGAGTTCGGTCACGGACCGGAAGCCCTCCGGCCCGTCCGCGCCCAGATCGGCGGCGATGATCCGTTCGGCGACCAGCAGGTCCGCGAGCCCTCCGCGCTCCGGGAACACTCCGCCGATTCCCGCGCTGACGACCACGTCGTAGGGCTCACGGGCCAGAGTCGCCGCGGTCGCCGCCGCAGCCATCGCCGCGCCGACTCCGCCGGCCAGCAGCGTCACCGCGGCGCGCAGGTCGCGCGCCGATCCGGCGAGCCCGCGCTCGAACGCAGCACGCTCCGCCTCGACCGCCGTGACGACCAGGCAGCGCCTAGGGTTGGGATTCACGCTCAGGACGCTACCTGAGCCCCCGCCGACTGCCAGCGCAGGTCATACAGCGCCTTCATGGTCAGCAGAGCCATGATGCTCAGTCCGGCCGCTCCGAGGCTCAGCCCGAGAACACCGTTGGACGGCAGCGCCAGCCCCACCGCGCCGCCAAGCACCCAGCAGAGCTGGAGCAGCGTCTCAGAGCGCGCAAATGCCGATGTCCGCACCCGCTCCAGCGTGTCGCGCTGCAACAGCGCGTCGAGGGAGAGTTTGGACAGGGAGGGCGCCATGCCCGCCGCGGCGGCGAGCACCAGAACCATCGCCAGCCCGTAGAAGAACGCGGCGACGATCGCGATCACCGCGGCCAGCGCGACCGAAGCGGTGATGATGGCCTCCGGGTCGCGATCGCGCAACAACTTGCCGAGCAGCGAGCCCAGTGCGCTGCCGGCGAAGACCGCCGCCGCGAACACGCCGACCGCGGTCAGGCTCTTGAGCCCGCCGAGCGGGTGGCTGCGCACCAGGAAGGCGATGAACAGGCTCAGGAAGCCGGAGAACGCCCGCAGCGCGGCGTTGGCGCGCAGCGCCAGCAGCACCGAAGGGCCGACCGAGCGCAGCCTGCG
The DNA here is from genome assembly GCF_018283645.1 of Actinocrinis puniceicyclus. Classification (GTDB taxonomy): domain Bacteria; phylum Actinomycetota; class Actinomycetes; order Streptomycetales; family Catenulisporaceae; genus Actinocrinis; species Actinocrinis puniceicyclus. The sequence goes on along the minus strand of NZ_JAGSXH010000012.1, from coordinate 66,982 downwards.
ATCCGGCATCGACTCGGCCAGCGTGGCGTCCGGACCGCGGTCCCGCTTGCGCAACTGCGCCTTCAGCTCACCCTCGTTCGAGTCGACGATCTTGGGCAGCCTGATCGCCAGCCAGGTGCCCACGAGGAAGACCAGCGCCGCGAAGCCGAGCGTCCACGCCGGCCCGATCGCGCCGAGGCCCAGGCCGATCGGCGTGGCCACCATCGTGGCCGCGAGCGCCGTCAACGAGATCCGTGAGTTCGCCCGGACCAGCGTCGTGCCCGGCGGCAGGACCCGCGGGATCACCGCGGCGCGGCTGACCCCGTACGCCTTGGCGGCGGCAAGGCAGCCGAAGGCGGCCGGGTACAGGGCCAGCCCGCCGCCGCTGATCGTCCTGGCCAGCACCAGGCACAGCAGCGCCCGCGCCAGTGCCGTGACCGCCATCGCGAAGCGCCGGCCGCCGCGCAGCCGGTCCAGCAGCGGGCCGATCAGCGGCGCCAGCAAGGTGAACGGGACCATGGTGATCAGCAGGTAGAGCGCGACCTTCGCGCGCGCCTCGTTCGGCTGCACCGAGAAGAACAGCGAATTGGCCAGCGCCAGCGTCACCAGGATGTCTCCGGCGCCGATCACCGCGCCCATCTCCAGCACGTTCGCCAGCCCTGACTCGCCCGCACCCTCGGCGTGGGTGACGCGCTGGATGCGTCCGTAGACGGCGTCCGCTGCGTCGATCCCGCGTCCCGCGGAGCGTTTGACCGCACGCATGCCGCGCTGTACCGCGTCGTCGGGATCGGGTGGCCCGACGCGCGTCGCGTCCAGGCCCGGGGCGGTGGCGATCGTCGGGTCTTCGGGCGCGGGCGAGCCGACCGGAGTGGCATCTGGCGATGCCTGTCCTTCCCGCGGTGTTGCCTGTCCGTCCCGGCCGCGTGTGGAAGATTCGTGCGTGGGACGTTGCCGCGTCCAGTGCTCATCCGGTCGGCGCGTTATCAGAGGCTTGGTGATTCTTAGGCCCACGGTCTCTGATGCAGTCGTCTGCATATTCGGGTCTGATCCGCCGGCACCCTGTTCCGGCAGCCTCATGCGCTCAGTCGGCGCATCAGCGTCGGACTGACCCTCCCCGTACCCGCGAGGGTTCCGCCTACCAGTAGTCACATGCCTATCCTCGCGCGGGAGCGCCTTAGTTGTCTCGTGTCCACCAGACGCAGCCGGGACCGACTAACATCGTCCCCGTGAGTGCGACGACCAAGACGAGGCCGAGCCGTACCCCTGCGCTGGACCAGGCATGCGCCGACGCGGTCGATCTCGCCTTTGCCGGGGCGGAGGATGTTGCCGGCATCGGGCGAGTCGGCGAGCATCTGGGCGTCGTCGCGGACGGCGAACGCACCGTCACCCACCATTTCGCGGCCCGGGAGCGCGGCTACGTCGGCTGGCGCTGGGCGGTCACGGTCACCAGGGCCTCGCGCTCCAAGCAGGTCACCGTCGACGAGACCGTCCTGCTTCCGGGCGAGGGCGCGATCCTGGCGCCGCGCTGGCTGCCGTGGAGCGAGCGCATCCAGCCCGGTGACATCGGCGTCGGAGATCTGCTGCCGACCGCGGCGGACGACCCGCGGCTGGAACCGGGCTACACCGGCGCCGACGAGACGGAACCGAAGCCCCTGCGGGACCGGGCCCCGATGCCGGCCGGCGACGCGGCACCGGACGAGCCGCAGCGCGACAGCCTTCCGCTGATCGCCTTCGAACTCGGTCTCGGCCGCGTTCGGGTGTTGTCGCTGACCGGTCGGGAAAGCGCCGCGCAGCGCTGGAGCGAATCCTTCGGCGGGGCCGCCCCGATCGCGCAGGCCGCTCCGGCCAGCTGCGCGAGCTGCGGCTTCCTCACCCCGCTGCGCGGGACGCTGAGCCAGGCGTTCGGCGTGTGCGCGAACGAGTACTCCCCGGCCGACGGCCACGTCGTCGGGCTCGACTTCGGGTGCGGTGGCCATTCCGAGGCGGCGGTCGTGCCCGACGCGGCCGAACTGGGCGAGCCGATCGTCGACGAGTACGCGGTCGATCAGGTCCAGCTGCACCCCTCCGGGTCGGTCCAGTTCAAGACCACGGCCGTCGGGCAGGACAAGGACGCCGCGCAGTTCGCGGCGGATGAAGAGGCCGTGCTCGGCCACTCCTGAGGCGGTGGGCCCGTGCGGCTTCGCCGGGTCTGATCCGCCTCGGGTCATCTACCGTGCGCCGGGTTGTACCACCCGGCGCCGTTGCAGACCGCGCACTCACGCAGAGCCACCGTCTCCAGTACGTGCGTCGACCGTGAGCCGACGCCGCGCAGCAACCCGAAGGTCACGATGGTGCGGCCCTGCCCGTCGCAGTCTGGGCACAGTGCCATCATGGCGCCCGTCCTAGGACTGCTCGCTGCGGAGCGTGGTGTTTCCACATCGCACAGTATATGGAGACAAGTGCGATGGAGCGACTACTGTGCGTTTACTTTGGGCAGTCTTTGCTGGCGACGGCGGCAGTACACCAAGCCGAAGAGTCCGAGAAGTACGCCTGAAAGCGCGATCCAAGGCCACCGCCCGTGCCCGGAACGCTCCAACGAGGTGTGTAGGGCGATCAGGACGACGAAAGCCACTGCGAACAGCGCGGTACCGATCGCGACGATGAGGACATCGTTCGTCTCCATCGGCTCGACCTCGATGCGTTCCGGCGTGGAGGGCTGCCCTACCGGTCCATCGGCGCCTGGGGGCTCGGAATGCCCGTTCCGAGGCGGATCCGATGCCATTTCTTGATCACGGGGAACAGTCACGGTAATCAGCCTATGGAACCCTGGCCCCTGCCGTACATCAACCCGTACGGGCGCATGCCGATCGCCCACACGGCTCATCGACTCAGCCAGCTGGGTGACACCCGAATCCGGACGATACAAAAGGGATTGCCGCCTGATGTCCAGCACGCCAACCGAGCTCGACGCTCCGCCTGGTTCTTCCCCGTCCCCCGCCAATCCGCTGGACCGCTTCTTCCGCCTGACCGAGCGCGGCACCACGGCGGGCCGCGAGGTGCGCGGCGGCGTCGCCACCTTCTTCGCCCTGGCCTACATCGTGGTGCTCAACCCGATCATCCTCGGCAGCGGCAAGGACCTCTACGGTCACACGCTGAACCTGGGCCAGCTCACCGCCGCCACGGCGATCGTCGCCGGCGTGATGACGCTGGTCATGGGCCTGGGCGGGAATCTGCCGCTGGCCATCGCCGCCGGCCTCGGGCTCAACGGCGTCGTGGCGTTCACCATCGCTCCGACGATGTCCTGGCAGGACGCGATGGGGCTGGTGGTGCTGGAGGGCCTGGGCATCTGCCTGCTCGTGGTCACCGGTCTGCGCCGGCTGATCATGGACGCCATCCCGGTGCCGATGAAAAAGGCCATCGGTGTCGGCATCGGCTTGTTCATCGCGCTGATCGGCCTGGTGGACGCCGGGTTCGTCACGCGGATCCCGGATGCGGCCCAGTCCACCGTGCCGGTGCAGCTGGGCAACAACGGCGAGCTGACCGGTTGGCCGATCCTGGTCTTCTGCGTCGGTGTGCTGGTCACCTTCGTCCTGTTGGTGCGCCGCGTGCCGGGGGCGATCCTGATCTCGATCGTGGGCACCACGATTCTGGCGATCGTCATCAACTACGCGGCGCACCTCAAGGCCGCCGACTGGGGCCTGATCCAGCCGAAGTGGCCGCACTCGGTGGTCTCCACCCCGGACTTCGGGCTGCTGGGCAAGGTCTCGCTGTTCGGCGGCTTCGTACACGCCGGCGTGGTCACCGCGATCGTGTTCATCTTCACGCTGATCCTTTCCGACTTCTTCGACGCGATGGGGACGATCGTCGGCGTCAGCTCCGAGGCCGGTCTGCTCGACGCGGACGGCAACGTGCCGAACATCGGCCGCGTGTTGTTCATCGACGGCTTGGCCGCGGCGGCCGGCGGCTTCGGTTCGGCGAGCTCGAACACGACCTTCGTGGAGTCGGCGGCCGGTGTCGGCGAGGGCGCCCGCACCGGTCTGGCCTCGGTGGTCACCGGCTTGCTGCTGGGCCTGACCTCGCTGCTGACCCCGCTGGCCACGGTCGTGCCGCAGCAGGCCGCCGCCCCGGCTCTGGTGGTGGTCGGTTTCTTGATGATGACGCAGATAAAGGACGTGCCCTGGGACGACTGGACCATCGCGGTCCCGGCGTTCCTGGCGATGACGCTGATGGCGTTCACCTACTCGATCACGGTCGGCATCGGCGCCAGCGTCATCGCCTTCGTGCTGGTCAAGGCCGCGGCGGGCAGGGTCCGCGAGGTAAGCCCGCTGCTGTGGATCGTGGCCGCGCTGTTCGCGGCCTACTTCGCGCTCAACCCGATCCAGCAGGTCCTCAACGTGAAGTGACGAAGCGGTAGCGGGGCCGGCCACTTTCGCTTGAACGACACGTGAGTGCTCCGGCTCCGCGAGCTGCGCCATCCGCCACTGAACTGGCCTGCCGACGGCGCGCCAGCGACTGCCGCGCAGTAATTTCAGCCGCGGTGGCCGGTGCCGCTTCCGAGATGCCAAGTTCCCCTACCATATATGGCATGAGTATGACGCGCACCACCGTTTACCTGTCACGGGACGCCAAGCAGCGCCTATCCCTGGCCGCACGGCGCCGCCACCGCAGCGAGGCCGAGCTGATCCGCGACGCGATCGATCGGTTGCTGGCCGAGGAACCTGAGCGGCCCAAACCCAATCCGCCGGCGCTTGATATGGCCCCTTCGGTCGCTGACGACGTTGACGCGCACTTGTCCGCCGGGTTCGGCGAGCACGGGCTGGAGGGCGACTGGTGGCGCGCCTGATCGTCGACACCTCCGGGTATCTGATCGGCACGATCCCTAAGCACCCGTTGTACGGCGATGTGCGCGAGGTGCTGACCGGCGCCGACCAGCCACCCGTCGTCTCCCCGCTGGTTGTGGCGGAGATTGACTACATGGTGCTGGACAAGGCCGGAGTCGAGCAGGAACTTGCGGTAATCGACGATCTGACCGGTGGCGCGTACGAGCTCCCGGACCTCGACTCGGACGACCTGCGCGCCGCACGCCACCTTGTCGCCAAGCACCGGGACTTGAGGATCGGGCTTACGGATGCGGTCAACGCAGTGCTCGCCGAGCGTTACGAGACGAACGAGATCTTGACCGCGGACCAGCGGCACTTTCGCACCGTCACTCCGCTGACCAGACGCTTCGACGCTTTCCGATTGCTTCCCTTCGACCGGTAGCCGCAGATCCCGCAGTAGGGCGCGAACAAGCATTGACCCAGATCAAGGCCGTGCCCTGGGACGACTGGACGATCGCGGTCCCGGCGTTCCTGGCGATGACGCTGATGGCGTTCACCTACTCGATCACGGTCGGCATCGGCGCCAGCGTCATCGCCTTCGTGCTGGTCAAGGCCGCGGCGGGCAAGATCCGCGAGGTAAGCCCGCTACTGTGGATCGTGGCCGCGCTGTTCGCGGCCTACTTCGCGCTCAACCCGATCCAGCAGGTCCTCAACGTGAAGTGACGAAGCGGTAGCGGGGCCGGCCACTTTCGCTTGAACGACACGTGAGTGCTCCGGCTCCGCGAGCTGCGCCATCCGCCAATACCGCCGATTCGCTGCGGGGCCACCTGCCGCTGGAATGGACCTTACGTCGCTCGTCGACGGTCGGACGCGGCGTACCGCTCGGTCAGCCAGGCCGGCGGATGGCGTAGATCGGCATCCAGCGCATCAACGCGTAGCTGACGGCCTTTCCGCGATGCGGGGCGACGATCACCTTGCCGTGGCCTGCGTAGATCCCCACGTGCGAGGCGTTGGCGTAGAAGATCACCAGATCGCCGGGCTGGATCCGGCTGAGCGGTACGGGAGTGCCGAAGCGCGCCTGCGCCTGCGTCGTGCGCGGAATCGACACCCCGGCGGCACGCCAGGCCCGCTGGGTGAGGCCGGAGCAGTCGTACGAGCCGGGGCCGGTGGCGCCCCAGCGATACGGTTTGCCCAGTTGCGCGACCGCGAAGCGCAGCGCCACCGCGCCGCGTGAGCCGTGTATGGCGGTCGCGTGCGGCGCGCTGGTGGTCTTTCGGTGAGCGGGGCGCTTGGACGCGTGGTGGCCTGAGGTGTGTGCCGCCGCGCGATGGTGCGTATGTCGGACCGTCGCGTCGGCGGTGGCGGGAGAAATCAGGAGGCTGGTCGTGGCGGCGAGCAGCGGGGCGAGCGCCGTGGCGACCGCGCGACGACGGGCGCGAGAGGCGAAGTGCTCCGTGGGTTCGCTGTGGTGCCGGGTCAATTTGTGCATGACACGTTCATAACTCGGTGCTGCGCACTCCACCTGTCGAGTGCGCTCAGGTGTAGGCCGTATTAGTGAGAGATGTCTGAACGGGTGACAGGGCGACAGACCCGTTTGTCTCAACCGGCACCGAGCTCGCGAAGCCTCCGCAGCAGAAACTCGCGCTCGGCGGTCCCTTCGGTGAGCTCGAGCGCCTGACGGTACGTCAACACCGCTTCCTCCGTGCGGCCCAGCCGGCGCAGGAGGTCGGCCTTCGCGGCCGCTAGATAACGGTATCCGGCCAGCGAGTCGGCCTTCGCGCGCGCGGCGTGCTGTTCGAGCTCGGCGATCTCGGCGAGAGCGGCCTGCGGGCCATAGACCATGGACCGGGCCGCCGCGCGGTTGAGCGCGACGACAGGGGACGGCCATACGCGCATGAGCACGTCGTAGAGCTCGACGATCTGCGGCCAGTCGGTGTCCTGATACGACACGGCCTCGTCGTGCAGAGCCGCGATCGCGGCCTGGAGCGCGTAGCGTCCGGGACGGCCGCCGCGCAGCGCTCGCGCGACGAGGCCCGTGCCCTCCTCGATGAAGCCGCGGTTCCAGCGATCGCGGTCCTGGTCTTCCAGCAGCACCAAGCGGCCCTGTGCGTCGATCCTCGCCGCGGCGCGCGCGTCGGTGAGCAGAAGCAGCGCGAGCAGGCCGCGCACCTCGCGTTCGTCGGGCATGAGAGCGAGCAGCATGCGCGCGAGATCGATCGCCCGGGCCGCCAGGTCCCGGTGCATCAGCTCGGCGCCGGTGGGATCGGTGTGAGCTGTCGTGTAGGCCAGATGAATCACTGACAGCACCCTGCCGAGCCGGTCGGGCAGTTCGTCGGCGTCCGGCGCACGGTAGGGGATGCGCGCCGCGGCGATCTTCTTCTTGGCCCGGGTCACGCGCGCGGCCATCGTCGCCTCCGAGACCAGGAACGCGTGCGCGATCTGGCGGGTCGTCAGGCCGCACACCAGACGGAGGGTGAGCGCGATCTGCGCCTCCCCGGCGAGCGCGGGATGGCAGCAGGTGAAGATCAGGCGCAGCCGGTCGTCGGGCACCGCGGCGCAGTCCGGCCCGTCACCGGCGTCGACACCTTCGAGCGCGGGCTCCGGCTCGACGAGCAGAGGCAGTTTGTCCCGCAGCGTCCGCCGGCGGCGGCAGACATCCAGGGCGCGCCGGCGGGCCGTCGTGGTCAACCACGCCCCGGGGCTGCTCGGCACGCCCTGTCTGGTCCACGCGTCGAGCGCCGCGAGATACGCGTCCTGCACGCACTCCTCGGCCAGGTCGAGATCACCGGCGACGCGCGCCGTGGCGGCGAGCACGAAGGCCCACTCGCGACGGTGCGCGTCCTCGATCGCGGACCGGACGTACGCGGCGTCGCCCACACCCCCGTGGAAGGCGTCGCCGCGGTCCGGCCGTGATCGCGGGTCCGGCGTCATCTGTCAGAAGACCATGATCGGCCGCACCTCGACGCCGCCCCTGAGCACCGGGACGAGCTTCGCGATGGCCAGTGCCTGGTCCAGGTCCTGAGCGTCGATCAGGTAGTAGCCGCCGAGAGCCTCCTTGGTCTCCGCGAACGGGCCGTCGGTGACCACGTCGCCGCGCACGCTGGTGGCGGTGCTCGTCGGCTGGAGCGCGCCGCTGCTGACGATACGGCCGCCCAGTTCGGCGCACTGCTCCTGGAAACGGCCGTGTGCCTTGAAGATCCGGTCGTACTCGTCCGGCGACGCCTCGGCCCACGCGGTCTCGTCGTCGAACAGCAGGATCATGTATTCCGCCATGACGGTGTCCTATCACTTCGGTTCGGTTCCGACACCAGTACGACGAACAGCAGCCCGCCGAATCGACAACCGGCCGCAGTGAATCTCTTCGTGCCACGGATCACGGATCACGGATCACGGATCCCTGAGCACGGATCACTGAGCACGGATCACGGGCCACGGGCCACGGTCGGCGGTCACAGCTTGCGGTAGATCGCCCGCGACCCTGCCCGGACGGTAAGGAGCGCTGCGCGGAATAACTCCTTGCTGCTTAGCGTAACTAATGATGTAGTCTCACCATCGGTGTGGGCCGTCCGCACGTCCCGATACCGCATGACCGCTCGATCCAGGGGGGCCGCCCTTGAGCGCGCGTAGCGCCGTCAACACCACCTTCCGATCTCTGCGTATCCGCAACTACCGGCTCTTTGCGGCCGGGCAACTCTTCTCGAACACCGGTACCTGGATGCAGCGCATCGCCCAGGACTGGCTGGTGTTGGCGCTGACCCACAGCGGCATCGCGCTCGGCGTGGTCGCGGCGCTCCAGTTCCTGCCGATCCTCTTGCTGTCGGTCTGGGGCGGGGCACTGGCCGACCGTTACCCGAAGCGCGCGATGCTCATGATCACGCAGACGACGATGGGTCTGCTGGCGGCCGCGCTCGGCGGGCTGACGCTCGGCGGCGCGGTCACCGTCTGGCAGATCTACCTCTTCGCGCTCGCGCTCGGAACCGTCACCGCGCTGGACACTCCGGCGCGCCAGTCCTTCGTGGTCGAGATGGTCGGACCGCGGCAACTGCAGAACGCGGTCTCGCTGAACTCCGCGAACTTCAACCTGGCCCGGATCGTCGGCCCGGCGGTCGCCGGTGTGATGATCGGCATGTTCAGCTCCGAGATCACCGGCAGCGGCTGGGTGTTCCTCATCAACGCCATCTCCTACACCGCCGTCGTCGCCAGCCTCGCCGCGATCCGCGGCCGCGACCTGCTGCCCGCGAGGACCCTCGAACGGCGCCGCGGTCAGCAGATCGAGGGCTTCCGCTATCTGCGCACCCGGCCCGACCTGATCGCGGTCCTGGCCACGGTGCTGATCTTCGGCACCTTCGGCCTGAACTTCCCGGTCCTGCTGCCGCTGTTCACCACGGGCATCTTCTACGCCGGGGCCTCGGCGTACGGGCTGCTGTCCGCGATCATGGCGGTCGGCTCGCTGATCGGGGCGCTGCTGGCGGCCCAGCGCGGCACCGCGCGGATCCGGATCGTGCTCGGCGGCGCGGTGGCCTTCGGGGTGCTGGAGGCGCTCTCCTCGACCATGCCCGATTTCGCGGCTTTCGCGCTGTTGCTGCTGCTTACCGGAACGGCCGGGCTGACCGTGGCGACGACCGCCAACGCGGTGATGCAGACCACCGTCGCGCCGCAGCTTCGCGGCCGGGTCATGGGCGTCTACCTGCTCGTCTTCATGGGCGGCACGCCGATCGGCGCGCCGGTGGTCGGCTGGCTGGCCACCGTGGTCGGCGTGCGGTGGACGCTCGCCTTCTGCGGCGTGACCACCGCGCTGTGCGCAGTGGCCGCGGCTTACCTGCTCGCCTGGCACACCGACCGGAGGATTCTGGCCCGCGTCACCAGACGTCCGCACCTCGCGGTGGTACCGCGCACCGCGTGAGACGGCAGGCTCCGCCGCCGCTCGATCCGCGCCGCCGCCACGAGCACGTTCGAAGGGGCATGATGGGTCGAGCGGCACTGTCGACGGTGGCGGAGCCATGGACCGGAGGTCTCGATGCGGCTGTTCGTCGCGGTGATCCCCCCGCGCCCCGTCGTGCTCGAACTGCGTGCCGCGTTGATGACCCTGCCGCACGACAACCCGCGCGTGCGCTGGTGCCGGCCCGAGACCTGGCACGTGACGCTCGCGTTCCTCGGCGACGTGCCGCAGGATGCGCTGGCGGACCTCACCGAGCGCCTGGGGCGTGCGGCGGCCCGAAACACCCCGATGGAACTGGCGCTGGCCGGCGGCGGCCACTTCAACGGCCGCACGCTGTGGACCGGGGTGCAGGGTGACCGCGACCGGCTCGGCCGGCTCGCCGAATCGGTCAACAGCGTCGCCCGCCGCTGCCACATCAAGGTGGACGAACGGCCGTTCCGCCCGCACCTGACCCTCGCCCGGGTGCGCGACCCGGGCTCGAGCGCCGGCTCGGGCCCGGACCAGGCCGACGGGGTGCGCGCGGCGCGCGAACTCGCCGGCGGCGCCGCGATCTGCCAGGAACGGCCCGCGGACCTTCAGCCCTACGTGGACCGGATGGCGGCGTTTCGCACACCGCGCTGGCTGGTCGGCGAGATAGACCTGTTCAACGTGATCGACGACCCGTCCAAGCGCTACGAGCGGATCGGGCGCTGGGCGCTGACCGGGCGCTGACCGGCGCCTTGAGCCCCGCACCGGGACACTAGACTGGCAGGGTGGATCCGCGCATCAGAACCCGAATCGTCACGGCGGCATTCCTCGTGCTGATCGCGCTGGTCGTCCTCGGAACGCTGCTGCGCCGCTGACCCTCCGGCCCGGCGGCGCGGCAGCACTTCCGCGCGCGGCCGGCTACAGCCGCTCGACCACGTAGTCGACGCAGGCGGTCAGCGCCTCGACGTCGGACGGTTCGATCGCGGCGAACATCGCGATGCGCAGCTGGTTGCGGCCCAGCTTGCGGTACGAATCGGTGTCCACGATCCCGTTCGCGCGCAGCGCCTTGGACACGGCCACCGCGTCGATCGAGTCGGCCAGGTCGATCGTGCCGACCACCTGGGAGCGCTGCGCCGGGTCCGCGACATACGGCGTGGCGTACTCGGACTTCTCCGCCCAGGAGTACAGCCGCGCGGCCGAGTCCGCGGTGCGCGCCGCCGCCCAGTCCAGACCGCCGTTGCCGTTGAGCCAGTCGAGCTGCTCGGCCAGCAGGAACAGCGTGGCGATCGCCGGGGTGTTGTAGGTCTGGTCCTTCGACGAGTTGTCGATCGCGGTCGGCAGATCGAAGAACGCGGGCACGTAGCGGTCGGAGCCGGAGATCTCCTCGACCCGGGCCAGCGCGGCCGGGGAGAACAGGCCGACCCACAGGCCGCCGTCCGAACCGAGGTTCTTCTGCGGGGCGAAGTAGTACACGTCGGTCTCGGTCACCTCGACCGGCAGGCCGCCGGCCGCCGAAGTGGCGTCGACCAGCACCAGCGCGTCATCGTTCGCCCCGGCCACGCGCTTGATCGGCATGGCCACGCCGGTGGAGGTCTCGTTGTGGGTGAACGCGTACACGTCCACGTCGGCCGCGGCGACCGGCAGCGGATGCGTGCCCGGCTCGGACTTGATGATCTGCGGTTCGGCGAGCCACGGCGCGGCCTTGGCGGCCGCGGCGAACTTCGAGGAGAACTCACCGAAGCTGAGGTGCTGGGACTTGTTCCGGATCAGCCCGAACGCGGCGATGTCCCAGAAGGCGGTCGAGCCGCCGTTGCCGAGGACCACCTGGTAGCCCTCCGGCCGGCCGAACAACTCGGCGACGCCCTCGCGCACCCGGCGCACCAGGTTCTTGACCGGGGCCTGGCGATGCGAGGTGCCCAGCAGCGCGGTGCCCTGGGCGGCCAGCGCGGCCACGGCCTCGGGGCGGATCTTGGACGGGCCGCAGCCGAAGCGGCCGTCGGCGGGCTTGAGTTCGGCGGGGATCTGGATTTCCGACACGGTGCGTGCCTCCGGCGATCTGGTTCGTTTCCGCCGACACGGCCGCGCCGGCGGGGACTGCTGGGTACAAAGTGAACCGCAGTATCCCGACCCGGGCGTCGTCGTCCGAGAACGTGAAGCAGAGGTTACCGGAAATGTACGGTGCCCGGTTAGACCCCGAGCGGGTCAACCGGGCACCGGTGTGGCGTGTCGCCGTGCGAATCAGTGCAGGATCATGGAGTCGAAACCCTCGATGTCCTGGACCTTGCGCTGCACCGGGCCGATGTAGCGGGCCGCCGGGCGCACGAGGCGGCTGGTGCGCTTCTGCTCCAGGATGTGCGCGGACCAACCGGCGGTGCGCGCGCAGGTGAACATCGAGGTGAACATGTTGGCCGGCACCTCGGCGAAGTCGAGCACGATCGCGGCCCAGAACTCGACGTTCGTCTCCAGGACGCGGTCCGGACGGCGGCTGCGCAGCTCTTCGAGCGCCGCCTCCTCCAGCGCGAGCGCGATCTCGTAGCGCGGAGCGCCGAGTTCCCGCGCGGTGCGCCGCAGCACCCGGGCCCGCGGATCCTCGGCCCGGTAGACCCGGTGGCCGAAGCCCATCAGCCGCTCCCCGCGGTCGAGCACGCCCTTGACGTACGCCTTGGCGTCGCCCTCGCGCTCGATCGCCTCGATCATGTGAAGCACCCGGGAGGGCGCGCCGCCGTGCAGCGGGCCGGACATCGCGCCGACCGCGCCGGACAGCGCGGCGGCCACGTCCGCCCCGGTGGACGCGACGACCCGGGCGGTGAACGTCGAGGCGTTCATGCCGTGCTCCGCCGCGGAGGTCCAGTAGGCGTCGATCGCCTGGATGTGCCGTGGATCCGGCTCGCCGCGCCAGCGGATCATGAAGCGCTCGACGATGGTCTGCGCCTTGTCGATCTCCCGCTGCGGCACCATCGGCTTGTCTATCCCGCGGGCCGACTGCGCCACGAAGGACAGGGCCATCACCGCGGCGCGGGCCAGGTCCTCGCGGGCCTGCGCGTCGGTGATGTCGTGCAGCGGCTTGAGGCCCCACACCGGGGCGAGCATCGCCAGCGCGGACTGCACGTCCACCCGGATGTCGCCGGAGTGGATCGGGATCGGGAACGGCTCGGCCGGCGGCAGGCCCGGGTTGAACTTCCCGTCGACCAGCAGACCCCAGACGTTGCCGAAGGTCACGTGCCCGACCAGGTCCTCGATGTCGACGCCGCGGTATCGGAGTGCGCCGCCGTCCTTGTCGGGTTCGGCGATCTCCGTCTCGAAGGCGACGACGCCCTCAAGACCGGGTACGAAGTCGGGCATCCTGCTGCTCCCTTGCTGTGGCAAATCGTCCTTCGTGGAGTGTCCGCCGCGCCGGTCGGCGTGGCGGGCCGCGCAAGGGCTCGGCGGTGAGCGCTCCCTTGCACTCTGTGACTATCACGCGCTGAACGGGTGGTTCTACCTTGGAGGTTCCCGCCAAGCGAGGCCGCCTACCTATATTGGACCGCTACAACTTCGGAACGGAAATCCGCGCGAGCGCGGCTTTCGTCGGCAAGGTCTAGACCATAGGCCCTATGAATGGGAGCGCTCGCACGCCCCGCCCCTTACCGCTGCCGGTATCGGGTCCTGATGCCCGCCATGACCGGGGACAATGGTGTTCGTGAACCTAGCCAATCTTCGCCGCGAGTACTCCGACCGCGGCATCGGGGTGACCGACCTCACAGCAGACCCGATCGAGCAGTTCGCCCGCTGGTTCGCTGAGCTCGACAAGGCCGTCCCAAAATCGGACACGTCGTGGTTCGAGCCGAACGCGATGGTGCTCTCGACCGCCGACGCCGAGGGCCGTCCCTGCGCGCGCACGGTGCTGTTGAAGCGATTCGGGCCGGACGGATTCGCGTTCTACACCAACTACCGGTCCCGCAAGGGGCGGCAGCTGGCGGCCAACCCGGCCGCCTGCCTTCTGTTCCCCTGGTATCCGCTGGAGCGTCAGGTGATCGTCACCGGGGAGATCAGGAAGCTGCCGGACGCCGAAAGCGACGCCTACTTCGCCACCAGGCCGCGCGGCGCGCAGCTCGGCGCCTGGGCGAGCGAGCAGTCCGAGGTGATCGCGGACCGGGCTCTGCTCGACGAGCGGTACACCCGGTTCGAGCGCGAGTTCCCCGAGACGGTGCCGAGGCCGCCGCACTGGGGCGGGCTGCTGCTGGAGCCGCAGGCCGTGGAGTTCTGGCAAGGCCGCAGCAGCCGACTGCACGACCGGCTGCGGTACGTGCGCGAGGCGCAGGCATGGCGCCTGGAGCGCCTCAGCCCGTGAACCGCCGCCGGCGAAGTGCTCGTGTTCCGGCGGCTGTCCGGGCGCGGTTCGTACGGCGCGGAGTTACCGTCCGATCCCTTCGGCGGTGCGTCACAATTGAAGGTGCTACCACCATTCTCAAACGCCGGAGCCGACGAGCGTGAGCGACCTGATCGACACCACGGAGATGTATCTGCGGACCATCTTCGAATTGGAGGAGGAGGGAATCGTGCCGCTGCGCGCGCGCATCGCGGAGCGGCTGGGGCAAAGCGGCCCGACGGTGAGCCAGACCGTGGCGCGGATGGCCCGCGACGGACTGCTGACCGTGGAGGGGGATCGGCACCTGCAACTGTCGGACGCGGGCCACGCGCTCGCCACCAGGGTCATGCGCAAGCACCGGCTCGCCGAGCGTCTGCTGGTGGACGTGATCGGCCTGGAGTGGGACGAGGTGCATGAGGAGGCGTGCCGCTGGGAGCACGTGATGAGCGAGGCGGTGGAGCGGCGGGTGCTCGCGCTGCTCAACAACCCGACCGTCTCGCCCTACGGCAACCCGATCCCCGGCCTGGCGGAGTTGGACGCCTCGCTCAGCGCCCCGGAGTTCCGGGCCGCGGGCCTGGTCTCGCTGCGCGAGGTGGTCGAGAAGCTGGCCGACGGGGAGCACGCTGTCGTCGTGGTGCGCCGCATCGGCGAGCCGGTGCAGACCGACAACGAGGTGATGCACCGGCTTCGCCGGGTCGGACTGCGACCGGGCGCCGCGCTCCAGGCTTGCGCGGTGGCCGGCGGCGTCCAACTCTCCTCGGGCGGAGAGGCCACGGAGGTGGAGCTCGATCTGGCCGCGCACGTCTTCGTTGAGGGGCGCACGCGGGACGAGACGTCGCCGTGAGGCGCGTGCTGACCGGCCGTCAGATCGTCACGTGGCGCGCTGCCGGACGCGGTCCAGCCGGCGGGCCGGTGCCGGCGTTCGATGTGTCGCCCCACTCCTGGCGAGGTATACCGGTTATGGGCGTTTAGGTGGCACTCGGCGTGGCCGGCGGCATCCTGGAATCGACGTGACGTCGCGAATCAGGACTGCCCAGTTACCCAGGGCTACCGCTGGCCTCGATTCGACGCTACTCTTCGCGACATATGCGCAGTTGGCTGCGATAAGAGACTGCCTGTGTGGTCGAGGGAAGGGGAGACCCCGATGGCTGTTCGCACCGCCGCCGCGCGGCAACCGAATCAGCGGCTCGCCGCATTGATCCACGAGGCAGCCTGCTCCAATGCCGGGCTTGCCCGCCGGGTCAACATGGTAGGCGCGGAACACGGTCTGGATCTGCGATACGACAAAACCTCCGTGGCCCGGTGGCTGCGCGGTCAGCAGCCGCGAGGCATGGCCCCGACGCTGATCGCCGAGGCACTCGGCCGCAAGCTGGGCCGCCCGGTCACCGTCGAGGAGATCGGCATGGCGGACGGCCGCAACGGCTCCTCCAGCGTCGGCCTGCACTTCGCGCCCACGGTCGCCGCGGCGATCGAGGAGGCCACCGAGCTGTGGCGGGCCGATGTGAGCCATCGTGAGTTTCTGCTCGGCTCCTCCTTCGCGGTGGCCGCGCTGATCGCGCCGAGCCGCGACTGGCTGATCACCCCGCCGGACGCGGAGGTCGCCAGGCCCCTGACGCTGGTGGGCCGCGGGCCGCGCGTCGGGCCCGGCGACGTGTACGCGGTGCGCGCCGCCACGAAGGCGTTCCGCGAGCTGGACCACCAGTTCGGGTCCGGATACGTGCGCTCGATCGTCGTGCACTACCTCGACGAGGTGGTCGGCGAGATGCTCAACGGGGCCTACCCGGAGCGCACCGGGCGCGCGCTCTTCGCGGCCGCGGCCCAGCTGACCGAGCTGGCCGGGTACATGGCCGTGGACACCGGCAGGCACGGGCTGGCGCAGCGGTACTACATCCAGGCTCTGCGACTTTCGCAGGCGGCCGGGGACCGGGCCTACGGCGGCTACGTGCTGGCCGCCGGGATGAGCCACCTGGCCGGGCAGCTCGGTTCGCCGCGGGAGATCACCCAGCTGGCGCGCGCGGCCCAGGAGGGCGCGCGGGAGCAGGCCACGGCCACCGCTCGGGCGATGTTCTACGCGGCCGAGGCGCGCGGGCACGCGGTGCTCGGCGACGTGCGGTCCTGCGAGGCGGCGCTGCACCAGGCCGCGGCGCAGATGGAGAAGTCGGAGCCGGAGAAGGACCCGGAGTGGATCGCGCACTTCACCCCGGCGTACCTGGCCGACGAGTTCGCCCACTGCTACCGGGACCTGGACCGGCCGCGACAGGCCAAGGAACACGCGGAGCGGGCGCTGGCCGCGCACGCCGAGCGGCACGTGCGCAGGCGCGCCGTGGACACGGTGATCATCGCCACCGCCTACGCGCAGGAGCGCGAGGTCGAGGCGGCCTGCGCGGCGGGGACCGCGGCCATCGACATGTTCGCTCAGCTGCGCTCGCACCGCGGTGTGGAGTACCTGCACGATCTCGACCGTCGGCTCGATCCGTACCAGGAGAGCAACGCGGTGCGCGGCTTCCGGGAGCGGCTCGGCCGCCTGGCGGTGCGGCAGACCGCGGCCGCGGCGGCCTGAGCTCAGCGGCCGGACGGACGGCGGGCGTATTCTGGGGCGTCCCGGTATCGGTTCCGTGTCAAAAGGGGCGTGCCGGGCGACTTGAGCTTGCCCGCGTGCGGCCGGTTTGGTTGGCTGAGGCGGTGTCGGCTCACTCCCGGCACGAGCCGGGGCGGTCCCGCGCCGTCGCGATCAGCGAGCCAGAGCCGTTGCCTTGTGAGGAAAGTGCGCTGTGTCCCAGTTGCCGGAGATGTCCGCCGGTTGGCCCGAGCAGGGTTACGACCCCTCGGCTTACGCCCGGCCGGAGGAAGCGCCGCCCGCGGCGGGTGGTGCGCCGCCGCACCACGCTGCGCAGCAGCAGTACGGGTCGCCGCAGGGCGATCACGCCGCGCAGGCGGGATACGCCGGCGCGCTGCCCGATCCGGACATGATGCTCCAGGACGGCGGTTCCGGTCTGCCGACAGAGTTCGACCACCTGTTCCGGGACTCGACTCCGGACAGCCGCCGCGCGATAGACCGTCAGAAACCGGTGGTCGGCGGCGCCGCTCCCGGCTACCTCAACGGCGTGCAGCCCGAGGCCGCGGTGCCGGAGCAGGCAGCGCCGCAGGGTTCGTCCTTCCCGCAGTTCCCGCAGCAGCAGCCCTTCTCGCAGGCGGCCGACCAGTACCAGAACGGCCAGTATCCGGGCCCTTATCAGAATGCGCAGTACCAGGACGCCCAGTACCAAGATCCCCAGTATCAGGACGTGCAGTACCAGGAACCGCAGTATCAGGGTTCCCAGTATCAGGGTTCCCAGTATCAGGGCGGGGCTCAGTATCAGGGCGGGGCTCAGTATCAGGGCGCTCAGTACGGCCGGCCGGGCTACCCGCAGGACGGCATGGGCTACGGCGCGCCCGGCGGCTACGACGGCGGCGGACCGGGCGGCGGCGCACCTCATAATCGCAAGGCGCTGATCATCGGTGCGGCGGTGGCCGTGGTCGCGGTGATCGGTGTCGCGTTCGCCCTTTCCTCCAACGGCTCGCCGGCCAGATCGCAGGGCGCCGTGGCCTCTCCCAGCACCACCGCTTCGAAGGCCGACCCGAAGGCGCAGGCAGACCAGATCTACCAGCTGATCCAGCAGTCCGGCCAGTTGCGCGCGGACGCCAACACCGGAGTCATCGACGTCAACGAGTGCAAGAACCTCGCCGACGCGCAGACGATCCTGTCCACGACGGCGCAGAAACGGCAGGCTCAGGCCGACAGCGTCGCGAAGCTCGAGGTGACCGGCATCCAGAACGGCGCCGATCTGGTCGACCAGCTCAAGGCCGCGTGGACCGCATCAGCCCTCTACGACTCGGCGTACGCGCAGATAGCCGGCGACCTGCAGACCGGCTGCAAGCCGAACGCGGCGCGTAAGGACCCGAACTACCAGACCGTCAACAAGCAGGCCGGCGCCGCGGACGACGCGAAGGCCCAGGCGGCGCAGCTGTGGAACGACAACGTGGCCACGCCGCTGGGCGAGTCGCAGGTGAGCGCGGGCAGGCTGTAGCCGCCCGGCGGTGTCAGACCCCCGCCAGCCGGCGGGGGCCGGGCCGCAGGTACACCGCCCAGGTCACCGCGAAACAGAGGCCGTAGAAGGCGATGAAGCCGATGTACGCGGCGTTACCGCTCTTGTAGGTCAGGAAGGACTCGCGGAAGGCGAAGTTCACCAGCGCCCCGCCGAACGCTCCGGTCGCGGCGGCGATGCCGATCAGCGCGCCGGCCAGCCGCCGCGCCTCGCGCTGAGCCTCGGCCGGGTCCGCGCCGGCCGCCACCGCTCGCTGCGACTTGGCCCGGAAGATCGCCGGGATCATCTTGTACGTCGAGCCGTTCCCGATGCCGCTGAACGCGAACAGCAGGACGAAGCCGGTGACGAACAGCGGCAGCGACTTGCCCTGCGACGCGGCGAGCACGAGCCCTGCGCAGGCGGCCATCGCGACGAAGTTCCAGAAGGTGACCTTCGCCCCGCCGACGCGGTCTGCCAGCGCCCCGCCGACCGGGCGGATCAGCGAGCCGAGCAGCGGGCCGAGCCACACCAGGTCGGCCGCGTGCCGCGGCGTCTGCGCGAACTGGACCTGAAGCACCTGGCCGAACGCGAAGCTGTACCCGATGAAGCTCCCGAACGTGCCGATGTAGAGCAATGACATGACCCAGGTGTGCGCGTCCTTCGTCGCGTCGCGCATGCCGCGCTTGTCGTTGCGCAACTGTGTCAGGTTATTCATGAACAGCGCCGCCAGCAGCGCGGCTACCACGACCAGCGGGATGTAGACGGCCAGCAGCAGGCGCGGGTGCGCGACCCCGGCGGTGGCCAGCACCAGCAGGCCGAGCAGTTGCACCACGGCCACCCCGACGTTGCCGCCCCCGGCGTTCAGGCCGAGCGCGGCGCCCTTGAGCCGCTCCGGGTAGAACGCGTTGATGTTGGCCATGGACGAGGCGAAGTTCCCGCCGCCGACCCCCGCCACCGCGGCGATGATCATCAGGGTGCTGTAGGACACGCCCGGTTTGAGCACGACCGCGGCGAGGATGGACGGCACCAGCAGCAGGCTCGCGCTGAACACCGTCCAGTTGCGGCCGCCGAACCTGGCCACCGCGAACGTGTACGGCAGCCGCAGCACCGAACCGACGATGGTCGGCACCATCGTGAGGAAGAACTTCCCGGCCGCGTCGATGTGGTAGGCCGGCCCGAGGAAGAGCACGAACACGGACCACAGGCTCCACACCGAGAATCCGAGGTGCTCGGCGAAGATGGAGAGCGTCAGGTTGCGCCGGGCGGTGCGCGCGCCCTCCCGCTCCCAGAACGCGGCGTCCTCGGGGCGCCAGTCGGTGATCGCGGCTCTGGACCCGGCCGGGGTGATGACCGCGGTGTTGCCCGCGCCTGTCGTTGTCTCGGCGCTCATCGTCGCCTCCTGCGGCGTATGGGGATGCGGTCGGTGAAACCGCCTTATGGGCCTGGACGGTACGGACGCGGCGTTTCGGCCGGCTGCAGGGCAGCGGCGCGTGCGGTCAACTCACCCGCACGCGCCGCTTTCGTGCTTGTGACATCCCGGCGCGACCCCGGTTCGCCGCGGCGTGGCGCCGACGGTCCGGCGCCCGCTCAGCGCTGAACCCACACCAGTCCGCGATAGCGACGCACCGGGTAGACCGGCAGCGCCACGGTCGGATCGTCAAGGCAGGTACCACTGCGCAGATCGAACACGTGCTTGTACATCGGGGAGGCGACGGTCGGGACGCCGTCTCGCGAGCCGGTGACGCCCCGCGAGATGACGAACGCGCCCGAGTAGGGGTCCCGGTTACCGATCGCGTACAGCTCTCCCGCGGTGGTTCGGAAGAGCGCGATCTGCACGCCGTCCACCAGGGCCGCGACGCCGCGTCCGGGCGTCAGCTCGCAGTACCGGCACACGGCGGTCCACACCCGCTGCTTGCTCGCGGTCACGCTCATGCTCCCACCTCGGCCGGAACCAGGCGCTCGTCCTCGCTGCCGGCGGGTCGATCCCCGCCGCGCGCGTGCGCGCCGCCCCGGTCCGCGCCGGATTCGCCCGCGCCGTCGCCCGCCTGCGGCGGCGGGCCGATGGTCAGCAGGGGTTTGATCTGTCCGCGTTCGACCTCGAACTTGATCTCCGGGTCCGGCGTGCCCGGGGCGTTGACGAAGGAGACGAAGCGCCGCAGCGTCTCCGGATCCTCGATCGCCGACCTCCACTCGTCGGCGTAGTTCGCCACGTGCTCCGCCATCACCCGGTCCAGCCCGGCGCACAGGCCCAGCGAGTCCTCCAGGATGACCGCCTTGAGGTGATCCAGGCCGCCTTCCATCCGCTCGATCCAGGCCGCGGTGCGTTCGAGCCGGTCCGCGGTGCGGATGTAGAACATCAGGAAGCGGTCGATGGTGCGGATCAGCTCCTCGCTGGAGAGGTCCTTGGCGAACAGGTCGGCGTGCCGCGGCCGGAAGCCGCCGTTGCCGCCGACGTACAGGTTCCAGCCCGCCTCGGTGGCGATGACCCCGAAGTCCTTGCTCTGCGCCTCCGCGCACTCGCGGGCACACCCGGAGACCGCGGCCTTGAGCTTGTGCGGCGATCGCAGGCCCCGATAACGCAGTTCGAGCTCGATGGCCATCTTCACCGACTCCTGCACGCCGTAACGGCACCATTCCGAGCCGACGCAGCTCTTCACCGTCCGCAGTGCCTTGCCGTAGGCGTGCCCTGATTCGAAGCCGGCGTCCACGAGCCGGCGCCAGATCAGCGGCAGCTGCTCGACCCGCGCGCCGAACAGATCGATGCGCTGTCCGCCGGTGATCTTCGTGTACAGCCCGAAGTCCCGGGCCACCTCGCCGATGACGATCAGCTTCTCCGGGGTGATCTCGCCGCCGGGGATGCGCGGCACCACCGAATAGCTGCCGTTGCGCTGGAGGTTGGCCAGGAAGTGGTCGTTGGTGTCCTGCAGCGCGGCCTGTTCCCCGGCCAGGATGTGCCGGCCGGAGCCCCGCTTTCCCGACCCGAGCGTCCCGCCGAGCGAGGCCAGGATCGAGGCGACCGCGGGCTTGCACACCTCGCAGCCGTCCGGCTCTCCGGTGCCGTGCTGCGCGAGCAGCCGGGCGAAGGTGTCGATGCCGGTCACCAGCACGACCTCGTACAGCTCGGCCCGGCTCTGCTCGAAGTGCCGGCACAGCGCCTTCGAGGTCTGCACCCCGGCCGCGGACAGCAACTGCCCGA
This sequence comes from Actinocrinis puniceicyclus, assembly GCF_018283645.1. Lineage (GTDB taxonomy): Bacteria > Actinomycetota > Actinomycetes > Streptomycetales > Catenulisporaceae > Actinocrinis > Actinocrinis puniceicyclus. The sequence continues at coordinate 45,690 of NZ_JAGSXH010000012.1, read as the reverse complement.
GCAGCGGCACGCAGGAGCCGCAACCGGTGCCCGCCTTGGTGCACGTCTTGAGCGCGGCCACGTCGGCGCAGCCCTGCTCGTGGATCGCCGCGTTGATCGAGCCCTTGGTGACGTTGTGGCAGCTGCACACGGTCGCCGAGTCGGGCAGCGCGTCCGGGCCGAGCGACGGAGCGGACCCGAGGCTCGCGGGCAGCAGCAACTGCTCCGGGGTGGCCGGCAACGGTGAGTCGGTGCCGGCGAGCGGGCGCAGGGTCGCGTACGCGGAGGCGTCGCCGACCAGGATCCCGCCGAGCAGCCTTCCGTCCTCGCCGATCACCAGCTTCTTGTAGAGCCCCGCGGTCGAGTCGCTGTAGAGCGCCGTGAGCGCCCCGGGCGTGGCGCCGAAGGCGTCGCCGAAGGACGCCACCTCGACGCCGAGCAGCTTGAGCGTGGTGGAGAGGTCCGCGCCGTGGAACGGGGCCGGGTCCGAGCCGAGCAGGTGGTCCGCGACCGTCTCAGCCATCGCATACCCGGGCGCGACGAGACCGTACACGCGGCCGTCCACAGTCTGTGCGCACTCGCCGATCGCGTAGACCGCGGGATCGTCGGTCCGGCACAGCTCGTCCACGCGGATCCCGCCGCGCTCGCCGCAGGCCAGACCCGCGTCCCGGCCCAGCTGGTCGCGCGCCCGCACCCCGGCCGCGAACACCACCAGGTCCACCGGCAGAGCGCTCAGGTCCTCGCCCTTGGCGAGCACCAGGGCGTACACCGCGCCGTCCTCGCCGATCTCGACCGCCTCGGTGCGGGTCGAGGTGTGCACGCTCACCCCGAGGGCGTCGATCCGCGACAGCAGCGCCTGTCCGCCGCCCTCGTCGACCTGCACGCCCATCAGCCGCGGGCCGAATTCGATCACGTGCGTCTCCAGCCCCATGGCCTTGAGCGCCCCGGCCGCCTCCAGCCCGAGCAGCCCGCCGCCGACCACCGCGCCGACCTTCCGCCCGGCCGCGAACCGCTTGATCGCCTCGACGTCGTCGATCGTGCGGTACACGAACGCGCCCGTCGCGTTGTGGCCCGGAACCGGCGGAACGAACGGATACGAGCCGGTGGCCAGGACCAGCTCGTCGTACCCGAACTCGGCCCCCGACGCGGTGGTCACCGTCTTGCGCTGCCGGTCGATCGCGGTCGCCGGGTCGCCGAGTCGCAGCTCGACCCCCGGCGGCGCGGCGTAAGTCAGGTCCTCAGCGCTCTTACCGTCGAACAGGGCGCCGAGATGTACTCGGTCGTAGGCCTCGTGCGGCTCCTCGCCGAGCACCGTGATCCGCACCGGGGCGGTGGCCGGCGACGCGGCGGCGGCACGCTCGGCCAGCAGTTCGGCGCACCGGTGCCCGATCATGCCGTAGCCGACGACGACGATCCGCCGCGCGCCGTCCTGCGCGGCTGGGCCGGGCCGGGTCGCGTCGTGTTCCGGGTTCACACCGTTCGCGTTCATCGTGGATCAGTTCCTTTCCGCGGTGTCGAACAGCAGGTCGATCGGGTTCTCGGGAAGCGGACCCGGTCGGTCGACCAGCCTGGTGAGGCGGGCGGCGGCCGACACGTCGCCGATCAGCACGGAGCTGACCACGCGGCCGCCGTGCACGGTGACCGCGCGGTGCGTGCCGGCGATCGGGTCGGTCAGCCGCACGGTGCGTGCCACATGGTCGGGCCTCGATTCGGCGACCAGCGAGGGCGCGGCCGCGAGGATGGCGACGTCGACGCCGGTCGCGGTCAGCCGCGCGACCGTCGAGGACCCCTGATAGAGCGCGGGCCGCCCGAGCAGCCGCTCGGCCAGCACCTCGGCCTGTTCCAGTGCCGGGGCGGCCAGGCCCTGCGCCCCGCGCGCGCCGCCGCGCACCCGGGCGCAGTCGCCGATCGCGTGGATGCACGGGTCGGTCACGCTGGCCAGCCGCTCGTCCACCAGGACGCCCTGGTCCACGGCCAGGCCGGCGCGCGCCGCCAGCGCGGTCGCCGGGGCGCTGCCGCAGGCCAGCAGGACCAGGTCGGCGTCAAGCTGGAAGCCGTCCGCGAGCTGCACGCCGCCGAGCCGGCCGTCGCGCTCGTGCAGTACCGCACGCGCCCGGCACCCGACGTGCACCTCGATGCCGAGACCGCGCGCGGTACGGGACAGGATGGCCGCAGCCTCCGCGTCGAGCCGGTGGTCGAGCAGATGCGAGCCCTGATGGATCAGCACGACGTCGGCTCCGCGCAGCGTCAGACCCCTGGCGCACTGCACGCCGAGCAGCCCACCGCCGACGACCACCGCGCGCGGCTTGCGCTTCTCGGAACCGAGGCCGCGCGGCGCGGCGGCGAGCTGGTCCTGGATGCGCTCCAGGTCGGCGAGCGTGCGCAGCGTGTGCACGCCCGGCTTGAGCCCGTGCTCGTCGAGGATGCCGCCGAGCGGCGGAAGCACCGGGTTCGCCCCGGTGGCCAGTACCAGCGCGTCGTAGCGCAGTACCGAGCCGTCGTCGCCGGTCACCAGCCGCCGTTCCCGGTCGATGCCGGTGGCGCGCACCCCGGCGCGCACGGTGACCCTCGGATCGTCGGCCTCCGGCAGGTCGATGCGGTGCTGGTCGATCCGTCCGGCCAGCACCTCGGGCAGCAGCACCCTGTTGTACGGAGCGCCTGCCTCGGCGCCGAGCACGGTCAGCTCGAAGTCCCCGGCCGGTGTGGCACGCCCGGCGCGTATCAGTCCCGCCACCAGATGGTGTCCGGCCATGCCGTATCCGGCTACGACTATCCTTCGCACGGCGCCTCCCCGGACGTCTTCTCCAGCCGCACCGCGCAGGTCTTGAACTCGGGCATCTTCGACGTCGGATCAAGGGCCGGGTTGGTCAACGAGTTCGCCCGCCCCGCGCCCGGCCAGTGGAAGGGCATGAACACCGTGTCCGGCCGGATCGCCCGGCTCAGCCGCGCGGGGGCGCTCGCGGTGCCTCGTCTGCTGATCACGCTGAGCGTGGCTCCCTCCTCGACGCCGAGATCGCGGGCGAGGTCGGGGTGCAGCTCGACGAAGGCTTCGGGCGCCGCCTGGTTGAGCGAGTCCACCCGCCGGGTCTGCGCGCCGGACTGGTACTGGGAAAGCACCCGCCCGGTGGTGAGCCGGTAAGGGTACTGATCATCCGGCTCCTCGGCGGAGACCCGGAAGTCGACCGGCACGAAGCGGGCCCGGCCGTCCGGGGTCGGGAAGCAGTCCTCGAACAGCCTCGGCGTGCCGCCGGGGCTGTCCTCGCCGCACGGCCAGTACAGTTCCTCGCCGCGCGCCAGACGCTCGTGGCTGATCGCGCTGTAGTCGGCGACGCCGCCCGCGCTGGCCCGGCCCAGCTCCGCGAACACCTCGGCCGGGTCTGCGGACAGCTTCCCGCCGAGCCGCCCGGCCAACTGCGCCATGATCTCCAGATCGGTGCGCACCCCCGGGTGCGGCGCGATCGCGGCGGGGCGCAGCAGCACCCTGCCCTCCAGGTTCGTCATCGTCCCGGTCTCCTCGGCCCACTGCGCGGCGGGCAGGACGACGTCGGCGATCTCGGCTGTCTCCGAGAGCACCAGGTCGCAGACCACGAGGAAGCCCAGCGAGCGCAGCCTCTCCTCGGTCTGCACCGCGCCCGGCGCGCTCACCAGCAGGTTCGAGCCCATGACCAGCAGCGCGTCGATCGCGTCCGGACCTGCCTGCGCGCCGCCGCCACAGCGGGCCAGGAGTTCGGCGGCGCTCGGGCCCGGGCCGGGCAGTTCGTCCGGGTCCACCCCCCAGATCGCCGCGACGTGCTCGCGCGCCGCCGGGTCGTCCAGCCTGCGGTACCCGGGCAGCTGATCGGACTTCTGCCCGTGCTCCCGGCCGCCCTGGCCGTTGCCCTGGCCGGTCAGCGCGCCGTAGCCGCAGCCGGGCCGGCCGGGCAGGCCGAGCGCGAGAGCGAGATTGATCCACGCGTTGACCGTGTCGGTGCCCTTGCTGTGCTGCTCGGTGCCGCGCGCGCTCAGGATCATCGCCCCGCCGGGCGCGCCTGATCGCACAGCCCGGGCGGCATCGGCCAGCGTGTGGACCGTCTGGTGCATCGCGGCGACCGGCACCCCGGTCAGCCGCTCGACCCGCTCCGGCCAGTACCCCGTGGCGATCCGCCGCGCGTCGTCGAAGCCGCTGGTGCGCCGCGCCACATACTGCTCGTCCACCAAGCCCTCGGCGACCGCGAGGTGCAGCAGCCCCAGCGCCAGCGCCAGGTCCGTGCCCGGCACCGGCTGAAGGTGCCGGTCCGCCTGGTCCGCGGTCCTGGTGCGCCGCGGGTCGACGGTGATCAGTACGGCGCCGGCCTCGCGCGCGGCGGCGAAGTGCCGCATGATCGGCGGCATCGTCTCGGCCGGGTTCGCGCCGACCAGCAGGATCGCCCGCGCCGCGCGGATGTCGCGCACGGGGAAGGGCAGCCCCCGATCCATCCCGAAGGCCCGGTTCTGCGCGGCCGCCGCCGAGGACATGCAGAAGCGCCCGTTGTAGTCGATGTTCGGCGTCTTGAGGATCGTGCGGGCGAAGCGGCCGAGCTGGTAGGCCTTCTCGTTGGTCAGCGAGCCGCCGCCGAAGACCGCGACCGCCCGCGGATCCCGGGCGCTCAGCTCGCGCGCGACCCGGTCGAGTGCCTCGTCCCAGGTGGCGGGCCGCAGCGCGGCTGTGCGCCGGTCGCGCACGAGCGGCGAGGTCAACCGCAGCCGCGCGCTGAGCAGTTGCGCGGCGCTCGCGCCCTTCCCGCACAGCGCGCCCTCGTTGACCGGGAAATCCTCACGCCCGGCGACACGTACGGCCGGGGCGTCTTCCGGCGCCGCCGCGCCGCGGTCGTCCACCGGCGGAACCGCAATCAGGTCGATCCCGCACTGAAGCGCACAGTACGGGCAGTGGCTGTGGCCGCCGTCCGAGGTACCGCGCTTTCCCGTCATGTCTACGACGGTGCGGGGCGGCGATGACGCATCGGGGTCGGGCCTATTTCGTCGCGCGCACGAGTTCTTCACGCCCCTGACGGCCGGGTGTGCGCACCGCGGCCGTCGCCGCGCGCCCTTCGTGCCCTCTCCGACCCGGGCCGCCGGGTCGTGCGCACCGGCTCACGTCGGCTTGACCGGGCCATTCGGGCGCGTCCGGGCTCCCTTCGCCGCCAGCCGGTCGAGCGCGCGGCGGGCGCGTACGTAACCTGATCCGAGCCTCCCTTACCGGTGCGTAGCGGCTTGGCAACATATCCGTAACGGCATGCGGCCACTGTTTCGGACATGGCACTGGCAGAGGCGATCGAACCCACCCCCTCGGCCGCGGCCGGCCCACCCGCCGAACCCGGGACCGCGGCCGTCGCGAGCCTCGACGCGGCGGACCCGAGCGGCACCGTCTTCGAGGAGTACCCGCTCACCGGCTGCGTCGTGGCGGTCACCGCCGACCGGCGGCGCGACGACCTGGCCTCGCTGCTGCGGCGGCGCGGCGCGAAGGTCATCGAGACCCCTACGCTGCGGCTGGTCCCGCTCGACGACGACGCCGCGCTGCGCAAGGCCACCAACGACTGCCTCGTCTCCCAGCTGGACTACGCGGTGGCGACCACGGGCAGCGGCTGGCGCGGCTGGATGTCGGCGGCCGAGAGCTGGGGTCTGGGCGAGGAGCTGAACCGGGTGCTCGCGGACGCGATCGTGGTCTCGCGCGGGCCCAAGGCCACCGGGGCGGTCCGCGCCTCGGGGCTGCGCGAAAGTTACAGCGCGCCCTCCGAGTCCTCCGACGAGGTGCTCGCCTATCTGCTGCAACAGGGCGTGGTCGGCAAGCGTGTGGCGGTCCAGCAGTACGGTGTCGAGAACCCCGCGGAGGACACCCGCTTCGTGACCGCGTTGCGGGAGGCCGGCGCGATCGTCGTGGACATTCCGGTGTACCGGTGGGGTCCGCCGTCGGACCGGGCCGCTGTGCGCCGGCTCGTCGACTCGATCGTGCGCAGGGAAGTGCACGCGGTCACCTTCACCTCGGCGCCTGGCGTCACCGCGCTGCTGGAGGCCGCGGCGGTGACCGGTGCGCTCGATCAGCTTCTCGTGGCGCTGCGCACGGATGTCACCGCGGTGTGCGTCGGGCCGGTGTGCGCGAGGCCGCTGGACGCCCTCGACGTGCGCGCGGTTTGGCCGGATCGGGCGCGGTTGGGCGCGATGGTCGCCACGCTGTGTGCGGTGTTGCCGCCCAAGATCCGGCACGAGGTCCCGATCGACGAGCACCGCACGCTCACGCTTCAGGGCCTGGCCGCGGTGGTGACCGGTGGTGAGCCGGTGCTGTTGGCCCCGCTGCCCGCCGCCGTGCTCGCCGAACTCGGGCGCCGCCCCGGCTGGGTGGTTTCCCGCGCCGACCTGCTGCGCCGCGTCTGGGGGCCGCGCGGCACCGGATCGGGCGGCCGCGATGAGCACGCGGTCGAGGCGACCGTCGCCCGGCTGCGCTCCGCGCTCGGGCGCGACGCATCGCTCATCAAGACCGTGACCAAGCGCGGATACCGCCTCGCGATCGATCCGGTCGCCTGAAGCACCCGTCCGACCATCCGCTCGTCCGGCCGTCCAACGGCCTGACCGACCCGCAGACCAGCCGGCAGCCGACTGCCGTGCCGTCCGGCGGTCGGGTCGCCGGGTCGCCGGGTCGTTCCACTGTCTTTTCGTGCCGGCAATGCAAGGAGGAACCCTGAGATGTCCGCGCCGGTGCTCGGCCCGACGGCCTTCCGGGAGCAGCGACCCGGATGGCTGCTCGCGCCTCCCGGCGTGCTGCCGCCGCCGCGCTCGGACGTGCCGCTGCTCGCCGTCGCCCACGGTACCGCGGACCCGGCGGGCCTGGCCGCCCTCGACGCACTGCTCGAACGGGTCAGGTTCCTGCGACCCGGGGTGTTGACCGCGCTGTCCTTCGTCTCGGTGGCCCGGCCGCGCGTGGACGAGGAACTGGCCCGTCTGCTGGCGCAGGGGGTCACCGAACTGGTGGTGGTGCCGTTGCTGCTCGGCTCCGGCTACCACGTCCGGCACGACCTTCCAAGGGCGCTGCGACAGGCGTCCGGCCTGCCCGGGGGCCGCGCGGCGCGGATCTACCAGGCGCCCGCACTGGGACCGGACCCGATGCTGGCCGCGGTGATGCAGGAACGGCTTTCCGCGGCGCACGGCACCGTTTTCGGCACGCAGGTCGTGCTGGCCGCGGCCGGCTCCGCGGATCGCCGCGCGAACGCCGACGCGGTCGCGATGGCGGGGCTGCTCGCGGAGCGGCTGGGCATGCCGGTGCGCACGGGATACGTGACGACGGCCGAGCCGAGCGTCAGCGCCCTGTTGACCCGCCTGGCCCGGCGTGGCAGGCCGGTGGCGGTCGCCACCTACCTGTTGTCCCCGGGCGAGTTCAGCCGCCGCATCGACGACAGCGCCACGCTCGCTGCTCTCGCGGCGCTCGATGTGGACCGCGAGCGCCGGCGCCGCATCTGTGTGAGCGAGCCTCTGGGCGCGCACGACCAGGTCGCCCGCCTGGTGCTGCGCCGCTACGACGCCGCGCTCGCGGGGCCGCCGGCACGAATCGGCGGCCCCGCGTCCGAGGGCTGATCCGCGCCGGCGGTCGGGCTGTCACAGCGCGGTGTCACGCTCGCGGCGGCCTGCCCGGCGGCGTGCTGGGGGGCCTGCGCTCCAGCTCCCGCAGAGCCAGCCGGATCGCCGTCTCCAGTTGCGGATCGCGTCCGGCCGCCGCGTCGTGCGGCGGGATGGGCACCTCGACGTCCGGATCGACGCCGTAGTTCTCCACCCCCCAGCCGCTGCCCTCGAACCAGAACGCGTACTTCGGCTGGGTGACCCCGGTGCCGTCCACCAGCGTGTACTTGCCGTCGATGCCGATCACGCCGCCCCAGGTGCGCGTGCCGACCACCGGCGCGATGCCGTACAGCTTGAGCGCCTGCGTCGCGATGTCACCGTCGGAGCCCGCGAACTCGTCGGCCAGGGCGACGATCGGCCCGCGCGGCGCCTCGCCCGGATAGGCGACGGGTTCGGCGTACCGGGAGACCTGCCAGCCGATGATTTTGCGGGCCAGCTTCTCCACCACCAGCTGCGAGGTGTGTCCGCCGCCGTTCTCACGCAGGTCCAGCACCAGCCCGTCGGCCTCGAACGCGCCGCGCAGATCGCGGTGGAACTCGGCCCAGCCCCACGACGCCATGTCGGGCACGTGAAGGTAGCCGAGTCGTCCGCCCGACGCTTCGCGGACGGCCGCGCGGCGCTGCTGCACCAGGTCCTGATAGCGCAGCGCGCTTTCGCTGCCGAGCGGGACCACGGCCACGCGCCGTTCGACCCCGTCTCGGCGCAGCGTCAATTCGACCGGTTTTCCGGCCTTGCCGGCCAGCAGCGCGTTCGGCCCGCGCACCGGATCGACCGGCGATCCGTCCACCGCCGCGATCACGTCGCCCGCCCTGGCCGCCACTCCGGGCGAGGTCAGCGGCGAGCGCGCCGCGATCACCGAGGACTCGCCGCGCAGCAGCCGGACGATCCGCCAGGCCCCGCTCGCGTCCGGGGCGAGGTCCGCGCCGAGCAGGCCCTGTGCCAGCGCCTTGCGGCTTTCCGCCGACGGAGCCCGCACATAAGCGTGCGAGGCGCCGAGTTCACCCTGCAGCTCCCACAGCACATCGTGCAGGTCGTCCTGGGTGCCGATCCGGTCCAGCAGCGGCCGGTAGCGCTCGGCCATCGCCGGCCAGTCGACCCCGGCCATGTCCGCGCGCCAGAAGTTCTCGCGCATCAGCCGCCAGGCTTCGTCGTACATCTGCGCCCATTCGGCCGCGGGGACGACGGTCACCCGCACCCGATCAAGGTCCACGGTGACGGCGTCGTCATCGTCCCGCGCGTCCGAGGGCTTGATCTTGAGTTCGCCGTCGTCGAAGTACGCCAGTCGCGCTCCGTCGCCGGAGACCGCGAAACAGTCGAGTTGCTCCACCACGGTGGTGCGTTTGCGTTTGTCCAGGTCATACCTGACGAGACTGGCCTTGGGGTGCTCGTCGGAGGCGCCGATCACCGCCTCGTGCAGCTGTCCGGTACGCGGCGGGTCGAGCCACACCACGCCGCCCTTGACCGCCCGCAGCGAGCGGTAGCCGCCCGCCTCGACAGGGAACGGCACCACGCGTTCCGCGATGTTCTCCAGGTCCACCGCGACTTTCGGGGAACCGGAGACGGAACCGTCCTCGGAGCCGGTTCCGCGCGTGTCCGAGCCCCGGCGATCGACCCCGGCGGTCTCGCGGTCCTCGGGTGAGACCGGGCGCCCGTTCAGCTCGGGGGCGAACGGCGACGGGGTGGTCTCGGCCAGTGGCACCAGGTACGGCCGCACACCCGGGAGGAAGCTGAGGTCGAAGAAATGCTCGTCGTATACCGGGTCGAAGGCGCGGTTGGACAGGAACGCCAAGTGTTTGCCGTCGTGCGTGAACACCGGGCAGGTGTCGTCGAACCGCGGCGGCGTCAGGTCCGCGACCGTGCCGTCCGCGAGCCTTGCCAGACGAATGTGCGAGTGCTCCCATGGATTCCACGGCTGTGCCCAGGCCAGGTAGGCCGAGTCCGGTGAGAATGCCAGGCCACTGACCTCAGCGTTGCTGCTGCGCACCAGTTCGGTGACCGCCGCGCCCTCGCCGTCCTGCTCAGTGTCCGCGTTCAGCTCAGCGTTCGTGTTCTGTTCCGCGTCCGTCGCGTCCGTCGCGTCCGTCGCGTCCGTCGCGTCCGTCGCGTCCGTCGCGTCCGCGCCGGCCGGGTCACCCAGGGCCACGAGAAGCAGTCGCCCGTCGTGCGCCGCGACCGCCACCTGCTGCCCGTTCGGCGCGACCGCGATCTCGAGCACGTGCCCCAGCCGTCCGTGCGCCAGCCGGCGCGTGACCGAGCCGTCCGCCGCGACGACGTCGAGCCCGTCCGCGCCCCCGGAATCCGAGACGCACACGACGATCGAGGTGCCCGGAATCACTCGCGGAAGCCTGCCGCGCACGCCCGGGGTCGCGATCAGCGCGCGCGCCGGCCCGTCCTTCGACGGCAACCAGTGCACCGTCCCGCGTACCTCTGCCGCGACGATCCGGCCGGTCTTGCACAGCGAGAAGTCGCCGAGCCCCCGCCGCGTCGAGACCGGGAACCGGTCGCGCCCGCCGCGCACCCCAGCCAGCCGGATGTCGAGCCGCACCGGTTCCTCGTCGAGCGCACCGAGCAGCCAAAGGTCGCCGGCGCACTGATAGACCACGCGTGTGCCGTCCGTCGTGGCGTTGCGCGCGTAGTACGGCCCGTGGTCGCCGTGGCGGCGCAACCCGGAGCCGTCGGGCGCGGCCGAGTACAGCGCGCCGACGCCCTCGTGATCGGAAAGGAAGACCACCCGGCCGGCCACGAACATCGGGTTCACCAGGTGGTTGCCGACCTCGCCGAGGATCCGGCGGTACTCGGTCCCGTCCGGCGAGTACCAGATCTTGCCGCCGGTGCCGCCGCCGTACCGTTTCCACCGGGCGGGCTCGGCGTAGGCCGGTGAACCCAGCAGCACCGCCCCGTCCGGCGCGATCGACAGGTCGCCGACCGGTCCATAGGGCAATGGGCGGGCGGGCCCGTCGACCGGCACCGCGAACGCGCGGGTTCGCATCGTGTCGTGCTGTCCGGCGTTGCTGACGACCAGCACCTCGTCGTCGGAGAGCCAGCCGCGCACCGCGGCGCGCGCGTCGCCCCAGTACGTCAGGCGCTGGATCGGCCCGCCGTCCGCCGGCACCGTGTAGATCTCACGGGCCGCGCCCCGGGCCAGCGACGCGGAGCCGTCCCTGGTCGAGGTCCAGGCGATGCGGGTGCCCGACGGATTCAGCCGTGGGTTGAGCACCGGGACCTGATCCGCGGTAAGCCGCCAGGCGCGGCCGCCCGCGGCGGCACCGCCCGCGGCCTCGGAGAGCGGTGCGAGCCACACGTCGTCTTCGGCGACGAAGGTGACCAGATCTCCCGCCAGATGCGGGAAGCGAAGATAGGAAGAAGAGACCACGGCCCGACGATATCCGCGCCCTGCGCTCTGGGCGATGCATTCGGGATGGGCGAAGATGGGTGGCATGACCACGTCGTCCGCACCGCCTCGCGAGTACGTGCTGACCCTCTCCTGCCCCGACCAGCGTGGAATCGTGCACGCGGTCTCCAGCTTTCTGCTGGTCACCGGCTGCACCATCGTGGACAGCCAGCAGTACGGCGACCCGGACACGAAGCTGTTCTTCATGCGCGTGCACTTCGCCGCGCAGGTGGAGGGCGTCGACCTGATCTCGCTGAACGGGGGTTTCACCGCGACCGCGGCGGCTTTCCACATGGCCTGGCAGATCCACGACGTCACGGTCCGGATGCCGACGCTGATCCTGGTCTCCCGGTTCGGGCACTGTCTCAACGATCTGCTTTTCCGGAACAGCATCGGCGCGCTGCCGATCGAGATCCCGGCGGTGGTCTCGAACCACACCGACTTCAAGAGCCTGGTCGAGTCCTACCGCATCCCCTTCGTCCACCTGCCCGTGACCAGGGAGAACAAGCCTGAGCAGGAGGCGCGCCTGTTGCGGCTGGCCGAGGAGCACGCAGTCGAGCTCGTGGTGCTCGCCCGCTACATGCAGGTGCTCTCGGAGGCCGTGTGCAAGGAGCTGGAGGGCCGGATCATCAACATCCACCACTCCTTCCTACCGTCCTTCAAGGGAGCCAAGCCCTATCACCAGGCGCACGCCCGCGGGGTCAAGCTGATCGGCGCGACGGCGCACTATGTGACGCCCGATCTCGACGAGGGACCGATCATCGAACAGGACGTGGCCCGCGTCGGCCACGGCCTGACGCCCGATCAGCTGGTGGCCGTCGGCCGCGACGTGGAGTGCCGGGTGCTCTCTCGCGCCGTGGCGTGGCACTCGGAGCACCGTGTGCTGATCAACGGCCGCCGCACGGTCGTCTTTCCGTAGCCGCGACGCCTTCTCGACCCGAACGCATGGCGGCAGTGCTTTCATCACTCGCCGGATGACAACTGGGTGTCAATTGGCTGACGGCTGCCATTACGTGAGGACGGGTGTGCATGGCGCAGCGAGTTATCCACAGAATGTATCCACAGCTCGTGGACAACCCGATCTTGTTTATCCACAGCTCAGCGGGGGTATGAACGCATTCCTCGCAAGGTGAACCGGGGGCGTCGAGACAACGAACGGCGGACGGCCAGAAATCAATGGCCGTCCGCCGCATGCTTTTCGCCGCCCGGCCGCCGTCGTTTCACCCGGTATCTGAGCCCGGCGGCGGCCGCCGTTTCACCCGGTGTTGCGCAGCCCGGCGGCGACGCCGTTCACCGTCAGCAGCAGCGCGCGCGTCAACTGCGGCTCGACCTCCTGCCCGGTCGCGACCGCCTCCCGGTGCCGCTTGAGCAGCGCCACCTGCAGGTACGAGATCGGGTCAAGGTAGCGGTCCCTGATCCGCAGCGTGCGCGCGAGTACCGGATCATGCCCGAGCAGTTGCTTCTGGCCGGTGACCCGCAGCACCTGCTGAACCGTCAGCTCGTGCTCTTCCTTGATCGTGTCGAAGACGTGCCGAAGCTCCTCAGGCACCAACCGGTTGACGTACCGCTGCGCGATCTGCAGATCGGTCTTGGCCAGGGTCATCGATACGTTCGACAGGAAGTTGCTGAAGAAGTGCCACTGCTCGAACATCTCCGCCAGCACGTCCGCGTTGCCGGCCTCGTACGCGGCCGCCAGGCCCGTGCCGACCCCGAACCAGCCCGGCACGATCTGCCGGGACTGGGTCCAGCCGAACACCCACGGGATCGCCCGCAACCCCGCCAGACCCGCCCCCGAGTCCGGCCGGCGCGACGGCCGCGAGCCGAGGTGCAGGTCGCCGAGCTGGTCCACCGGGGTCGAGGCGAGGAAGTACTTCGGCAGATCCGGGTCCTCCACCAGCGCCCGGTACCGGGCGAACGCGGCGTCGGAGATGCCTGACATGGTCGCCGTCCAGCGGGCCAGCGCGTCCGCGCTCTGCCGCGGCCCCAGGTGCAGCACCGAGGCCTCCAGCGTCGCCGCGACCGTCAGCTCCAGGTTCTCCCGGGCCAGCGACGGCAGCGCGTACTTGTCCGAGATCACCTCGCCCTGCTCGGTGACCTTGATCTCGCCCTCCAGCGTGCCCCACGGCTGCGCCAGGATCGCGTCGTGGGTCGGGCCGCCGCCGCGCCCGACGGTACCGCCGCGGCCGTGGAACAGCCGCAGCCGGATGCCGTGCCGGTGCGCCACATCCCGCAGCTTGCGCTGGGCCAGGTGAATCTCCCACTGGCTGGTGGTGATCCCGGCCTCCTTGTTCGAGTCGCTGTAGCCGAGCATCACCTCCTGCACGTCCCCGCGAAGCCGCACCAGCTTGCGGTACGACGGGTCGCTGAGCAGATCGTTGAGGATGGTGTCCGACTGCCGCAACTCCTCCACGGTCTCCAGCAGCGGCACAAAGCCGATCTGCGCCTTCTCGCCGCGCAGGTCGATCAGACCGGCCTCGCGCGCCAGCAGCACGGCCGCGTACACGTCGTCCACGCCGCGGCACATCGAGATGATGTAGCTCTCGATCACCGCCGGGCCGAAACGGTCGATCGCCTCACGGATCGCGGTGAAGATGCCGAACGTGCGCGCCGCGGCCTCGTCCAGCAGCGGGGTCGCGGTGGCCGGATCGGCGGCCCGGTGGACCGCCGCGGGCAACAGCGCCAGCGGTCGGCGCGAGCGCAGCTCCTTGGCAAGCAGCCCGGCGCGGTAGTCGCGCGGCATGTCCTCGTACCGCCAGGACTCGCCGCCGAGCCGGTCGATCAGCTGGCCGATCGCGTGATGGTGCGCGTCGGCGTGCTCGCGCACGTCCAGCGTCGCCAGATGCAGGCCGAAGGCCGAAACCGTGCGGATCACCTGGTCCAGCGAACCGCGGGCGATCAGCTCGCCCCGGTCGGCCAGCAGCGACTCGCGCATCAGCACCAGGTCGGCGACCAGTTCCTCGCCGTTGAGGTAGTCCTGCCCCGGAACATGCGGGCGCTGCTGCGCGATCCGCCGCCGCGTGTTGATCAGCTTCTGGCGCACGCAGATCGCCTTGAGCCGGTACGGCTCCTCCTGGTTGAGCCGCTTGTAGCGCGGGGCGATGTCGCTCAGCGCCGCCAGGTCGGCCTCGACCGAGGACTCAAGGCGCGGGCTGACCTGCGCTATCCGCTTGGACGTGGACAGCGTGGCGCGCAGTTGCTCGACCACCTTGAGCGCGTCCTCGATCGCGCGTTCGTGCTGCAGGGCGAGGATCTCCAGGGTCAGCTGCGGAGTCACGTTCGGGTTGCCGTCGCGGTCCCCGCCGATCCACGAGCCGAACGAGAGCGGCCGGGCGTCCACGGGCAGCGTGACGTCGATCCGGTCCAGCTCCGCGGCCAGCTCGTCGAGGACGTCGGGCACCGCGCCGGAGTGCAGCTCGTCGAGGTAGTACAGCGCGTTGCGCGCCTCGTCGGTCGGCTCGGGGCGCGCCACCCGCAGTTCGTCGGTCTGCCACAGCGACTCGACCAGTTCCTCCAGGCGGCGCTCGGCCCGCCTTCGCGCGACCGGGTCGCTGGACTCGGTGAACGGGTTCGCGTCCAGCAGCAGCGCGATCTGCCGCAGCTTGGTCAGAATGGTGCGCCGGGCGGCCTCGGTGGGGTGCGCGGTGAAGACCGGCCGGATGGACAGATACGAGACCACCTGCTCGACCCAGTCCCGGGTGACCTTGGACTCGGGGTCGTCGATCGCGTCGGCGATCCGGTCGATCGCCTGAGTGAGCCAGGAGCCGACCGTGGCGCGCTGGGTGTGCAACTCCCGGCCGCGGTGCACCTGCTCGGTGACGTTGGCCAGGAAGAAGTAGGAGGAGAAGGCGCGCACCAGCCGGATGGCGGTGGCCAGATCGATCTCGGCGAGCCGGTTCACCGCCCGCTCCCCGTCCGCCGGATCATCCGACCGGGTCAGCGCGCGCACCTCCTCGACGAGGTCGAACAACTCCTGGCCCTCCTGGCGCACCAGGGTGCGGCCGAGCAGTTCGCCGAGCGACTTGATGTCGGCGCGCAGGGCGGCGTCGGGGGAGGGCGACGGTTCGGTGGGTCCGCTGGTCACAGGCTCGGGCATGGCTCATCCTCGGCAGGTCGGCGACACTCGGCAGCACTGCTGGCGGACCACGCTGTCCACACCTGAGCCATCTTATGCGGCGTTCGTCACACCTTCGTTATCAGTTCACTCGGTGAGACTTCGCCCGAACCGACGCCCGCCGACGCCCGCCGACGCCCGCCGGGGCGCGCGTGCCGCCGAACGGCCGAGTCGCCGAACGGCATGGTCGCCGCGCGCGGTCAGCGCGCCCGCAGGTGCACGGGAAGCGCCGAGCCGAGGTGCGGCGCGTCCTCGACCGGCCTGGCATGGCCGCCGCGCACCGCTGCCTCCGAGATCTCCACGATCTGCGCGGGCAGCGCCACCAGGTGCCGGGCGAAGTCGTCGAAGTCGTTGCCGACACGGTGCAGCAGTTCGGCGCACACCGAGGCGGCGTCGCGGCCGTCGTGGTCGCGCGGGTCGTCGTCGTCGAAGTACCAGACCGAGCCCAGATCGTTGCCGCGGATCTTCAGCGCGAGCATGCCGCCTTGCACGAAGCCGATGCCCAGGTACTCCTCGGTGAACCGGTCGTAGAGCGACTGGTTGGCGTAGACCAGGTCCTGATGCGGATCGGAGCGGCGCAGCCCGAACAGCCATCCGTCCGCGATGAAGCCGCAGTTGAGGTTGACCGCGGGAACCAGGGGCCGACCGCCGTCGGTACCGCCGAGGAACCGCCGGTAGGAGACCGGCAGCTGGAAACCGAGCTGTGACTCCAGTTGCTGCAGCGCGTCCTCCGGCACCGAGCCCGAGCGCTCGAACGCGACGGGCTCAAGCATCCCCTCGTGCCAGAGCCCGGACTTCGACGGGTCGCTCTGCAGCGTCGCGATGCCGCCGTGGTGCCGGAACGAAGCGTTCAGCTCCGCGGGCACCAGGTAAAGCTTGCGGCTGCGCGCCTCGTGAACCCAGGTCCATCCTTCCGGAGTCACCGTCGGCGGGCGGCCCTGCTGCCACAACGGGTCACCGCTGACGGAGCCGAGCAGGTTGGCCGCCACGACGTCGGTGACACGCACCTCGTCGACGGACAGGCCCGAGGGCGGTTCGGCGATCTCCACAGCCTGCCGCGCGTACACCGAGAAGTTCGGGTAGCCCTGCAGGTCCACGTAGACGCCGCGCGGATACTTGCGGTCCAGTTCCGGGTCGCTGAACTCGATCAGCCGGCCGGCGAACTGCCCGTTCGGTATCGCGGCGCGCGTCGGCGAACCCATGCCCGATCCTTGCGTCATGATCTCCAGCCCTTTTCCCGAACCGTCACGTCCACTCGACCGGACCGCGCCGGGGTGCCCGAGGCGATCGCCGAAGTCGGCATTAACGACAGTGGAACGGTACCCGTCCGAGTCCTCTGTGCGGTAGGCGGGAGAGCCTTCCTGGTGTATTTGGCGGGATTGCGCACGAGTGTGCACGCCCCCGGCAGGCGGTGGAAGCTACATTCCGACGGACCGTCAGGCGATCCGTGGAGCGCAATCGTCCCATATGCGTCGATCGTATGTTCGATACGTGTGAGCGGTTGTCGGCCCGAGTGCGTACGCTGGATGCATCACCCCACCCCCGTTCTCCCGCAGATCGGGGGTAGTCCGCGTGCCCGCCATGGACCGAGGAGTTTCCCATGCCACTGCCCGGACTGCTCGGTCCCGTCGCGCGGGACTCGGCGATCGCCGCCGCGGTGCGCGCCGCGGGCACCGGTGACCGGCCCCGGCTCGACCTGACCGCCCCGCCCGGCCTGCGTCCCTTCGCCCTGGCCGCCATCGCGAGGCAGGCGGGCCGCCCGCTGCTCGCGGTCACCGCCACCGGGCGTGAGTGCGACGACCTGGCCGCCGGCCTGCGAGCCCTGTTGGGTTCCTCGGCGGTGGCCGAGTTCCCGGCCTGGGAGACCCTGCCGCACGAACGGCTCTCGCCGCGCTCGGACACCGTCGGCCGGCGCCTGGCCGTGCTGCGGCGGCTGACCCATCCCGGGACCGAGGGAGACGAGGTCGCGCCGCGGATCGTCGTCGCGCCGGTCCGGGCCGTGCTCCAGCCGCAGGTGGCCGGCCTCGGCGACCTTGAGCCGGTGCGGGTGACCGCGGGAGAGGAGATCGAACTCGACGAGGTGGTGCGCCGTCTCGGCGACGCCGCTTACCTGCGCACCGACCTGGTGGAGAAGCGCGGCGACTTCGCGGTGCGCGGCGGCATTCTCGACATCTTCCCGCCCACGGAGGAGCACCCGCTGCGCCTGGAGTTCTGGGGCGACCAGATCGAGGAGATCCGTTACTTCAAAGTGGCCGACCAGCGCTCGCTGGAGGTGGCGCCCCACGGCCTGTGGGCGCCTCCGTGCCGCGAAATGCTGCTCACCGACACGGTACGCAAGCGCGCGCACGGTTACGCCTCCGAGTTCCCGGCGCTCGCCGACGTGTTCGGCAAGATCGCCGAAGGCATCGCCGTCGAGGGCATGGAATCGCTCGCCCCGGTGCTGGTCGACCGGATGGAACTGCTCATCGACCTACTGCCGCCGGACACGCACATCGTCTCCTGCGACCCGGAGCGGGTCAGGGCGCGGGCCGCCGACCTCGTGCGGACCTCCCAGGAATTCCTCGACGCCTCCTGGGCCGCCGCCGCCATGGGCGCCGCCGCGCCACTGGACCTCGACTCGGCGTCGCTCTGGTCGCTCACCGACGTGCGTGAGCACGCCCGCCGGCGCGGCCTGCCCTGGTGGTCCGTCAGCCCGTTCGTGACGGACGAGGAGCTTTCCCAGTTCTCCGAGCAGGCACTGGACACCGACGACTCCGTGCGGGCGGACGCCGTGGCAGCCCCCGAATACCGCGGCGACACCTCGGCCGCGCTCGCCGACGTGCGGGCCTGGCTGCGCGAAGGCTGGCGCGTCGTGCTGGTCACCGAGGGCCACGGCCCGGCCGAGCGCCTGGTCGAGGTGGCCAAGGGCGCGGACCTCGGCGCGCGCCTCGACATCGATCTGCCCGACGAGCCTGAGCCCGGCGTCCTGCACGTCGCCACCGGGTCGATCGAGCGCGGGTTCGTCCTCGAAAGCGCGCGCCTGGCAGTCCTCACCGAGACCGACATCGCCGGGCAGCGCTCGTCCACCAGGGACATGCGGCGGATGCCCTCGCGCCGCCGCAACATGGTCGACCCTCTGCAACTGCGCGCGGGCGACTTCGTCGTGCACGAGCAGCACGGCGTGGGCCGTTACGTCGAAATGGTGCAGCGCACGGTGGCCGGCGCGACCCGCGAGTACCTCGTCATCGAGTACGCCGCGTCCAAGCGCGGCCAGCCGGGCGACCGGCTGTTCGTGCCGACCGACCAGTTGGAGCAGGTCACCAAGTACGTCGGCGGCGAGTCCCCGAGCCTGCACCGGCTCGGCGGCGCCGACTGGCACAAGGCCAAGAGCCGCGCCCGCAAGGCGGTCAGGGAGATCGCGGGCGACCTGATCAAGCTCTACTCGGCGCGTATGGCAGCCCCCGGGTACGCCTTCGGCTCCGACACCCCGTGGCAGCGCGAGCTGGAGGACGCCTTCCCCTACGTCGAGACGCCCGACCAGCTCGCCTGCATCGACGAGGTCAAGGCGGACATGGAGAAGTCGGTGCCGATGGATCGCCTCATCTGCGGCGACGTCGGCTACGGCAAGACCGAGATCGCGGTGCGCGCCGCGTTCAAGGCGGTGCAGGACGGCAAGCAGGTGGCGGTGCTCGTGCCGACCACGCTGCTGGTGCAGCAGCACTTCTCCACCTTCGCCGAGCGGTACGCGCAGTTCCCGGTCAACATCAAGGCGCTCTCCCGCTTCCAGACCGACAAGGAGGCCACCGAGGTGCTGCGCGGCCTGACCGAGGGCACCGTCGACATCGTCATCGGCACCCACCGGCTGTTCTCGAAGGAGGCGAAGTTCAAGGACCTCGGCCTCGTGATCGTCGACGAGGAACAGCGCTTCGGTGTGGAGCACAAGGAGTACCTCAAGCAGATGCGGGCCAACGTGGACGTGTTGACCATGTCCGCGACCCCGATCCCGCGCACCCTGGAGATGGCGGTCACCGGCATCCGTGAGATGTCGACGATCCAGACCCCGCCCGAGGAACGGCACCCGGTGCTCACGTTCGTCGGCTCGTACGAGGAGAAGCAGATCGCCGCCGCGATCCGCCGCGAGCTGCTGCGCGAGGGCCAGGTCTTCTACATCCACAACAGGGTCGAGTCGATCAATCGCGCTGCCGCGCGGCTGCAGGAGCTGGTTCCCGAGGCGCGCATCGCGATCGCGCACGGGCAGATGAACGAGCACACGCTGGAGCGGCTGATCGTCGACTTCTGGAACCGCGAGTTCGACGTGCTGGTGTGCACCACGATCGTCGAATCCGGCATCGACATCTCCAACGCCAACACCCTGATCGTGGAGCGCGCCGACGTCTTCGGCCTCTCCCAGCTGCACCAGCTGCGCGGCCGGGTGGGCCGCGGCCGGGAGCGTGCGTACGCGTACTTCCTTTACCCGCCGGAGAAGCCGCTGACCGAGACGGCGCACGAGCGGCTCGCCACCATCGCCCAGCACACCGACCTCGGCGCCGGCATGTACGTGGCGATGAAGGACCTTGAGATCCGCGGCGCGGGAAACCTGCTGGGCGGCGAGCAGTCCGGGCACATCGAGGGCGTCGGCTTCGACCTCTACATGCGGATGGTGGGCGAAGCGGTGGCCGATTTCCGAGCCCTGGCCGAAGGCCGCACCGAGCCGGAGCAGGTGGACGTGCGGGTAGACCTGCCCATCGACGCACACATCCCGCACGACTGGGTTCCGGACGAGCGGCTGCGCCTGGAGGCATACAGGCGTATCGCGTCGATCACGGACTCGTCGGGCGTCACCGAGGTGCATGACGAGCTGGTCGACCGTTACGGGCAGCTGCCGGTGCCCGTGGGCAACCTGCTCGCGGTGGCACTGTTCCGCGCGCACGCGCGCTCCGCGGGGCTGACCGAGGTCGCGGCGCAGGGCAACTACGTCAAGTTCGCCCCCGTCGAGCTGCGGGAGTCGCAGCTCATGCGGCTCCAGCGGGTCTACCCGAAGTCGCTCAACAAGGCGGCGACGCACACGATCCTGGTGCCCAAGCCCATGACGCAGCGCATCGGTGGCCAGCCGGTCGTCGGCCTGGACCTGCTGGCCTGGTGCCGCGAGCTGATCGACAACGTCCTGCTGATGTAGCTTCTGCCGTTGCCCGGCGCTCGGCGTGACGTGACGTCAGGTGCGGCGCGGTGTCGTCAGGCGGGTGGCAGGTGCTGCAGATCCCTCATCCGGGCCACGTTTCTCTCGCCCCCGTGCAGCCGATCTTGTCCGGCCTACCCGACCGCGTACCGTGCGCCCGCATTCCGCGTCACCAGCCTTCTCAGCGCGCTGGAGCACGGGCGCGCTGCCGACGCTTTAGGGTTAGGGCATGCCCGGTCGGATCGTTCTCGTCCCGTTCTCCCCGCGCGTCGCCCCCGGGCTTGTCTCGGCCTCGGCCTGGCGACTCATGACCGGTTCCGGCGCCGTCGTCCACACCGGTTCGCCGGACCACCCGGTGCTGCCCTACCTCGACGACGTGGACGTACAGATCGTCGTGTTCGACCCGAAGGCGTCCGCGCATGAGATAGCCCGCGACCTGATCGATCAGGCCGAGGCGGGCGCGAGCGTGGTGTGGATCGCCGCCCAGGACGGCGACGAGGCGCTGGCCCAGGCGCTGGGCGAGCACTTGGCCCACGGCGGTGAGATCGAACTGGAGCTGCTGCCGGGCAGCTACGACCTGCCCGGGGCCAAGGTGCTGGACCTGGTCGCCGTCATGGACCGGCTGCGTTCCCCCGGCGGCTGCCCCTGGGACGGGGAGCAGACCCACCGCTCCCTGGTGAAGTACCTCCTCGAAGAGGCTTACGAGACCGTCGAGACGATCGAGGAGGGCGCCTGCGACGAGCCGGGCCCGGGCCGCGACGCGCTACGTGAAGAACTCGGCGACGTGCTGCTTCAGGTCGCGTTCCACGCACGCATCGCACAGGAGCACCCGACCGACCCGTTCGGTATCGACGACGTGGCGGACGGTATCGCGAAGAAGCTGGTCGGCAGGCATCCGCACGTCTTCGGCGGAGCGGTCGCGGACACCGCGGCCGATGTCGAGGCGAACTGGGACCGGATCAAGGCCGAGGAGAAGGGCCGCACCTCCGCGGTCGAAGGCGTGCCGTTGGCTCAGCCGGCGCTCTCGCTGGCCGACAAGCTGCTCAAGCGGTCCCGCAACGCCGGGATCCCGCTGGAACTACCCGCGCTGACGGCCGAAGCAGCCGCTCAGGCCCAGGATGCGGCCGGGGTCGGGCGGCTGCTGCTCGCCGCGGTGGCGCACGCCCGTTCGCTCGGCGTCGACCCGGAGGAGGCCCTGCGCGGCGCGGCCCGTGGCCTGCGCGATCAGATCGTGGCCCGCGAGACCTCCCGGGATGCCACGGTGTCGGGTTAGTCTGGGAGGCGTGTACCGGACGAAACGCTCCGGTCGGACGTTACGCCGTTGTAGGAGATCTGACCATGCTGCGTGGGCTTGAAGGCTGGCACATCGTCATCATCGTCGCGCTTGTCGTGCTGCTGTTCGGCTCGCGCAAGCTGCCGGACGCCGCGCGGTCGGTCGGCCAATCGCTGCGCATCTTCAAGTCGGAGATGAAGGCGGCGGCCAAGGACGGCGATGCGCCCGAAGGCAAGAAGGTCGACGGAATGCAGCAGGCCGTCGAGGGCAAGACCGTGACCCCGACCGTCAACGACTCCGTCCCGCACAACACCGGTGTTACGCAGCCCTGAGTCCGTCCGCTCCGCGCACGCCATCGGGATGGGACTGCGGGGTCGCACGGCGCACGCGCAGCACGTCTTCGCGCTCCCCAGCTCCCACGATCGTGTGAATATCGGAGTTCTGACTTCCTTGGCGGCCTGCGTTTTGCGATGGTTGGGGGCGTGGATTTCGAATACTCGTTGCCTCCCCGCCTCCAGCAGCGTTTGAGCGAGTACGCCCGCAGGACCGGACGCAACGAGTCTGAGATCCTTGCGACGGCGATCCTGTGGTACCTCAGACATGTGAACCAGGAACAACCGGTCTCCTGATCCGCAGGTCCCCGCCGAGGTCCGCTACTGCCCCTCGCTCGCGGCCGCAGCCATCCGCGCCGTCGTGCTGGCGCCGTCCAGTGCTTCGCGGATGATGTCGGCGTGGCCGCTGTGGTGCGTGATCTCCCGGAAGATGTGCAGCAGAATGTGGCGGACGGTCCAGACGGTCGGCCCCGCCGGCGACCACGGGTACCGCGGGAGAGTCACCTCGCGGTCCAGGTCCGGCTCTTCGCGCAGGGCCCGATCGAACGCGGCGCAGGTGCCGTGGAAGTCGTCGAGCAGCCCGGCCAGGGTCTCGGACGGCGTCATCCGGTAGTGGTCCGGGTCGAGATCGGACCAGCCGTACTCGGCGGGTGCCGTGCCGTCGACCACCGCGATCCATGAGCGCTGCATGCCGGCCAGGTGCTTGACCAGGCCACCGAGTGTCAGCTCACTGACCGTCGTTCGCGTCGCTGCCTGCTCGTCGGTGATGTCCGCGACGGTGAACAGGAAGTTCCTGCGTTGGTCGGCGACCATCGCGAGCAGATCTTCGCGCTCAGTGGTTATCTCCATGACACAAACAGTAACCGCGCGGGTCTCCGGAGTGGGGGGCACGGCGTACCGTCCGCCGCCCCGCGCGTGTGACCATGGGGCGGTGACCGCACCGCCACCGCTGTTCAGCCGCGAGTTCATCGACGATCCGTACCCGGCGTATGCGTGGCTGCGCGAGAACGCCCCGGTACGCCGCACGCGGTTGCCTAATGGCGTTGAGGCTTACCTGGTCACCCGGTACGAGGACGTGCGTGCGGTGCTGGCCGACCCGCGCCTTTCGAAGAACGCTCAGACCTCGTATCCCGGCTGGCGGCCCGGACGCACCGGGATCCCGGGTGAGCACCGCTCCGGGATCGCGGCGCACCTGCTGAACCTGGATCCGCCGGACCACACCAGGCTGCGCCGCCTGGTGTCGAAGGCGTTCACACCGCGCCGCGTCGCTGACTTCGAGCCGCGCATCGTGCAGATCGCCGATTCCCTGCTCGACCTCGCCTTCGCGGGCACCGCGGCCGACTCGGCCGCGGTGGATCTGATCCGCGGCTACGCCTTCCCCCTACCCGTCGTCGTGATCTGCGAAATGCTCGGCGTTCCACCCGAAGACCAACCGATCTTCCACGAATGGGCCAACGGGATGATCGACCGGACCGGACCGCGTGGCGGTGTCGGCCGCTCGGTCAAGCGGGTGCGCGGCTATCTCAGAGAGCTCATCCACAAGAAGCGGCTCACGCTGCCGGCCGATCCGGCCGACGACGACCTGCTCTCCGCCCTGATCCGCGCCTCCGACCACGGCGAGCACCTGACCGAGGACGAAGCCGCGGCAATGGGCTTCATTCTGCTCTTCGCCGGATTCGAGACCACCGTCAATCTCATCGGCAACGGGACTTTCGCCCTGCTCACCCACCCGCAGCAGAGTGCCAAGCTCCAGGCCGACCCCGCCGCCATGGACTGCGCCGTCGAGGAACTTCTTCGCTACGACGGGCCGGTGGAGTTCGCCACCTGGCGCTTCACCACGGAACCGATCACAGTCGCGGACGTTGCCATCCCGGCCGGCGAACCGGTCCTGGCAGTGCTCGCCGCAGCGGATCGCGACCCGGCGCGATTCACCGACCCGGACGCGCTCGACCTGGGCCGCAACGCCACCGGGCACCTCGCCCTCGGCCACGGCATCCACTTCTGCCTCGGTGCGCCCCTCGCCCGGCTGGAGGGCCGCATCGCCTTCGAGCGGCTGCTCACCCGCTTCCCGGATCTCACCCTCGCGGTCCCGCCGGCGCAACTGCGCTGGCACTCGGGGCTGATCATGCGTGGACTGCACGAGTTACCCGTCCGTACTTCGAGCCCGGTTCGCCCCGTTCACGCGGCGCACTAGGCTGTTTCCCGGCATCAAGAGACCGTGACGAGACCCGTCAGGAGCAGCGTTTCGGAACGCGGCGTCCGACGAGGAACCGAAGGAGTAACGCACGTGGCGTCCATCGAAGCAGTAGGCGCGCGGGAGATCCTCGACTCCCGCGGCAACCCCACCGTCGAGGTCGAGGTCGCGCTCGACGACGGCACCATCGCCCGCGCGGCCGTGCCGTCCGGCGCTTCTAC
Source organism: Actinocrinis puniceicyclus (assembly GCF_018283645.1). Taxonomy (GTDB): domain Bacteria; phylum Actinomycetota; class Actinomycetes; order Streptomycetales; family Catenulisporaceae; genus Actinocrinis; species Actinocrinis puniceicyclus. Next base: position 21,411 of record NZ_JAGSXH010000012.1, on the reverse strand, counting down.
CGGTGCGTTCGAAGCGGTGGAGCTGCGCGACGGCGACAAGGACCGTTACGGCGGCAAGGGCGTGACCAAGGCCGTGCTCGCGGTGCTCGACGAGATCGGCCCGGCGCTGATCGGCTTCGACGCGCACGAGCAGCGGCTGATCGACCAGGAACTGATCGACCTGGACGGCACGCCGAACAAGTCCCGGGTCGGCGCGAACGCGATCCTGGGAGTCTCGCTCGCGGTGGCGAAGGCCGCCGCCGAGTCCGCCGAACTGCCGCTGTTCCGCTACCTCGGCGGTCCGAACGCGCACGTCCTGCCGGTCCCGATGATGAACATCATCAACGGCGGCGCGCACGCTGATTCGAATGTCGACATCCAGGAGTTCATGATCGCGCCGATCGGCGCGGAGACCTACGGCGAGGCGCTGCGCTGGGGCGCGGAGACCTACCACGCGCTCAAGGCGGTGCTCAAGTCCCGCGGCCTGTCCACCGGCCTGGGCGACGAGGGCGGCTTCGCCCCCAACCTGGAGTCGAACCGGGCCGCGCTCGACCTGATCCTCGAAGCCATCGAGAAGGCCGGCTACACGCCCGGCCAGGAGATCGCGCTCGCCCTCGACGTGGCCGCCAACGAACTGTACAAGGACGGCGCGTACACCCTGGAGGGCAAGCAGTTCTCCGGCACCGAGCTGACCGCCTACTACGCCGACCTGGTCGCCAACTACCCGCTGGTGTCCATCGAGGACTCGCACGGCGAGGAGGACTGGGACGGCTGGAAGGCCGTGACCGACCAGCTCGGCGCGAAGGTGCAGCTGGTCGGCGACGATCTGTTCGTCACCAATCCCGAGCGGCTCCAGCGCGGCATCACCGGCGGCCAGGCCAACGCGCTGCTGGTGAAGGTCAACCAGATCGGCACGCTGACCGAGACCTTCGACGCGGTCGCGCTGGCGCACCGTTCCGGGTTCCGCTGCATGATGAGCCACCGCTCCGGCGAGACCGAGGACACCACGATCGCGGACCTCGCCGTCGCCACCGACGTCGGCCAGATCAAGTCCGGCGCCCCGGCCCGCACCGACCGCGTCGCCAAGTACAACCAGCTGCTGCGCATCGAGGAGGAGCTGGACGACGCGGCCCGCTACGCCGGTCGCTCCGCCTTCCCGCGCTTCAAGGGCTAGGCGTTCGAGTGCCTTGGCTGCCGAGGCACTAGGCTGGGTGGCGCGTCTTCCGGGCCGCGCGTCGTCTGCGACGGCGTGCGGCGCGGACCGGCGCGCCACGCCCGTTCTTCTGGGCTTGCGGTCGATCTCCGGGCGGCGTTGGACGGGAGGGGGTGCGGCGCGATGGCTGACAGCCGGTCGGCGAAGGCGGGTAAGGCCACTGAGAACGGTGGCGGTGTGAGCGGCCCGGCGGCCCGCATCGCCGCACTGCCGCGGCAACGGCCCGGTTCCGGCGGACCGCCGCGGAAGCCGTCGCGCAACCGGCTGACCGGCCGTGTCGGTATCCTCGCTCTCGCGCTGTGCGCCGTCATGGTCACGGTCGCCTATCCGTTGCGCCAGTACCTCGCGCAGCGCACGCAGATCGCCGGCTTGAGGCACCAGAACGACGTCACCGCGCAGCAGGTCGCCACGTTGCAGCGCGAGCTGGACAAGTGGTCAGACCCCGCATACGTCGCCATTCAGGCTCGCGAGCGGCTGCACTACGTGCGGCCCGGCGAGATCGGCTACATCGTGCCCAACCCGAGCGCCGCGGCCGAACCGCTCGGCATCCCGACGCCGACCGAAAAGGCTTGGTACGACCGGCTGTGGTCCACGGTCAAGACGCCTTCCCCGGTGCCGTCGCCGTCGCAGACGCGCTGACGAGCCACCGGGTAACGTGTCAGCGTGAGCGTGGCGGAAGCGGACTTCGAAGCGGTCAGGGCACAACTGGGCCGGGAACCACGCGGCCTGCGCGCAGTCGCGCACCGCTGCCCCTGCGGCAACCCGGACGTGGTCGAGACGGCACCCCGGCTACCGGACGGCAGCCCCTTCCCCACGCTGTACTACCTCACCTGCCCGAAGGCTGCGTCAGCGATCGGCACGCTGGAAGGCAGTGGCGTGATGGCCGAGATGACCGAACGGCTGCGTACCGATCCTGAATTGGCTGTGTCCTACCGTGCGGCGCACGAGGACTATCTCAAGCGCCGCGACGCGATCGACGTACTCGAAGGCTTCCCGAGCGCGGGCGGCATGCCTGACCGGGTCAAGTGCCTGCACGTGCTGGTCGGCCACGCGCTCGCGGCCGGTCCGGGAGTCAACCCGCTCGGGGACGAGGCCCTGGCGCTGCTGCCCGAGTGGTGGCGCAACGGCGCCTGCGTGACCGTTTCCGCGCCGACCGACCCAGGCTCGACCAACACGAGGGAGAGGGACCGATGACCATCCGCGTCGCGGCCATCGACTGCGGGACGAACTCCCTGCGCCTGCTCGTCACCGACCTGGACCCGGCGTCCGGGGGCGCGAACGAACTGACTCGCCGCATGGAGATCGTGCGGCTCGGCCAGGGCGTGGACGCCACCGGACGGCTCGCTCCCGAGGCCCTGCGCCGCACGTTCGCGGTCTGCGACGAGTACGCGGCCGCGATACGCGATCTGGGCGCCGAGCGCGTCCGCTTCGTAGCCACCAGCGCCACCCGGGACGCCGCCAACCGGGACGAGTTCGTCGAGGGCGTGCGCTCCCGCTTCGGCGTCGAACCCGAGGTGGTCAGCGGCGACCAGGAGGCCGCGCTCTCGTTCAACGGCGCGACCAAGGCCGTGGCGGCCGACGGGGCCGGGCACCCGACCCCGTACCTCGTGGTCGACATCGGCGGCGGCTCCACCGAGTTCGTGCTCGGCGACGCCGCGGTCGAGGCGGCCCGGTCCGTCGACATCGGCTGCGTCCGGCTCACGGAGCGTCACCTGACCCAGGACCCGCCGACCGGCGCGCAGATCTCCGCCGCGCTCCGGGACATCGACGCGGCGATCGACCTGGCCGCCGCGCACGTGCCGATCGAGCAGGCGAAGACTCTGGTCGGGGTGGCCGGTTCGATCACCACGGTCAGCGCGATCGCGCTCGGGCTGCCCGAGTACGACCGCGACCGCGTGCACCTTTCACGGATTTCAGCACGCACGGCGCGTCGCGTCGCCGAAGAACTGCTGAGCTCCACGCACGAGCAGCGCGCCGCGAATCCGGTGATCCACCCGGGCCGGGTCGACGTGATCGGGGCCGGGGCACTGATCCTGGCCCAGATCGTGGACCGGCTCGGGCTGGCCGAGGTCGTCGTGTCCGAACATGACATTCTCGACGGAATCGCGCTCTCGCAGCTGTGATCGGCCGGGCCGCCACTGTTATCGCGGCTCGCACACTGTCATTGAACCTGCACAGTCGCTTACGATGGGATAACGGCCGGGGTGGGGGTATGCTGCCCGCCTTGGCGGCCAGGCCGTCCGCACAGCGTCCGTCCATACAAGGTCTGTAGTCAGTTCAAGGAGCCGTTCCCAAAGTGCCTGCCCTCTTCGACAAGGTCCTGCGCGCGGGCGAAGGGAAGATCCTTCGCAAGCTGGCCAAGACGGCCGAGACCGTCAACATGCTTGAGGAAGACTACGTCGACGTCACCGACGCGGAGCTGCGCGCCGAGACCGACAAGTTCAAAGAGCGCTACCAGGACGGCGAGAGCCTCGATGACCTGCTCTGGGAGGCGTTCGCGGTCGTCCGGGAGGCGGCCAAGCGCACCATCGGGCAGCGCCACTACGACGTGCAGTTGATGGGCGGCGCCGCGCTGCACTGGGGCAACATCGCCGAGATGCGCACCGGTGAAGGAAAGACCCTGGTCGGTACGCTGCCGGCGTACCTGAACGCGCTGTCCGGAGACGGTGTCCACATCGTCACCACGAACGACTACCTCGCCGAGCGCGACGCGGAGTGGATGGGCCGCATCCACCGCTTCCTCGGTCTCGACGTCGGCGTGATCCTGGCCAGCATGACCCCGGCGCAGCGCAGGATCGCCTACGGCGCCGACATCACCTACGGCACCAACAACGAGTTCGGCTTCGACTACCTGCGCGATAACATGGCCTGGTCGAAGGACGAGCTGGTGCAGCGCGGCCACAACTTCGCCGTCGTCGACGAGGTGGACTCGATCCTGATCGACGAGGCGCGCACGCCGCTGATCATCTCCGGGCCCTCGGACCAGGCCACCAAGTGGTACACCGACTTCGCCAAGATCGTGAACCGGCTGGCCAAGGACACCGACTACGAGGTCGACGAGAAGAAGAAGACCATCGGCATCCTGGAGCGCGGCGTCGAGCGGGTCGAGGACCTGCTGGGCATCGACAACCTGTACGAGTCGGTCAACACCCCGCTGGTCGGCTTCCTCAACAACGCGATCAAGGCCAAGGAACTGTTCAAGAAGGACCGCGACTACGTGGTCATGAACGGCGAGATCCTGATCGTCGACGAGCACACCGGCCGCATGCTGGCCGGCCGGCGCTACAACGAGGGTATGCACCAGGCGATCGAGGCCAAGGAGGGGGTGGTCATCCAGAACGAGAACCAGACGCTGGCCACCATCACCCTGCAGAACTACTTCCGCCTCTACAAGAAGCTGTCCGGCATGACCGGTACCGCGCTGACCGAGGCTGCCGAGTTCCACCAGATCTACAAGCTCGGCGTGGTCCCGATCCCGACGAACCGGCCGATGGTCCGCAAGGACCACCAGGACCTGATCTACATCTCCGAGGAAGCCAAGTTCAGCGCCGTGGTCGAGGACATCGAGCACCGGCACTCGGAGGGCCAGCCGGTGCTGGTCGGCACGGTCTCGGTGGAGAAGTCCGAGTACCTCTCGCAGCAGTTGCGCAAGCGCGGCGTACCGCACGAGGTGCTGAACGCGAAGTACCACGAGCGTGAGGCGCAGATCGTCGCGCAGGCCGGGCGCAAGGGCGCCGTCACCGTGGCCACCAACATGGCCGGCCGCGGTACGGACATCATGCTCGGCGGCAACCCGGAGAACCTGGCGATGGGCGAGCTGGCGCAGCGCGGCCTGACCCCGAGCGAGACCCCCGAGGAGTACGAGGCGGCCTGGCCGGCGGCGCTGGAGAAGGCGAAGAAGGCGGTCACGACCGAGCACGAGGAAGTCCACTCGCTCGGCGGCCTGTACGTGCTGGGCACCGAGCGACACGAGTCGCGGCGCATCGACAACCAGCTGCGCGGTCGTGCCGGACGCCAGGGCGACCCGGGTGAGAGCCGGTTCTACCTCTCCCTCGGTGACGACCTGATGCGGCTGTTCAAGGCGCAGATCGTGGAGCGGGTGCTCTCGGTCGCCAACGTCGGCGACGACGTGCCGATCGAGTCGAAGATGGTCACCCGGGCGATCCAGTCCGCGCAGACCCAGCTGGAGCAGCAGAACTTCGAGATCCGTAAGAACGTCCTCAAGTACGACGACGTGATCAACAAGCAGCGTGAGGTCATCTACGCCGAGCGCCGCAGGGTGCTGGACGGCGAGGACCTGCGCGACCATGTCCGCCACATGATGGAGGACACGGTCCGCGCGTACATCGAGGCGGCGACCTCCGAGGGCTACGCGGAGGAGTGGGAGCTGGAGAACCTCTGGACCGCGCTCGCGACGCTGTACCCGATCTCGATCACCCTGGAGGAGGTCGAGGAGTCGGTCGGCGGGCGCACCGGGATCACCCGGGAGGTCCTCGTCGACGAGATCACCGCGGACGTCCTCGGCGCCTATGACAAGCGCGAGGCCAACCTGGGCGACTCGATCACCCGGGAACTGGAGCGCAGGGTCGTGCTCTCGGTGCTCGACCGCCGCTGGCGCGAGCACCTCTACGAGATGGACTACCTGCAGGAGGGCATCGGTCTGCGCGCCATGGCGCAGCGCGACCCGCTGGTCGAGTACCAGCGCGAGGGCTACCTCATGTTCAACGCCATGATGGAAGGCATCAAGGAGGAGTCCGTCGGGTACCTGTTCAACCTCGAAGTGCAGGTCGAGGCGAACAGCGACGACCCGGAGGCCCAGGCCCAGGCTCAGGCCGCCACCGCCCAGCTGAACGCGAAGGGCCTGGAGGCCCCCAAGCGCCCGGCCCGGCTGAACTACTCCGCACCCACCGTGGACGGAGAAGGCGGCGTGGTGGAACGGCAGGAGACCACCGCCGCCGCCGACGGACCGCAGGACGCGACCCCGAAGGCCAAGCCGAAGGGTCGTCCGCCGGCCCCCGGCGGTCGGCGGCGCAAGAAGTAGCCGCCGCCACCACCGCTCTCGCCCCGGCGCGGCCTGTGTCAGTCAAGTCGCAGAACTGAATACGTCGTATGATCGACAACCTCGGTGTCGAAGATCACTGCGCTGAACGGGTGATCTTCGGCGCCGAGGCGTCTTTCCGGGCAACTCGCGGGCATGCTCGATGATCTGAACCATCGTCAGAGTTCCGTTCGGAGCCACCGACGTCCGTGAGGAGCGCGCGACCGCTCCGGGATGCGGGGCCCCTGAGAATCGGGGTGCGTGATGCCGCGTAACTGCCGTGATGACGCCGATCCCTGCGATAGCGCGACGCCCGTCCAGGGGCTCGGCGAGAATCGCCGCCGCAGCCCGCTGCTGACCGTCGTGGGCACGCTGGAGCGCGCCGCGCCGCGAGAGGCGCCGCAACAGCCGGAGGACCTGGAGCTGGACGGCGCCGCCGGAGCGCTGCGCTCCTGGGTGGTCGGCTGGACGCACCGACTCGACCCGCTCGGCGCTCGCCGGCCTGCCGAGCAGCCGCCGGCCGGAGTGCGCCGCCTGGTTGAGGCCGTGGTCGACGTGCTGCTGGAGCGGCGCCCGGCCGAGCAGGTCAAGCGCTGGGTCTCCCGCGAGGTGTTCGGGTTGCTGAGCACCGTCGCGCAGCGCCGGGCGGTCACCCGTTTCGCCGCGCGCAGCATGGTCCGCTCGATCCGGCTCAACGCACCCGGACCGGACGCCGTGGAATCCACGGTGCTCGTGCAGGACGGCCCGCGGGTGCGCGCGGTCGCGTTGCGCTTCGAACGCTGTGCTCAGGACCGGCTGGAATGGCGCTGCACCGCGCTCCAGTTCGCCTGATCCGCGCCGGCCGACCCGGCCTCGGCGGGCGATCGGCCGGCCGCGCCCTCGGGCTGCGGCCGCGTGCGGTGCTTGAGTTCGGGCGCGGTGATCCGGCTGCGCCGCCGGTCGTACGGCAGGGCGAACTCCAGGCCGAACGCGGCGATTCCGAACAGCGGCAGATCCAGCCAGGACGCGACCAGGACCGCGCGCGGCAGCCAGCCCGGCCGGAATTTCGCGTTGAACCGGTAGAGCGACTCCAGTTGGATCAGCGGGTCCATCAGGTGGATGGCCCGGCGGGTCGCGCGCGATACCAGCCCGGGCCGGCCGGGGCCGTATCCCGGCCCCCCGTCGGCCGCCGCGCTCGACGTGCCGCCCAGCCGGTACGCCTCCAGCACGGTGCGGAACGCCGCGAAGTTGAGGGAGACCGTCGCGATCTCGTGCGCGGCGGCGTATTCGATCGCCGCCACGATCAGCCGCTCGTTCACCCCGTTCGGCGCGATCCGATGCCGCGGCATGACATCCAGCGAGAGCACGGTGCGCGGACCGGCCTGCGCCGCGACCAGGTAACGCTGGAAGGCGACCGCGTAACCGTCCGCCGCGAACGCGATCACCAGCAGTGAGTCCGGGTGCCTGCCCTCGGCCATCGCGTCCAGGTTCATCGCGAAGCCGTGCTCACGGCCCTGGGCCACCATGTCGGCGTCCGGACGGGGACGCCGCGGCGTCCCCCTGCCGAGCCACGCCCGGTGGATCCGGCGCAGTTGCGCGGCCAGTTCGGGGCTCAGTTCGCGCTCCGGCACCACCGCGACCCAGATGCCCGAATGCTCGGTGCGCCGCACCGCCTGCCGGACGTTGCGCATCGCCCGGCCCCGCAGCGAGAACGACGCGACGTCGATGATGACCTCGTCGCCGATCCCGAAGCCGCGCAGCCCCCGCGCCGCCCACAGTTCGCGCGAGCGCGGCCCGGCGCCCAGCACCGCGGGACGCCAGCCGCGCCGCTCGCTTAGTGTCAGGAACGCGTCGATCGCCGCGGGCCACGCTCGGCGGTCCCCGATCGGATCGCCCGCCGCCACCGCCATCCCGGCCAGGACCCGGTAAGCGATCGCCGCCCGTCCGCCGTCCTCGAAGACGTAGCTCTTGTCATAACGCAGCGCGAACGGAGCGAGGGTGTCCGAATCCCCGTGCGCCACCAGCGTGCGCATCGCCGCGCGCTGCTGCGGCTCCGCCGGGTCCGGCGGCGGCGCGGCCGCCGACAGGGTGGCGATCACGGCGATCAGCGCCAGGCCCGAGGCCACGGCCAGCCCGGGCAGCAACCAGGCCGGCCCGTCGAAATTCACCGGACCCGAGTTGGCCGCGACCGCGGCCACGAACTCGCGCCCCAGGCCCGTCGCGGACAGCGGGGCGGCGAAGCGACCGCGTTCCGCGAACAGTCCCCCACCCCCGACCAGCACCAGCGTCACGCCGGACGCGCCGGCCACGGCCGCCGCCTGGCGCAGCCGCTGCGGATCGGGCACGACCGTGAACCGGTCCCGCGCACGCACCAGCGAGACCAACGTCAGGCTGAGCGGGACGAGCCGCCACGGCTCGTCCGGCGCCCGGGTCGCCAGCGACTGCGCCTCGGCCAGGGTGCTCCATGCCACCAGTCCCAGCCCGAGCATCCAGTCCACTCGGCGGCGCCTGCCCAGTCCATGCGCGAGAGCGATCAACACCAAACCGAGCAGGAGCGCGTGGGAGCCGCTGGGTGCGGCTCCGCACACGGTCACCGCCGAGCGGCTCAGCCAGCCGGGCGGTTGTTCCTCGGCCGAGTACAAGACCAACACGAAACCGCCGCTCGCGAACAGCGCGGCGAACGGCCACACCGTCGACCGGCTACGGCCAGGCACAGCATCACCCCCGTACCATGGGAACTCTTACCCGATCGGCGGCATTCCACCCGAGCGGTCGGATGGCGAAAGGCGGCGATATGTCCACAGGCGCCAGGTTCGAAATGTCCGAGTACGCCGCGCCCGGCGGTGCCACATCCGGTGCCGGGTTCAAGGCGCTGATCGTGGACTGGGGTGGGGTACTGACCTCCCCGCTCGCGACCGCCCTCGACGGATGGTACGCCGCCGAGGGGATCGACGCCGCCGGATATGAGCGGGCGATCCGCGATTTTCACGACGAGGGCCTGGCCGCGCTCAACGTCTTCGACCCGATCGCGGCGCTTGAGCGCGGCGAGTTGCAGGTGGAGCACTTCGAGCAGGCGCTGGCCGAGCGGCTGACCCGCTTCTGCGGGGTGCCGGTGCCGGCCGAGGGGCTGATCGGCCGCATGTTCGCCGGATTCTCCCGCGCTCCGGCGATGGTCAACGCGGTGCGGCGGGCCAAGGAGTCCGGGCTGCGCACCGCGCTGCTGTCCAACTCGTGGGGCAACGATTACCTGCGGGACGAATGGGACCAGTTGTTCGACGCCGTGGTCATCAGCGGGGAGGTCGGGATGCGCAAGCCCGAACCGGAGATCTACCTGCACACCCTCGGCCTGCTCGACGTCGCGCCGGCGGAGGCGGTGTTCGTCGACGATCTGGAGCGTAATGTGCGAGCCGCCGCGGACCTGGGCATCACCGGAGTACACCACCGCTCCTACGCGGAAACAATCGGTGAACTCGAAGCGCTGTTCGGAGTGCGGTTCGCGGCGCGGCGGGCCGCGCGGCCGGCTCTCGAGAAACAGGGCGGCAGGTGAGGCCCGTTTCCGCCGCGGGCATCAGTACGGCAGCGAGCGCGTCGTAGGGACGGTGAGCAGGAGTGGGCGAAGCAGTACGCAGGGGCCTCGTGCTCGGCGGAGGCGGCACACTCGGCGCGGCCTGGACGATCGGAGCCCTGGCCACCGTGCACGAGGAGCTGGGATTCGACCCGCGCACCGCCGAACTGATCATCGGCACCTCGGCCGGCGCCATCATCGCCGCGCTGGTCGGCGCGGGCGCGAGCGCCCAGGACCTGTATCAGCACCAGCTCGCCGAGGCGGTCCTCGACGGCCCGCTGGCGGGGCAGGTGTTCGATTACGACAACGCGGCCGGCGGGGCGGTCCCGCTGCGGCCCCAGCGCGGCATCGGCTCGCCGAAGCTGATCGCGCGTTCCGTCCGGCACCCGCGCCGCTACCCGAAGACCGTGGTGCTCTCGGCCTTCCTGCCGCCCGGCCGCGGCTCGCTCGGCGACATCGGCCGCATGGTCGAGGAGGTCATCCCGTCCGGCGCCTGGTCGCCGCATCCGGGCGTGCGCATCGTCGCCATGGACTACGACACCGGCGAACGCGTCGTGTTCGGCGAGCCGGGGGCGCCGCACGTCGGCCTCGCCGAGGCGGTCGTGGCCTCGTGCTCCATCCCGGGCTGGTTCACCCCGGCGGTCATCGACGGCCGCCGCTTCGTGGACGGCGGCGCGTTCTCGAACACGAGCCTGGACCTGCTGGTCGCCGACGCGCTGCCCGGGGGCCGGCCGCTGGACGAGATCTACGTCGTCGCCCCGATGGCCGCCCGCGGCTACGACCGGCCCCGCACCGCCCTGGGCCGGCTGGAGCGCGGCTACCGGCACCGGGTCACCCGGCAGATGCTGCTCGAAGCCCGTGAGGTGCGGCGCGGCGGAAGCCGGGTCGTCATCCTGTGCCCGGGCCCGGAGGACCTGGCCGCGCTCGGTACGAACCTGATGGATCCCAGCCGGCGCGCCGAGGTGCTGGCGACGGCTCGGCAGACCACGGCGGCGTTCCTGGGCGGTTCGCGCGCAGTAGCGTAGAGCGCGGGCCCGCGGCCGGCCCGCACACCACCCACGGCGGAGGGGACCCGACACGATGCGCGTGTACATCCCGGCGACGTTGCCGGTTCTGTCCGAGCTGTCCAAGCGCGGCGAGCTCGGCCCCGGCCCGCTGACCGGCTACGCGGTCACCCCGGCGTTGCGCGAGTGGTACACCGAGGGCGACGAAGAAGAGCTCGAATACGCTGCGATGACGGAGGCCGCGCGCGGGGCACTGAGGCTGCTCGCGGCCGATCCCCTCGCGCCGCGCCGCCGGGTGGTGGTGGCCGCGGACCTGTTCGACGCGGTCGTCACCCCGGTCGGCACGCCGGTCTCCCGGGAGCAGGGCGTCGAGCCCGGTCAGGTACGCATCGACGGCCTCGTGCCGCTGCGGGACATCGCCTCGTTCCACGTGGACGACGCCATCGCGGAGCCGACCGTCGCCGAGGCGGCCCTGGTGGTGCGGGCTGCCGACGACGGCGACGAGGACGCCCAGTTCGCCGTGGACGGCGCCGAGGACTACGACCTACTCTGGTTCGCCACACAGGAACTGCCGGACCTGCTCTGACCGGCTCGGCTTCAGCCCCGTAGAACCGCACCTGTACGACCCCTGCGTCCGGTACCCGCACGGCGACTGGAACGCATCCGGAACACAAGGAGCGCACGTGTACCGCACCATGCTCAAGTCCAAGATCCACCGTGCCACCGTGACCCAGGCCGACCTGCACTACGTGGGATCGGTGACCGTCGACGCCGCGCTGATGGATGCCGCCGACCTGCTGCCCGGGGAACAGGTGGCGATCGTGGACGTCACCAACGGCGCGCGGCTGGAGACCTACGTGATCGAGGGCGAGCGCGACTCGGGCGTGCTCGGCATCAACGGCGCCGCCGCGCACCTGATCAAGCCCGGCGACCTGGTGATCCTGATCAGTTATCAGCAGATCGAGGACCGTGCGGCGCGCTCGGCGAAGCCGCGGATCGTCCATGTGGACACGCAGAACCGGATCATCGAGCTCGATCACGATCCGGCGCGGCCCGTCCCGGGCACCGGCACGGTCCGTCCGCCGCTCGCGGTCGGCGCCGGTGTGAACACGATGTGAGCGCCGTCTCACTCTGTAGGATCTCGCAACCCGGAAATGACAACATGATCGATCAATCCGCGTCCGGCGCTCCAGACTGCCGGGTAGCCTAAAGCTCGTAACCGGGATGAGCCGCGCAACGGCGCGCGGCCGTAGGAGCGAGCACATGGTGACGCAGCTGGACGAGGCCAAGGCCGCACTGCTGGAGGAGGCCGCGCTACTCGCGCGGAAGGCCGAAGGCGGCAGCGGCGCGGGGCAGGGGGCGGGCGGACAGGCGGAAACCGGATCGGCGCCTCTTGATCCAGCGCAGGCGGAAACGGTCCTGCGCCGCTACTACCGGCACGTCCCGTTCGACGATCTCGCTGACCGCACCTGCGCCGACTTGCTCGGCGCGGTGCGGTCTTCGGCCGACCTGGCGGCCAACCGGCCGCAGGGCACCGCGAAGATCCGCGTGTACACGCCCACACCCGAACGTTCCGGCTGGACCACCGGTGCCACCACGCACACCGTGGTGGAGATCGTCACCGACGACATGCCCTTTCTGGTCGATTCCGTCACCGCCGAACTGAGCCGGCTCGGGCACGGCATCCATGTGGTCTTCCACCCGGTGTTCGCGGTGGAGCGGGATCTGGTCGGCCGGCTGCGTTCGCTGCCGGACGCCGACCCGCCGCAGCAGACGCCGGCCGGGGCGCTTACCGAGTCCTGGATGCACATCGAGATCGATCGCCAGCCCGAGGACCCGGACCGGCTCGCCTCGATCGAGGCCGACCTGCGCCGGGTGCTGCGCGATGTGCGGGAGGCCGTCGAGGACTGGCCCAAGATGCGCGCCACCGCGCTCGCCATAGCCGAGGGCCTGGACGCCGAGCAGGGCCGCGCCGCGCAGCGCGCCGGCGTCTCCTACGACGAGGTGACCGCCGGCCAGGAACTGCTGCGGTGGCTCGCCGACGACCACTTCACCTTCGTCGGGTACCGCGAGTACACCCTGGAACAGGTCGACGGTGAGGACTCGCTGCGCCCGGTCACGGGCACCGGCCTGGGGATCCTGCGCTCCGACCAGCCGCACGGCTCCTCCCGGTCCTTCGCCAAGCTGCCGCAGGAGGTCCGGGCCAAGGCGCGCGAGCCGAGGCTGCTGGTGCTGACCAAGGCCAACTCGCGCGCGACCGTGCACCGGCGCGGCTACCTGGACTACATCGGCGTCAAACGGTTCGACGCCGAGGGGCGGGTCGTCGGCGAACAGCGCATCCTCGGTCTGTTCTCGGCGGCGGCCTATTCCGAGTCGGTGCAGCGCGTTCCGGTCATCCGGCAGAAGGTGCGCCAGGTCCTCGACGTCCACGGATACGCCCTGACCTCGCACTCGGGCAAGGACCTGCTACAGATCCTGGAGTCGTACCCGCGCGACGACCTGTTCCAGATCCCGGTGGACGAGCTGGCTGAGATCACCGGCTCCGTGCTTCACCTCCAGGAACGCCGGCGTCTGCGCCTGTTCCTGCGTCAGGACGAGTACGGCCGGTACTTCTCCGCGCTCGTATATCTGCCGCGGGACCGGTACACCACCGACGCGCGGCTCAGGCTCCAGCGCATCCTGCTGGACGAGCTGGACGGCGCCGTCGTGGACTACACCGTCCGGTCCACCGAGTCGGTGCTCACCCGGCTGCACTTCGTGGTGCGGGTGGCCCCGGGCAACCGGCTGCCCGTCGTCGACGCGGAGCTGATCGAACGCCGGCTGACCGCCGCGATCCGCACCTGGGAGGACGACTTCGCCGCGCGACTGGGCGATACGGTCGGCCCGGAACGCGCCGCCGAACTGCTGCGCGACTACGCCGGCGCCTTCCCGGAGGGTTACAAGGCGGACTTCCCGCCGGAGAACGCCGTCAAGGACCTGTTCCGGATCGAGGCGATCCACTCCGACGACACCACCGACTCCTCGCTGGCGGTCTACCGCAGGCCCGGCGCCCCGCCCGAGCAGTACAGCCTGAAGATCTTCCGGGTCGGCCGGATGATCCCGCTCGGCGAGGTGCTCCCGATCCTCCAGCGCTTCGGGGTCGAAGTCCTCGACGAGCACCCGTACGAACTGAGCCGGCGGTGCGGCGACGCGGCGTGGATCTACGACTTCGGGCTGCGCGTGGCCGACCCCGAGTCCCTGCGCGACGAGGCCGCCCGGGAGCGGTTCACCGCCGCCTTCGCCGCCGCCTGGTCCGGGCTGACCGAGAACGACGGTTTCAACGCGCTGGTGGTGCGCGCCGGGCTGGCCTGGCGCCAGGTGACCGTGCTGCGCGCCTACGCCAAGTACCTGCGGCAGGGCGGCACCCCGTTCAGCCAGGAGTACATCGAACTGGTGCTCAGCCGCAATCCCGGCCTGGCCCGGTTGCTGGTCAAGCTGTTCGAGGCTTCTTTCGACCCGGCGCACGCCGCGGCCGGCCGCGAGCTGATCGACGGGCTGGTCGAGGAGGCGGAGGGCGCGCTGGACGCGGTCGCCTCGCTCGACGAGGACCGCATCCTGCGCTCGCTGCGCGCGGTGATCGAGGCGACGCTGCGCACGAACTTCTACCAGAAGGCCGCAGGCGGCGGGCCGAAGCCCTACATCTCGTTCAAGATCAACGCGGCGGCCGTGCCCGACCTGCCGCAGCCCCGGCCCAAGTACGAGATCTGGGTCTACTCGGCCCGCGTCGAGGGCGTCCACCTGCGCTTCGGCGCGGTCGCCCGCGGCGGACTGCGCTGGTCCGACCGGCGCGAGGACTTCCGCACCGAGATCCTCGGCCTGGTCAAGGCGCAGATGGTGAAGAACGCCGTGATCGTCCCGGTCGGCGCCAAGGGCGGTTTCGTGGTCAAGAGCCCGGTCGACTCGGCGGACCGCGACGCGTTCCTCGCCGAGGGCGTCGAGTGTTACAAGACGTTCATCAAGGGCCTGCTGGATATCACCGACAACCTGGTGGACGGCAAGGCCGTGCCGCCCGTCGACGTGGTCCGCTTCGACGGCGACGACACGTACCTGGTGGTCGCGGCCGACAAGGGCACCGCCTCGTTCTCCGACACCGCCAACGCGGTTGCGGCCGAGTGTGACGTGTGGGGTCCCGGCGGCAAGGGTTTCTGGCTCGGCGACGCCTTCGCCTCCGGAGGTTCGGTCGGCTACGACCACAAGGCGATGGGCATCACCGCGCGCGGCGCCTGGGAGTCGGTCAAGCGCCATTTCCGCGAACTGGGCATCGACACGCAGCGACAGGACTTCACCGTCGTCGGCATCGGCGACATGTCAGGGGACGTGTTCGGCAACGGCATGCTTCTGTCCGAACACATCAAGCTGGTCGCAGCGTTCGACCACAGGCACATCTTCCTCGATCCCGCGCCGGATCCCGCGCTCTCCTACGCCGAACGCCGCAGACTGTTCGAACTGCCCCGTTCCTCCTGGGCCGACTACGACAAGCGCCTGATCTCCGCGGGCGGCGGCGTCTTCCCGCGCACCGCCAAGTCGATCCCGCTGACCGCGCAGGTACGCGCCGCTCTCGGCATCGACGGCTCGCCGTCGCGCACGACCCCGGCCGAACTGATGCGGGCGATCCTGCTCGCGCCGGTGGACCTGTTCTGGAACGGGGGCATCGGCACTTACGTCAAGTCCGGCGCCGAGTCGAACGCCGACGTCGGCGACAAGGCCAACGACGCGATCCGGATCAACGGCGCGGACCTGCGGGTCAAGGTGGTGGGCGAGGGAGGCAACCTCGGCTGCACCCAGCTCGGGCGGATCGAGTTCGCGCTGCACGGCGCCGGCGGCACCGGCGGGAAGATCTGCACGGACGCGATCGACAACTCCGCCGGCGTGGACACCTCCGACCACGAGGTCAACATCAAGGTCCTGCTGGACCAGGCGGCGGCCGCCGGGCAGTTGGACCCGTCCGAGCGCGGCGCGCTGCTGGCCGCGATGACCGACGAGGTGGGCGGGCTGGTACTGGCCGACAACTACGGCCAGAACGTCGCGCTCGCCTCGGCGATGGCGCAGGCGTCCTCGCTGCTCAACGTGCACGCCCGCTACCTGCGCAAGCTGGTGGCGGACGGGCACCTGAACCGCGAACTGGAGTTCCTGCCGAGCGAGCGCGCCGTCAGCGAGCGGCGCCAGGCGGGTCTCGGGCTCACCCAGCCGGAGCTGTGCGTCCTGCTGGCCTACACCAAGATCACCCTGGAAGACGAGCTGCTGGGCTCGGAGCTGCCGGACGACCCGTTCCTCATGGGCGACCTGATCCACTACTTCCCCACCGCGCTGCGCGAGCGCTTCCGGGACCGGATCGAGGCGCACCCGCTGCGCCGGGAGATCATCACCACTCAGGTCGTCAACAACATGGTGAACAACACCGGAACCACCTTCGTGTTCCGGATGCGCGAGGAGACCGGGGCGTCGGCCGAGGAGATCGCCCGCGCGCACATCGTGGCCCGCGCCGTGTTCGACATGCCCGCGTACTGGTCCGCCGTGGACGCGCTGGACAACCGGGTCGCGGCCCAGACACAGGTGCGCATGCGGCTGGCCGCGCGGCGGCTGACCGAGCGCGCGTCCCGCTGGTTCCTGCTCAACCGCCGGCATCCGCTGGACATCGCGCTCCAGGCCGAGTCGTTCCACACCGGCGTCGCCGAAGTGGTCGCGCAGCTGCCCAAGCTGCTCAAGGGCGCGGACTTCGACCAGTTGGCTGCGGCCAAGCAGGAGTTGCTCGACGCCGGGGTGCCCGAGGACCTGGCCGCCCGGGGCGCCACCCTCTCGACCGCCTACTCGGCCCTCGACATCGTCGAGGTCGCCTGGGACAGCGGCCGCGCTCCGATCGAGGTGGCCGAGTGCTACTTCGACATCCTGGACCGCTTGCGTATCGGCGTGCTTCGGGACCGTATCAATGCCCTGCCGCGCACGGACCGCTGGCAGGCGATGGCCCGCGCCGCCGTGCGCGAGGAGCTGTACAGCGCTCAGGCCGCGCTGACCTTCGAGGTACTGGCCGCGGCGCCCGGCGAGACCGAACCGGACGCCCGCTTCGCCACCTGGGTGGCGAAGAACAAGGCGGCGGTGGACCGGGCGCAGGCGGTCCTTGAGGAGATCGGCAGCGCGGACAGCTTCGATCTGTCGATCCTGTCGGTGGCGCTGCGCGTCCTGCGCACGATGCTGCGGACCGGCTCGCTGACGTAATGCACGGTGGCTGTACCTAGGCCTGGCCTGGTGTCCCGCGCCGGAAATCCGCCGTGAAAATCGGCCCCCGCATCCCGCCTGGCCGCGTTGCCGAAACGCCCACAGACGACCCACTGCGTTGATTGAGCACCGCGAGGGTGTTCCGGCGCCTTGCCAGCCGGGCGCGGATGACCGGACGTGCGCAGCCAGGTCGAGCAGAGTCATGCGACGGATTTCCGGCGCACTAGCGGGAGGCGGCCCGGCGCACCGTCTCGGCGAGCAGCGCGAGGTCGGTCGGGCCGCCCGGCGCGGCGCCCGGCGAAGCGTCGCCCGGGCGGCGCGCAAGCGGGTTGCCCAGTTCGGTCCACTCCAGCCGGATCGCGCTCGCCCGGCTGGATGCGGTGGACGGCATACGGCCACTGATCAGCGCGGCCTGCATCGGCAGCACCCGGCCGTCCGGGAGCGCGAGGTGCGCGCGGCCGGGCATTTCGGCGCGGATCGAGGCGGCCGCGGACAGCGAGACCAGTCTGCGGGACTCATCCACGCCGTGGGTGCGCAGCGCGATGCGGATCTGCGCCTCGTCACACAACTCGCCGTCGAGCAGGCGTACCGCCTGCGGGTCTTCGAGGGTGAGGCCGATCGCGAGATGCACGTCGTGGTCCCGGCCGTCGCGTGCCACCGCGGCCAGGCCCTTGGCGAACCACGGATGAGCGGCGGCCAGCGCGTCGAAACCGTCCACGACGATGAGCAGTCGCGGGTGTGGCGGGTGTGGCGGGTGTGGCGGGTGCGGTAGGTCCGACGGGTCCTCGACGGCCCGGCGCCGCGCCGCCTGAACTCGCTGTTCGACTTCGGCCTCAAGGCGGTCCAACAGCGCGCGCAGGTCGTCCGGCGGCGCCTGCGCGGGCAGATGCGCGCTCGTGTGCGCCAGCGCGGCGCAGTCGGCGAGCGAGGGGCCGTCGCCGCCGGAGACCAGCGTGACGCGCAGGTGCTGCGGCCGGTTGACCGCCGCCAGCGCGCACGTGATCGAGCGCAGCGTCTCGGACACCCCGGAGCCCGCCGCGCCCGCGACCAGGATGTGTTGCCCCGTCAGATCGGCGCGCACCGGACCGTGGTCGTCGGCGCCGAAGGTCAGCTCCGCGCTGGCCGGCCGCAGCGCCCAGCGCGCTCCCAGTTTGGCCGGAGTCAGCAGATCCAGATCCAGCAGCGCCAGCAGCCGCGCCTCTTCCGGCAGTTGCGGCGCGCCGAAGTCGTCCGATTCGCGCAGCGGGGCGAGCGCGCGGCCGAGGCGTTCCGCCCACTGCGCGGACGCGAGGTCGGCGATGATGTTCTCCAAAGCCGCGGCGTCCGGCCGCTCCAGCCGCACCCGCGTGTGCACGTCGCCGCCAAGCGTCGCCATCGCTCCGGTGGCGTCCGGCAGTTCCGCGGGACGTGAGGCGAGCACGATCGCGTGAATGCCGAACTGAGGTCCGTCGTTCAGGAGCCGCTGCAGGCCCGGCAGTCCGGACAGCGCCGAGGCCGGATCGAGCACGAGGACGGTGCGCCTTGCGCGCCACGGTTGCCCGAACGCGCTCGAAGACCCAGTGGTGTGCGGGCCGGCGCCCGATTCCGCCTCGCGGGCTTCGAGCCTGCCCAGCAGTTCGGCGACCCGGGCCTGGGCCTGGGCCGTGTCCAGGCCGACCAGCGCCCGGCAGTCCTGGCCGTCCTGCGGGATCAGGTGCGGCAGCCAGCGCGCCCACCGCCAGCGCTGTGGCTCCTGGCCGCAGAGGATCACGAGTTCCAGGTCGCGCGGCGCGCAACCGGCGGCCAGTTGGGCCACGAGCGAGCGGGCGAGCCGGGTCAGCTGCGGGCGCGGGCCGACCAGGCCGAGCACCCCGGCCGACTCCAGGTCGACGGTGACCGGCGCGGCGGGAACGCGCGGGCGGAAGGATTTCGGCCCGGAGCGCACGGTGACCCGCGACGCGATCCGCGCCGTCCCGAGCCGCAGCTCCAGCAGGCCGGCGCCGTCCGGATCGCGGGACCACAGTCCCGGTTCGGGCCGGATCGCCGCGGTCAGCAGCGCGGCGAGGTCAGGATGCCGCCGGCGGCGCAGCGCGGCCTCGGCCGCCAGTGCGTCCGCGATCTGCTTCTCCGTGGCGGCTTTGGTCTGCTCGAACGCGGCCGCGGCGCGGCGGCGGCGCGCGGGCAGTCCGCGGTTCGCCGGCAGCGGCGGCAGGTCGATGCGCGGCGCGGGCAGGCCGGCCGGCACATGCCGCTCGGTACGCACCCGCACGCGCCCGAGCCGGTCCGGTTCCGCTTCGGCCGGGTCGTTCGCGGATCGCAGCATGAGGGTGGTCTCGCCGAGACGCACGACGGCGTCGGGCAGGAGCAGCACCGGCTCGTCGCCGACCGGGGTGCCGTCCAGGGTGGTCCCGTTGGTGGATCCGGCGTCGCGAAGCCGCACCCAGTCGGCGGTGACGAGCAGCTCGGCGTGCAGCCGGGACAGGTCCGGGTCCTCGACGCGCACCTGCGCGGCCGGACCGCGGCCGATCGCGATCCGCACCGGTTCCGCTCCCGGCTCGGGCGGTGCGATCAGGTGCACGCCTCCAGCGTCCGGGCCGCCGACGACGTGCAGTTCCAGGCCGCCCGGGAGCGTCGTGGGCGCGCCCGGAACACCGACCGTGAGCACGGCGCCGTCCAGCAGCGGAGGCAGCCCGAGCGGCGTGTCGTCGCGCACCGGCTCCGTGCCGGCGTAGAACCGGCCGTCCGTCAACCCTGCCTGTGCCCGCAGCGCCCCGGCGGCGGCGCTGAACGGCGTGCCGGCCGCCACTTTGACGACTGCGTCTACGCAGTCAAGTCCGGCCTCCTCGCGTGCCTCGTCACGGTTCGAGGCCACGGAGAGTCGGATCTGCATGCGCGCTGCCTTATCAGGATGGGGAGAACCCAGGCTGTCGATGTCGGCTCTTCGAACGCTGCCGGGGTGGCACGGTTCGATGTCCGGTCAATTCTCGCCGGTAGTCACGGTATCCGAGAGCATATGCGCCGAGGGCTGAAGACAGAGCCGGACACCACCGTCCTGAGCGCATGAGCCGCCAAGGTGCACCAACCGCCGACGTACGCGCTCGGCGCGTCGCCGGGCTCCTGTAGCAGGTTGGGTACGAAACCATGGGGCGATCCCACCGGAAGCGGTGGCGGCACTAGTGTGACCTTGCGTTGTCCGCTGCGCCGCGGCGGCGCCAGCCCGAGTCGACAACTGGGGGAGAGGTTTCGTGGGTCAGCCGATCGGCAGCCGATACGAGCTGGATGAGCAGTTGGGGCGCGGGGCCTTCGGGTCGGTGTGGCGGGGGCATGTTCGGGACACCGGCGAGGCGGTTGCCGTCAAGGTGCTGTTGGAGGAACTCGCCGCGGACCCGGACGTGGTCACCAGGTTCCTGCGCGAGCGTACCGCGCTGGTCGGCCTGAGACACCGCTCGCTGGTGTCAGTACGCGACCTCGTGGTCGAGGGGGATGTGCTGGCGCTGGTGATGCAGCTGGTCGACGGCCCGGACCTGCGAGCCTACCTGCGCGCGCGTGGCACGCTCGGGTCGGAGGAGGCCGCGCTGCTGGTCGCCGATGTGGCGGAGGCGCTCGCCGTCGCCCACGCGGCGAAGATCATTCACCGGGACGTGAAGCCCGCGAACGTGCTGCTCAAGCCGGATGTCGGCGGTTTCCGGCCGCTGCTGACCGACTTCGGGATCGCGCGGTTGGCCGACGCGCCGTCGGTCACCCGCACGAGCCAGGTCGTCGGCACGCCGTACTACCTCTCGCCGGAAGTGATCTCGGGTCGCAAGGCCACCGCCGCAGTGGACATCTACGCCTCGGGCATCATGCTTTACGAACTGCTCACCGGGCATCCGCCGTTCCGCGGCCGCGACGCCATGGAGGTCTTCCGCGCGCATCAGACCGCCACGCCACAGCGCCCGCCGGGCGTTTCGGACCGGCTGTGGGCCGTGGCGACCGCGGCGTTGGCGAAGGATCCGCAGTTGCGGCCGCTGGCCGGCGAGCTGGCGTCCCGGTTGCGCGCGGCGGTGCGTGTCAAGCAGGACGGCACGACCGTGCGGCTGCCGGTGAACCCGAGTGAGGGCACGGTGGTGCTGCCCGCGCTGTCCGCCGAGGAGAATATCGCGGCCGGGGCAGGGGCAGGCGCGCACGCCGCACCTCATGCCGTGTGGCCGAGCCGTCCGCCGCAGCAGGGCAATGTCGCCGTCGCGAACGGCGCCGCGTCGCCCCAGGGCGCCGAGCGGGCGAAGCCGGCGCCGGTCGGACCCGCTGCCGCCGGTGCCGGTGCCGGTGCGGCAGCGGGTGTCGCCGGGGGCGCTGGCGCGCAGGCCGCCGCCGCCCGGTCTCGCGCCGCGCAGCAGCCGCCGAGCGGCGCTCAGGTCATCCC
>NZ_JAGSXH010000129.1 GCF_018283645.1 Actinocrinis puniceicyclus | reverse complement strand
TCCCCACCCTCGCCGACTACCTGACCTGGTGGCTCACCGAGGTCCAGGCACCACGGGTACGGCCCTCAACCCTCGAACTACTGACCTCGACCGTGGAAGTCCACCTCATCCCCCACCTCGGCCGCATCCACCTGGACAAACTCAGCATCGCCGACGTACGCCGCTTCGTCACCAAACTGCAAACCACCTGCCAGTGCTGCGCCCAGAACAAGGAACGGCGCCGGCACGCGCCCCGCTGCTGCGCCATCGGCCAGTGCTGCGAGATGCGCCTGGCCCCCACCACCGTCCACCGCATCTACCAAACCCTCGCCGCCGCCCTCGCCCACGCCGTACGCGAGGAATACCTCCACCGCAACGTCGCCGCCCTCGTCCACGTCCCCACCGGCCGCGACACACACAAACCCAGAGCCCTCACCCTCGACCAAGCAAAAGCCCTGCTGGAAGCCGCCAGCGACCACCGCCTCTACGCCCTGGTCCACCTCGCGCTGCTCACCGGAATGCGCCGGGGCGAACTGCTCGGCCTGCGCTGGAGCGATATCGACTTCGACGCGAGAACCCTCAGCATCGGCCAGACTCTCCAACGCCTGATCGGCACCGGCATCACCTTCGCGCCGCCGAAGACCCCCACCTCAAAGCGCACCATCGCCCTGACCGACTCAGTGATCGCGGTCCTGCGCCAGCACCAGCGACGCCAGAACCGCGAACGCACCCTCCACGGCGCGAAATGGCAGGACAGCGGACTGGTATTCACCGCCCGCAACGGCAAACCACTCGAACCCTACAGCCTCGCCCGCGTCTTCGACCGCTTCCAAACCATCGCCGGACTTCCCCACTTCCGCATTCACGACCTCAGGCACACCACCGCCACCCTCCTCGGCGAAGCGGGCACCGAACTGCACATCACCTCCGCCGTCCTCGGCCACGCCCACCTGGGCACCACCGCCGACATCTACAGCGAAACCCGCCCCGCCACCCAACGCGCCGCCCTCACCGCCCTCGACGACGCTCTCAACTAGCCGTAACCCCTGCTGACGGCAACCCCACCGCACGCCCCGGCCTGACATTGCACGAAACAGGCCGGGGCGTTCGCATACCCGAAACCTCGGATCACGCCGCCGAGCAGGGACTTCACTCCCGCGCGACCTGACGGCAACGCACACCATCCGTCAACCTCTTGTGACGGCAATACTGACGGCAACACGCCGTTAAGCAAGCATCCACAAAGGTAGAAAAACCGACAAAACGTACTCAGCGTATTGACGATAGTGACGGCAGCGGCCGCGCACGCTGCAACCGAGGCCCCATCTGATAATGCGCTACTCGGTTGAAGTGTCTTTTTCCGCGGCTTCAGCCGCTTCTAAATCAATGAGTTCCTGCCGCTGAATTGATGACGACCGAGCCGAAAGACGAAGTTCTCCCCAAGGCATGAAATCCAAGGTGACTGCGCGGAGAACAGTCCCCACTGGGGGGAAATCTCTTGGCGTCACTGCCGTACCTGGCTCTGCAAGTAATACAAAATCGATGAAGGCAGGCTTCTTGCCATGAGGAGTGAGCACGTCTACATCTACTCCGAAATGACCGCGATGCTCGACGACTTCGCATTCCACAATCTCGAACTTGTGCAAACCAAACTCTCGCCAAAGCTGACCCTTGTCTACCACGTGTACCCCTCGTAGTAGTTGATCCATCTGGAGCCTTGGATGAGGTTGTTGAACCTAGGTATCTCTCCCTGCGGAATGATCCATTGATACTCCCCAGGCTTATTGTCGTGAGGGACGCGGTACTGGTCAGCCGGGAACTCGCTCTCAAATTCCGGTTTCATCGTGTACTCCCAGTACCCGTCCTCATAGATACCTTGGGCGGCGTACTGTTGAGCCACTCCCTCAGTATCACCGAGGTATGCGGTACCCGGATGACGGCCTTGCGCAGGGTGATTAGCAGGATCGAGACCAAACTCCTCTGCGTCCTTGTTTCCGGCATGTGGCGCACGATACAGCTTCGTCGGCTCTGCCGCAGTCGGAGAGCCTTCTTCGCCCTCGGTGCAATTGTGGACGAGTACGGGCGTTGATCCTGCGACGACATAGTAGGTGTGCAGGGCGCCGATGGTCAGGTCGTAGGTGACCGTGTTGGCGTGGTAGAGGTGGACGGCGTCGAGGACGGCGTACCCGGTGGGGGTTTGCAGCAGATCGCCGGCGCGCAGGTGCTCAGCTTCGGTCCACTGGTTGGTGCTCACGTCGTAGAACGCGTGATGGTAGGTCGTGGTCAGGTTCGCCGTGGCCGCCGGTGCGGCACGCGGACCGGCCACCTGGTGCGCAGCGGCGCCACTAGCCGGCGCGAGCACCAGCGCCGCGGCGAGCGCCGCACCCGCGAACTTGGTGCGCGTACCGGAACCGGCGGCCAGGCCCTTCCCGACCGAAGCCGGCACCTCCACCGCCGCGCCGGCGCCCACGGATCGCACCGGAGCAATAGTCAGCGCCGCGAAATCGTGGTCCGTAGTGGTGACGATCACCCTCTCGACAGTGTGGATCTCGCTCACACCGCCCGGCGCCGCATCGGTGATCTTGTCCCCGACCTTGATCTGATCGATCGGCTTGGAGCTGCCGTCTGCCATCAGCACACCGGTCTCACCGGCGAAGCTGTGCATACAGCCAGACCCGGTCCGCGCCCCACTCGCCTCGCCCTCAGACCGCGCGGCCTCCGCCTCTGATGCCCCGGCGCCTCTGCCTGCGCCCACCGCGCCGATGGCACCGAATGCGCCGCCTCCTACCGCTCCGACAGCCATTCCAGTCCCCGTCGCGTCAACGAAACCGGACACGCTGCACCCACCGGTATCGGAGCAGGCGTTCAGGTAGCTCCCGCCGCCGAACACCGCGCCGCCGGCCGCGCCGGACACCGTGCCGATCGCAGCCCTGCCCAGCAGGGACGCGGCGGCGTCCGCCCCGAAAGCACTCTTGATCATGCCGGCGGCCACACCTCCGGTGGCGGCCGCGGCCCAGCCCGTCGCCGCGCCCACCGCGACCGAGCCGACGAAACCGGCCAAACTTCCCTTGCCGGTGGCATCAGCCGTGATCGCGTAATTCAGCCCGTTGGCGACCGCGCCGCCCAATGCCGCGCAGCCCGCGACGGCCGCACCGTCGGTGGCCAGGGTACACAACCCACCAGCGATGACGCCGACCGCCGTAGTGACGATCTGCTGGATCAGCGGGTGCTTGGCCACCCACACCGCCGCGTTGTGGGCGCATCCGCCCCAGGTCATCGGGTTCCAGTTGCACTGCTTGTGCTGGTTGCCGCCACCACTCCCATCAGCGCTGCCGTCACCACTGCCGAACAGGTCCTTGATAACGGAATTCAAGTCGGCGACAGCGGCCGGATTGCCCGTCAGCGTGTGCCCGTCCTTGCCGATCTTGATGCTCTGAAGAGCCTTGAGCCGCCCGACGAAGCAGCCCATGCGGGCCCCGCAGCGATCGAACTCGTTCGACGCGTACTGCGAGATGATCTGATGGCTCGGGGTACGCGCCTGCGCAGTCTCCCAGTCGCGGTAGGAGCGCGCTTCGTTGCTGGCGCCGTGATCCCAGTTGACGGTGCCGAAGCACTGGCCGTCGGCGGGGCAGGCGCGATGTCCGCTGGGGTCGGTGCTGGTCAGCGGGTTGTCGTTGCCGTAGGCGAACGGGTTGGCATTGGCGCTGTTCGGCACCGGATTGTTAGAGGCGCTGTCCTTGCCGGTGAACTCGCCGGTGGCGGGGTTGTACCAGCGGGCAGCCATGTTCACCTTGCCGGTGGACTGGCTGTAGTACTCGGACTGGTACCCCAGGCCGGTGCTGTGGCCGACCTTGGACAGGATCTTGCCCAGCGGGTCGTAGGCGACCGAGCCGACCAGGTCCGTACTGGTGGGGCCGAAGTAGGCGACCACGTCCTGATGCCGGTCGGTCAGGTCGAGCCAGGCTCCGTAAGTGGGCTGCTTGTCGGCGACCAGTCCACCGGAGGGGTCGCGCGAGTAAGTGGTGTACCCGTCGTAGGACAGGGTGTTGCCCGTACCCGTGTAATCGAACGCTGTATTACCGTGTTGCACGACGCGGCCCAACGCGTCGTAGGTGTAGCTGTCGGTTCCGTCGGCCTGCATCTGGCCGAAGGCGTCGGTCGCCGTGGCCGAGGTACCGCTGGCGCTGGTGGTGGACACCAGGGTGCCACGCGCTGTGTACCCGTAGGTGTTGGTGCCGTCGCTGGTCAGCTCGTCGCGGGCGTCATAGGTGTAGGTGTTGCCGGCGACATTGGTGCGGTTGCCGTCCTGGTCGTAGGAGTATCCGGTGACCGTGGTGCCGTTGTTCCAGGACTTGAGCCGGTTGGCCTGGTCATAGGTGTAGGTGTTGGCCGCCGCGCCGGTGAACCCGGTGGTGGTCTTGCTGGTCTCGTTGCCATTGGCGTCATAGCCGTAGCCGATGGAGACTATCTGGCCGCCGCCGGGAGTCTTCAGGGTATCGGAGGCCAGTTCGTGCGCGGCGTTGAAGTGGAACGAGCGCACGTTGCCGCCGGTGCCGTAGGTGATGCCGTAATCCGGCGAGTTGGCCGTGTACGCATAGGTCAGGGTGCTGCCGGTCAGCGGGTCTGCGATGGTGGACAGGCGCCCGGCGCTGTCGTAGCCGTAACCGGTGGTGTACGCGGTGCCGCCGATGGTGTCCGTGCGGCTGGCCATCTGGCCGTCTGCCGTGTACGCGAACGCGCTGGTGCCGGCGCTGCCACTGGCCGAGGCCAGGGCGCCGGAGTCATCGTAGGTGAAGGACTCGCTGGTGGCGTTCGACCCGCTGGTGGCGGTACTCGTGGTCGACGCGGTCTTCATCAGACCATTGGCATAATAGGTGAACTGGCGGGTCGCGGTCGGGGCGTCCGCCGCGTTGGTGCTGCTGCCGCCCTGGTTGGTGACCTCGCCGAGCGGGTCATAGCCCACGGTCCTGACGACACCGCCGGGCGAGTCCTGCTCTACCGGGCGCCCGTCCGCGTCATAAGTCACCGTGGTGGTCGAATCCGCGGGGGACGTGTAGGTCGCGGTCGGCGGGGCGATGGTGGACTCGGACAGGCCCCTGCTGTTGTAGGTGGTGTACCAGTAGCTCGGAGTGCCGCTAGGGCCGACACCGCCGGTCACGTACTCGGTCTGCCGTCCGGCCAGGTCATACCCGAACGATGTGGTGATCGTCTGAGTGACCGACGGCACCTGCGACAGGCTGGAGGTGTAGGACGCCGGCTGGGACTCGGAGGCCAGCCGCCCGACGTCGTCGTAGTTGAAGTGGGTGGTGTTGCCGTTCGGATCGGTAGTGGACTGGACGTTGCCGTCCGCGTCGTAGGTGGTGCCACTGGCGCGCAGCAGCGCGCCGGACGCGTCGTACTGGGACTGCGCGGTGACCTGTCCGGCCTGATCGTAGACGCTGGTCGTGTAGGTGCCGTCGGGCAGCGTGGTCTTGACCGCGCGGCCGGCGTAGTCGTACCCGGTCGTCGTGGTCTGGTTCGCCGCGTCGGTGACGCCGGTGCGCTCCCCGGCCGCGTCGTAGCCATACGACGTACCCACGCCGCTGGGGCTGGTGACCTGGGAAAGGTAACCGGCGGTGTCGCTGTACGTGTAGTTGGTCGTGCACGCGGCCTGGGTGGCGACGTTGTTGTACTCGCTGCAACCGGTGGGGATCTGGATGCTGCCGGAGCCGCCGCGGCCGAGGACCTGGGTGGTCGTCACCGTGCGTCCCAGGAAGTCGTAGGTCGCGGCCTGGATGTTTCCGGTCGGGTCGTTCACCTGCAACGTTTCGCCGCTCAGGTCGTAGGCGGCCGTTGTGGTCAGTTGGTTCGCGCCGCCCACATCCTGCGTCTCACCGGTCTGGTGCCCGAGTTGGTCGTAGGCGAAGTCGGTCTCCACGCCGGCCGGGTCCCACGTCGCCGTCTTCTGCCCGAGCTCGTTGTACTGCGTCTTCTGGGACTCACCTGTCAGCAACTGGTTGTTGCCGGCCACGCTTCCGGGCTGCTGGTAGTCCGGCAGCTTCGTCGCGGTCGCACGCCCGTCGGCGTCGAAGGACGTGATCGCCTCCACGCCGGTCGGGTCCTTGGACTCGAGGGCGTCACCGAAAGTGTCGTACCCGGTGGTCTTTATCGGGGCGGCCGGCTGCGAGGTCTGCGTGTATCCGCCTGAGGCGCTGTAAGTGCCGGCGGCGACCGCGGGCTCCTGGGTCACCGCGCGGTGCCCCGCCTCGTCGTACACGTAGTCGGTGGTCAGCCCCTTCGCATCCGTCATCGAGGTCGGCAGGTCCCGGCCGTCCAGCGCCCAGGCCGTCGTGTTCGACGGGGCCGACAACGCTCCCCCGGTACGGCCGTTGCCATCGGCATACAGCGTCTGAACGTCCGAGGGACCCAGAACACGCTGATATACCTGCACGTTGGCGACCTGGCCCGGGAAGAACTGCGTCATCGCCCCGCCGACCTTGCCCGCCGCGACAACCACCGGGCCGGTGGCGTTCCACACGCCGGGCAGCGTGGCCGAACCCACCGCCGCCCCGTTGACGTACAGCTTCATCGTCATCAACGAGAGGTCGACCGTCGCGGTCAGCAGCGTCCAGACGCCCGTGGCCAAACTGTTCGCCGAGGCTTCCACCCCGGTATGCGTCGTGGTGGTCGAGTCCGTGTTGCTCACCGCGAACCGCCACGCGTTGGTGGTCGCGTCGTTCTGCAGCTGGAACGCGCTCGCGGAATTCCCGCTCTGGGACAGGACGGTGAAGTTGCTGGAGCCTGATGAGGCGTTGACCCACGCGGAGACCGAGTAGCTGGCGGCGGTGTTGATCGCCGGGGCGCCCGTGGTGATCGAACCGCTGGTGCCGTTGAACGACGCGGCCCCCGAAGTCCACGCGACACCGGAGTTCAGCGTGCCGGGATCGTTCTGTCCGGACCAGTCCCGGGCCGTGACCGGAGTGGTGGCCCCGGCGGCGCCGTCGTTCAGCTTCCACCAGCCGTTCGGGGCGCCGGTGGTGTAGTTCTCCACCGACTGCGCGGTCATCGCCCCATCGGCGTTGTACTGGTAGTCGGTGGTACCCGAACCGACCGCGTCACCGGTGCGCTGCGATACCACCAGGTCGTCTGCGTTGTACGTCTTGGCCGTGGTGCGATTGAGCCCATGCGGGTCCAGGGTGCTGGAGGTCTGCCGGCCCGCCGCGTCGTAGGCATGGTCGGTCTCGGTGGTGCCGTTGTTCGTCAGGCTCTTGATCAAATGCCCGGCGGCGTCGTAGCTGTCGGACTCCTGCACGAACAACCCGCCCGAACAGGTCCCGCCACCGCCCGAGGAGACAACGTGGCGACAACGGGTGACCTCCGCGGTCTGGTCGTTGTCGTAGTACAGGTAGTCCGTCTCGACACCCATCGCGTCGGTCGCCGAGGCGAGCCGGCCCGCCGGGTCGTACGTGTGCGCCTCAAGGGTCTGATTCGCAGCGGGCTGCGATCCGGACGGCGAGCCGGTGTACCCCTCCAGTGTCAAGTACAGCAGACGGCCGTTCGGATCGTACGTGTAGTCCGAGACGGCGGAGCGACCGTTCTGGTCCTGCGGGCTGACCACCCGCACTTTGTTGCCGTACGCGTCGTATGAGTACTGCGTCGCCTTGGTCAGGTCCGGGCTCGAACTCGTGCCGTTGCCGTCCACGGTCTGCTGCGCATCCATCGACCAGTCGACCCGGTCATGGCTGTCATAGTGCTGCACCGTCGTACGGGCGGTGTCAGGCACCGTCGAGCCGCCCACATCGGCAATCGTCTGCGAGGTCTGATTGTCGTCCACGTCGTAGACGGTGGTCGTCTGCGCCTGATGCGTGTCCCCGGTCACCCGGTCCATCGTCGCCGGCGCGGTCACCGTGACCGCGCGGTTCAGCCCGTCGTAAACCGTGGTGGTCGTCAGCGAGACCGGAGCCGGGCAGACGATCGAGCCGTTGAGGTTCGTGCACGGGGCACCGGTGTTATATGTCTCGACCTTGGTGGTCGGCCGACCGAGCGCGTCATAGGTGAACGTGGTCGTCATGTTCCCGGTCGGGGACACCGTCGAGTACAGGTCGCCGTCGGCGTAGTAGTTGTACTGGGTGACCGACCCGCCGGCAGAGGTCTGCTTCCAGGGCAATCCGGCCGGAACCGGCTTGGTCTGATCGTCCGACGCCGGGTACGTGATCGTACCGTCGGTGAACACCGTCGACGCGGTACGCCCCGCTGGGTACCCGGCGACCGGCGGCGTAGTCAGCGACGTACGGTCACCGAACTTGTCATACGCATACGTCGTGCGGTACGTCGTGTCACTGCTGCTGCTCGACCGCGCGTCGCTGGCCGTCAGCAACATGTCGTTGCGCGGATCGGCCGTGGTCAGCTGCGCGGTCGCGTCGTTCGGGAAGTACGTGTAGTACGAGGTGGAGCACGAGTTCGTGGCCTGATTCTGGCACGTGGTCCGCGAGACCGTGTTACCCCGCACGTCGTGCCCGGTGATCGTCTCGTCCCCGTTGGGGTCGACCACTGTGTGCAGGAAACCGGAGGTGTCGTAGCCGAAGGTGGTCTTCGCGCCGAGCGCGTCGATCTGCGCTACCGGCCGACCGCCGTTGACCGGGTCGTACTCATAGGTCAGCGTCTTGCTCGCGGGGTCCGTGACCGTCACCGTCTCGGTCGGGTTCAGCCCGGACGCGTTCTTGCCCGCCGCGTACATGGCCGCGATGGTCGCGCCGTCCAGCGCGCTGGGGGACACCGCGACCTCGGCGATGGAGCCGTTGAAATAGGAGCTCGGCGACCCGCTGTACTTCCCGCGCCCGATCTCCAGCGACCCGGTGGCGTTGAACGGTGTCGAATCCGTCCCGCTGCCCGCCAACTTGCCGTTGACGTACAGGCTCATCGTGTTCTTGCCGCCGGACGCGTTGAACACCCCGACCAGGTGATACCACGTGCCCGTGGACGGCTTCGACGAAGCGTGCACCTTGATCCCGACCGGGCTCGCCGTGTCGGTCGCGGTGCGCGCGAACGCCCACGCCGAATCCGTCGCGTCGTACTGCAACTCGAACCCGGTGTCCTGTGACCCGTCCTGCGCC
This sequence comes from Actinocrinis puniceicyclus, assembly GCF_018283645.1. GTDB lineage: Bacteria > Actinomycetota > Actinomycetes > Streptomycetales > Catenulisporaceae > Actinocrinis > Actinocrinis puniceicyclus. The sequence goes on along the minus strand of NZ_JAGSXH010000129.1, from coordinate 5,284 downwards.
ACCACGTCCTGGAACCCGCTGGTCGAGGCGAGGTTCGCCCACGCCGAGACCGAGAATGACTTCGAGGTGTCCAGTACCGCGCTCCCGGTGGCCGCGTGCTGGCTCGTGCCGTCGAACGTCGCCGCGCTCTGCGACGCGTTCAGCGGCCCGCTCGCACCCAGCGTCGGCGTACCGTAATAGATCATCGCCGTCTTGTCGGCAGCGACTTCGTCGTGCACTCCCAACGCGCCGGGCGGGTCACCCAGCCGCCAGTAGCCGCTGGGCGCCGAACCCATCACCGCCGCACGGTAGCCCTCCGCCGAACCGAACACCGTCGGAGCCTGCACCCCCCAGGTTCCGCCGTTTTCGTCCACCACGCTGGTCACCCGGCCGGTGACCGTCGAATACGTGACGTGCGCCGCCTCATTCCCAGACGGGCGCGTGATCGCGGTGAGCATCGGGATGGCCGTCGTTCCGGAAGTGTTCAACTGCGCGACCGTGGCCGCCGGCAGCGCCGACTGAGAGAACGCGACGTCCGAGACCGACCCGGGGAAATACCAGTTGCCCGCGGTCGCCGGCGTGCCCGGCCACGTGCTCGAGTTGTAGCCCGCACCCACGTACTCGTAACCCTGTGTCAGGTTGTTGATCTGCCCGGACAGCGGGCCGCCGCTGATCTTCGATGTGCTGCCGTCCAGATACAACTGCTGACTGTTGCCCGCACCCACGAGCACCACGTGGTGCCACTGCGCGTCGTTGACAGCCACGGTCGAGACCATCTGGCCAGACGCCGCGTACCACTCGCCGTGCAGCTTGCCGTCGGTACCGACGTACAGCGAACACGTGGCGTACTTCGGTGTCCCCGGCAGCGCGACGTCCTGCTCGCACAGCAACGGACCATACGAGGATGTCGTCGCCGTCTTGAACCACAGCGACATGGTCAGGTAGGTGGTCCCGGTCACCAGATTGCGCGGCAGCGCGATCGAACCGGACGACCCGTCCAGGCTGACCCCCGTCGCCGTCGACCCCGCCAGCGGACCCGCCACCCCGTAGCCCACACCGGCGGCCGAGTACGTCGCATCCTTCGACTGCTCGTTCGCCAGCACCAGATCGCCCGCCGTCGGACCCGATGCTTCCGACAACGGCCAGTACGCAGTCGGGCCCCCGTCCAGCAGCGCGGTGCGGTACTGCGACGTCGTCTGCTGGTACTGATAACCCGTGCACGCCGTGGAGGTCGGCGGGCACACCTCGGAGAGCTGATTGCCGTTGTACCTATACGTCCACGTCAGCGGGGCCGTGACGCCGCCTGAGGTCACCGGATCGGTGTACGCCGTCTTCACGTGCGCGGAGATGTTGCCGCTCGGCGAGCTCCAACTGAAGTAGATCGAGCGGCTTGAGACATCCGAGAGGTAACGAGTGGCCAGTCCGCCGGTCGTCGCCGAGTACCTGACCTCCATCCTTCGGCCGGCCGCGTCCGTGACCGCACCGATCTGGTAATCGCCGGAGCCCGTGGCCGTCTGGTGCGTGAAAGAGTAGACCGTGTCGTTCTTGTCCGTGAGCGTATAACCGTCCGAGACTGCCGCCAGCGTGGCGAACCGGCCCAGCGGAGGCGCGAACGACCCGTCCGAGTTCTTGCCGAACCCGACCTCCGAGCCGTCCGGATACGTCACTTTCACGCTCACCACGTTGGTACCCGACCCGTCGCGCACCTCGGTGGCCCGCGCGTCCAACAACGACGACCAGCCGCCCCCGAACGCCTGCGTGGTACGGGGATCGAGCGAGTTGTAATCCCGTGTCACGGCGAGCGTCGGACCCGCCGACGCGACCTGCGCATCCGTCGCAGACTTCGTATAGTTCCCCAGCGCAGGATCGAACCCGTGCCCTGAGGTGTTCTGCGAAAGACTCGACGTCAGCAACGGCGGTGGTACCGCCGCGACCAACGCCGAAGAAGCCGCCCAACCCGACCAGTCGTCCCCGTCACAGACGGCCACCGACCAGTAATACGACTGCCCCCACTTCAGCGCGCCCGCGGGCACCGTCCACGACGCGCCCGAGGACGGCTTCGTACCACCCAGGCAATGGGCCCCCGGGTTCGAATCGGCCACCTTCTGGTCGTTGGCCCCGTCGAAGACCCGGTACTCGTAACCGAGTCCGATGTTCGGCCAGTTGTCCGAGTCCGAGGCGCTCGCCGAAAGCGTCGGCGTCAACGTCGGGGAGTTGTAACCGGACACCGGAGAGGTCGAATTCACCTGTGGCACGACGTTCGGCGTGTAGGTGAGGTAGATGTACGGGGAGTTCGCCGAGATCGCGGTGGAGTCAAAGATCTTCCACTCCAGGTCGTTCGACTCGTTCGGCGCGGCGATCTCGATCCCGTGGTACGAACCGGCGTTCGTAGACGTCCACTGATTCACCACGTTCGTGTTCAACTGCGGGTACATCCAGGCGCCGGTACTCGGGTCCCCGCCGGTGTTGCTGCACGCGGCTCCCGGCGACGCGGAAACCTCACCCATCGACGAGCCGACCGAGGGCCCGGTATACGTCGTGTTGTTCCACGTCAACTGGGTGTTGATGCTGCCTATCGTCCAGTTCGGATCGATGACCGGATACACGTCGAACGGCTCCGCGCTGCACGACGCGGCCCAGACGTCGAAGATCCCCAGGTTCGCCTGCGTGACGTGGTACCCCAAGGCCACCGGCATCGAGTCGAAGTAGATGAACGATCGGGCCTTGACCGTCGGCGAACTCCAGTCGCTGTAACCGGACAGCAGTTGCCCGGTGGAGGAGTAGTTGTTCGAAAACGGATACTCGATGTACGTCGAGGCCCGCACACCGGCGTCGCCGACCGTCATCGTCGGGTCGACCGTCACCGGGAACACCCGTGCCGGATCGTCGAGCCATGCCTTGTTCAGGGTCATCACCAGTGACTGCGCGCCCGAGGCGTCCGTGCTTAGGCGGTACGTCACCGCGTACGTGGTGTGCGGGTGCTGGCCGCGGGCCACGACGCTGTCGTACGCGAACGGAACCGACAGGCGACCGATCACCGAGCCCGAGCCGTCGACCAACTCCCATCCGTGTGCCGGATCGTCCTTGACCGAGACCCCCGAGAGGGACAGCGGGAAGGTCCACGAATTGGGCGCCGACTTGCCCGCCAGCGTGAAGGTCTCCTTCACGCCCCAGCTCTCCGAGGTCAGCGCGAGATCCGTGTCCGGAAGGATCGCGTCATACTCGGCCGTCGAGCCCGAGGTCACCGGATCGACCGAGGCCGCGCCCGAGAGCGACCACCCGAACCGCTGCGAAGCACCGAGCGATACGGAGACCAACTCTCCCGCCGACTGCGCCGGGACGGAGGCGCTCGAGGATCGCGCGGTGCGCGGACCGGCCAAGCCGCTCTGCGTCCCGGACAGGGCTGAACCGGCCGCGGCGCCGCCGCCCGCGAACGAGACCCCGATCCGGTTCGAACGCTGCTGCAACCTGCCGCCCGCGCCGCGCACCAGCGTGGCATCAATGGGTTGCCACGTGCCGTCAGCCGCCTTGAAGTTGACCGGCGCCTGCGAGGTCTTGACCGTGTACGAGCCGTCCGCGTTGTCGTACCAGTCAGAGACCGCATTCGACTTGCGCGCGTTGCGCTTGCTCGTCTTCGCGTCAAACCCCGCGTGCGCTGCGGCGCTCTTGCCGGCCGCGGTCCTGTGCACTGACGGACTGAACGCAGGAAGCTCCCCGACACCCTTACCCGGAGGCCGGCCGACTCCCTTACCGGCCCGCGTCACCGCCGTCGGCACCTGGCCGCCCTTGCCCGCGGCCGTGCCCGAGACCTGCCGCGGCAGCCCCACCTCGTCGGCGAACAACGACTTGACGAAGGCCTCGACACTGGAGAGCTTCACCGTGGTCCGCGGCAGCACGGCGGCGTCCGCGGATCCCATCGCCGCGACCACACTGAGCGCGAAGACGACCATCATCGCGGTGATGCGCGCCAGACGCCGCGACAATCCCACACGACGTCGACCAGAGCGCAACCCCATCAACCCCGCCCGCCTCTCAAACCCGCACCCGCTTGAACACAGGAGGCTGAGTCTAAGCACGTATACGAGCGTTAAAAGCCCTGAGATACTGATGCACCGTCAGCTTCGCGGGGTTTGACCTGTCAGGCCCGGTCGGTGGCACTACGCTGTGACCGGGATCACGAGAACACACCCGAACGGAACGACCCGCGCACCGCGGCCTGGACGGCGACCTGCACGCGAGACGCAATGCTCGAACCCCCGGAAGGCGGCACGACCGCGATATTCGAGGCCGCGCTGCCGCCACCGACCAGGACGAACCGGCCCTCGGCATGCCCGGCGGCGACCGCCTGCATCGTCGCCACCTCCACCGGCCCGACCGCGACGATCACCCCGCAGCGCTGCTGTACCAGACTGTTGGCGAACGGCGTGACCGAACCAATCGTCTCGGCCTGTCCTACGGCGGCGGCGACATAGCTGACCTGCGCGTTCGTCGCGGACGACGCCGCCTGCATCCCGGACCACACGGCGCGGGCCCGCGGATCGGCAAGACCCGCGGGACCAGTCAGCAGACATGCGGTGAAGGCGATGTATTGGCGGGTGTTGTGGGGCGGATCGTACGTCGGCCGTGACGACGGCCACAGGGCCCACACGCCCGCTGCCGTCACGATCGCGACAGCGCCTGCCGCAGCCGGCCACCAGCGCCGGCGGCCACGTCCCGGCGTGTGCGGAGTGTTACGCACCTTGATACCACGCACTTCACGTACGCTCCGCATTCCCGCCCCTCCAGCCAACCCGCGACACAGTGCCGACGCGCCCGAGCATAGGCCACAGTCCGGCGCCTGCCGCGACCTATGACCATTGACGCGCTCAGACAGAGATCTGATATGGCCGATCCGGACGGCCGGCCGTCAGCCCCCGCCGCCTGAGTCAGAACCCGTCCAACGGCCTGGAACCGGCCAGAATCGCATCAATGTGGATTGATTCGCTCGCGGCGTGGTATTGCGCGCACATGGCCCAGGAAGTCCCTCGGCGGACATTCGCGCCGGACCACCTGCTCAAGCGCCACCTCGGCTTCTGGCACCTGACCGCCGCCGGCTTCAGCGGCGTGATCGGTTCGGGCTGGCTGGTCGGGGCGCTGTACGCGTCCCAGGCCGCCGGGCCGTGGTTCAGTACGCCTCAGCTTGAGATTTGAGGTCGCGGGGATCGACTCCTGGCGGTTGACGGTGTTGTAGCGCATTGCTATAGCCGGGGTGTCATGGCGGTGCGGCGGTGCGTGCCCGGCTTGCCATGAGCGCTATATCCGATTT
>NZ_JAGSXH010000128.1 GCF_018283645.1 Actinocrinis puniceicyclus | reverse complement strand
TCCACCACCTGACCAAGCCTGTGCGCCAAGCCGCGGCCGCCGCCGGCGACCCCGGCGGGATGGCGCTGTGGGCAGGCCAGGGCCACCGCTGCGCCCTGGACCTACCCGCCGGCCAGCTCGTCGAGCACCTGGCCGACCAGGCGGCCCAAGCCCTTGCGCACGCATCGCGGCGCCTGAGCGGTGCCGGAGGCTGACCGCCGGCCTTCCCTCCGCTGCGCCGCATTCCGACTCCTTTCGAAGGGAGCCCATGTCCAGCCGCCATCTCAAGGTGTGCATCGTCGGCGCCGGCCCACGCGGACTGTCAGTACTCGAACGACTTTGCGCGAACGCTGTGGAACACGCGCCCGGCACACACCTCACGGTCCACGTGGCAGATCCGTACCCTGCCGGAGCCGGCCGGGTCTGGCGAAGCGGCCAATCCGGCCACCTGCTGATGAACACGGTCGCCTCCCAGGTGACCATGTTCACCGACCCGAGCGTCGAGATCGACGGCCCGGTCAAACCGGGCCCCAGCCTGTACGAGTGGGCGGCCTCCCTGCGCCTGATGGAGCCGCTCGAAGGCTACGGGGCCGAGGTCACCGCCGAGGCGCGCGACCTCGGCCCCGACTCTTACCCGACGCGTGCCTTCTACGGCCGCTACCTGGAATGGTTCCTGCGACACGTGCTGGCCACCGCGCCCGAGAACCTCGCCGTCCTCGTGCACCAAGCCCGCGCGATCCGGCTCGACGACGAACCCGGCGGCCCCGCGACCACGCAGACCATACTGCTCGACAGCGGCGTCCGTCTGGGCGGGCTGCATGCGGTCGTTCTCGCCCAGGGACACGTGGACGCCGAGCCGGTTCCGGAGGAGGCGAAGCTCGCCTCGCTCGCCCGCGCCCGCGCGCTGACCTACTTCCCGCCGGCCAATCCGGCCGACACCGACCTGAGCAAGATACGCCCCGGCGACAAGGTCGCCCTGCGCGGCCTGGGACTGAACTTCTTCGATTACATGGCGCTGCTCACCCTCGGGCGTGGCGGCTCCTTCGAGCGGCACGAAGGCCGTCTGACCTACGTGCCCTCCGGCTGCGAGCCGGTCATGTACGCGGGTTCGCGCCGCGGCATCCCTTACCACGCCCGCGGCGAGAACCAGAAGGGCGCACACGGCCGTCACACGCCGCTCGTGTTGACCCCGGACGTGATCGCCGCGCTGCGCCACAAGAGCGCGCACGGTTCGCCCCTGGACTTCAAAACCGACATCTGGCCGCTGATCTCCCTTGAGGTCGAGACCGTCTACTACACCACCCTGCTGCGCTCGCGAGCGCGCAGCCGCGATGCCCACGCTTTTCAGCAGCGCCTGCTGACGCACCACCACGACAGCGTCTATCGCGGCCGGCTGCTCGACGAGTTCGGTGTAGCACCCGAAGACCGCTGGAGCTGGGCGCTGATAGAACGCCCCTACGGCCATACGCACTTCTCCGGTCCCGGTGACTACACGCGTTGGCTGCTCGAGCACCTGCGGCACGACGTCGCACAGGCACGCGCCGGGAATGTCGACGGACCGGTCAAGGCCGCCCTCGACGTCCTGCGCGACCTGCGCAACGAGGTGCGCCAGCTTGTCGACCACCGTGGACTTTCCGGCCGCTCACACCGCGATGATCTCGACGCCTGGTACACCCCGCTCAACGCCTTCCTGTCGATCGGGCCGCCCGTCCGGCGCATCGAGCAGATGATCGCCCTGATCGAGGCCGGCCTGCTACACGTCGTCGGACCCGACACACGCATCCGCCCGCCCAGCGCGAGCGCGGGCTTCACCATCTCCTCGGACGCGGTTCCAGGCTCCCACATCATCGTCAACGCCCTGATCGAGGCTAGACTGCCCGACATCGATCTGCACAGAACCACCGACCCGCTGCTGCGCCACCTCGCCGCCGAGGGGCAGTGCCGGGCGTACCGCATCCCCGACCCGGAAACCGGCGGCCACAAGACCGGCGGACTCGACGTGACCGCGCGCCCCTATCGTCTGGTCGACGCCGGGGGACGCCCCCATCTGCGGCGGTTCGCCTACGGTGTGCCCACCGAGGGTGTCCACTGGGCCACCGCCGCCGGGATCCGGCCGGGAGTCAACTCGGTGACGCTCGGCGACTCCGACGCCATCGCCCGCGCCGTGCTCGCCCTGGCCGCGCGACTGCATCCGGTCGGCCCGCAACCCACCAGCACGCCCGCCCGCTTCACCCATCCGCTGACCCGCCACGCACAGGAGCCGCTATGACACCCGCGCCCAGCTCCCGACCGCCGAGCGCCGTCTCGGAGCACGCCGATCTCGACAGCGGACTGCTCAGCCCGGTACGCGCGGGCAGCCGAGTGGAGGCCGCGGTGTCAGACTTCTCCTGGCTCCAGGCGATGTTGGACGCCGAGGCGGCGCTGGTGCGCGCCCAGCAGCGCGTCGGGCTGGTACCCCAGGACGCGGCGGACGCCATCGCCGGCTGCGCGCGCGCCGAACTGTTCGACCTGACCGGCATCGCCCGCCGCGCGCGTGACGCGGCGAACCCGGTCGTGTGCCTGGTACAGGACCTGACCGGGGCCGTGGCCGCGGTGGATCCGGCGGCCGCCGAATACGTCCACCGCGGCTCCACCAGCCAGGACATCCTCGACACCGCGGCGATGCTGGTCGCCCGCGGCGCCTTTGTCTTGATCACGGCCGACCTCGACCGCGCGGCCGCCGCCGCGGCGCGCCTTGCGGCCGATCACCGCGGCACCCTGATGCCGGGGCGCACCCTGACCCAGCACGCGGTACCCACCACCTTCGGCCTGAAGGCGGCCGGCTGGCTCCAGGCCCTCACGGACGCCACGGACCGGATCCGCAGGCTTCTGGACGGCGCTCTGCCCGTACAGCTCGGCGGCGCCGCCGGAACCCTGGCCGGTTACCTGGAATACGCGCGGCTGGACGGGCCGCGCCCGGCGGGTCAGGCCGGCGACGCGGCCTTCGCGGCGGACCTCATCAGTGCTTACGCCCGAGAGCTCGGCCTCGCCGAACCGGTCTTGCCGTGGCACACCGTGCGGACACCGATCGCCGACATCGCGGCGGCGCTCGCCTTCACCGCCGGCGCGCTCGGGAAGATCGCGGCCGACGTCCTCTCGCTGGCCCGCACCGAGGTGGCCGAGGTCGCCGAACCGGCCGCCGAGGGCCGCGGCGTTTCCTCGGCCATGCCGCAGAAGCGCAATCCCGTGCTCGCCACGCTGATCCGCTCCGCAGCCCTCCAGGTCCCGGCGCAAGCGATGATCCTGAACTACTGCATGTACGCGGAGGACGAACGCCCGGCCGGCGCCTGGCACGCCGAGTGGCAGCCTCTGCGTGAAGGGCTGCGTCTGACCGGAGGTGCCGCTGCCTGCGCCGCCGAACTTCTGGAAGGCATCCGAGTCGACGCGGCGCGGATGCGCGAAAATCTGGACTCGACCGGGGGGCTGATCGTCGCGGAGCGCCTGGCCGCCGCGCTGACCCCGCTGCTGGGCAAGCGCGCGGCGAAGGCGGCCTTGACCAGGGCGTCGGCGCAGGCCGCCCGGACCGGCCGGCCGTTCGCGGCCGTGCTCGCCCAGATGCCAGAGCTCGAGGGGCGCATCTCCGAGGCGCGACTCACGGATCTGCTCGATCCCGCGGATTACTGCGGTGCGGCGGCATACCTGACCGATCGTGCGCTCAAGCAGGAAACGCATCATGTCGGCACAGCGCCGGATCCATCTTCGGACCAGGTATGAAAGTCGTGGGTACCTATCCGCGTCCTGCTGACCGGACTACGGCCTGGTTTACGGTGCGACCCAGGCTGCGCCCGGACGACCAGGTGGCGATGGGAGAGTCTCGGCCTCTCCGAGGCCGAACTCGCGCAGGTGGTCGACGAACCGCGGATCGCGTACGGCTCCTACCACTTCGCGCCGGGTGAGCGAGACCTGAAGCAGAGGACGGCACAGGTGTTCTACACCGCCTCGCCGCGCTGGAGCCTGACGTTCGCAGACGCCATCGGCCTACGGCGCGACTTCGTCCCCCGCATCGTGGCATTCGACAGCTGCGGCAACGCGCAGAGGAACGACTTCGTCGTGGTGGATCTGGCAAACGCTGACCAGGGCTGGAGAACACTGCGCGACGCCATCGCCGACTTCATGACGCTCCCCGCAAGCCGGCAGTTCGTGATGGACGTCCAACATCTTCGCGTGCTGACCAAGAAGCTCGAGGCCGCAGAACTCGAGCTGGCGGCGGAGGCGCGAGACGCGCCAGTAATGCGCCACCGGGTGCCGTCCACGCCGAGCGAGCTTGTTCAGGTTCTCAGCCAGCCGGGCCATCCATACCGCGCGACGGTCATCGACGTGATCTCGCGGTCGCGGCAACCGAGCGCACTGAGGGCCTCCCCCATCATCGTGCGCGTGAGCTCACCGGCAACGGCGACGAATCTTTCGTCACGAACTCCGAAAACGACCACAAAAGACGATGATACAAAGCACCGGACTGGATGCAACGTGTAACGGCGGCCGAGGCAGCGACGAGGCCAGTACGCCGCAACAAACGGATATGGGTCACGGGCCGCCAAGCGGAGCAGAGTCGCTGGTGAGAATGGAAACGCCGACGGCGGAGCAATCACCGCGCGGCGCGCCGACGAGGCGCGGCCGACCACAGCGCAGCGGTGTCCGCGTCCGTCGTGCGTGCAGAAACTTTCACAATGCGGGCCGCAGTTGCCGCACTCATACCGCCCCCCGCAGTGACGCCGCCGTGCAGTCGGAATAGCGCAGGCTTGGGGCTTCGAAAGATTTCTGCTGCGCTATTGAAATTTCGAAGTCGCTTTGCGACACTCACCGCGACAACAGGCACCCTGGCGTCTCAGTCAGCGCGGGCCGCCTTCACAGAACCCTGCAGTGCCGTGTGCTCGATTGGAGAGACTTCGTGAAGCTCGTCAGGGCTCGGTTCTCCTCGATCCCGTCGCGACCGCCCGAACGGGTGGGTCGGTGTGACCGATTCCGTGCAGCGCTGGTAGCGGGCGATGCAGGGGGCGTTAGCCGCGGACCTGGCGCTGCCGGCCGCGCAGCCGGCGCGCGCCGGGGGCTCGCTTAGCACCTGGACGCGCCGTGCGACGGTCCGTCAAGGGAACCCGCAGGCGGCTCGGCTGGGATACCCGTGCCCGAGCCGTGCTCATGACGCCGCTCCACATCCAGCGGTGCGACGACGGTCATCTTTGCCCACTCGGCCAACGGCCTTGGCCGGCGGCCACGGAAAGGAAATCAGACGATGGATAGCGACAGAGACGTCACTACCACAGGCAAGCGCGGGCGCCGCCCGCGCGGCAACGTGCGTGCTCGCGCTGCACTCGCCGCAGGCACGGTGGTGTGCGTGGCGGCGGCCACCGGGGCCGTGGTGCTCACCGCCGGCACCGCCAACGCGGCAAGCACGCTGCGCGCGGCGGCCGAGGCCGACGGACGCTACTTCGGCATGGCCGTCGGGCAGGGCGACCTGGGCAACTCCTCGGCGACCAACCTCGCCGGCAGCCAGGCCGACATGATCACACCCGAGAACGAAATGAAATGGGACACGATCGAGCCGAACAACGGCCAATACAACTTCGGCCCCGGCGACAACATCGTCAACTTCGCCACCTCCCACAACGCGCGGGTACGCGGACACAACCTGGTCTGGCACTCCCAACTGCCCGGCTGGGTCACCAGCCTGCCGCTGAGCCAGGTCAAAAGCGCGATGGAATCGCACATCACCACCGAAGTCAACCACTACAAGGGCAAGATCTACGCCTGGGACGTGGTCAACGAACCCCTCAACGAGGACGGCTCCTACCGCCAAGACGTGTTCTACAACGCCTTCGGCGGCGGCGAACAATACATCGCCGACGCCATCCGCACCGCACACGCCGCCGACCCCAACGCCAAGCTCTACATCAACGACTACAACATCGAGGGCTCCGGATCCAAGAGCAACGGCATGTACACCCTCGCCCAGCAACTGGTGCAGCAGGGCGTACCGCTGAACGGCATCGGCTTCGAAAGCCACTTCATCGTCGGCCAGATCCCCAGCTCACTGGCATCCAACATGCAGCGCTTCACCGCCCTGGGCCTGGACGTCGCGATCACCGAACTCGACGACCGCATGCCCACCCCGGCCTCCAGCTCCAACCTCCAACAGCAGGCCACCGACGACGCCAACATCACCAAGGTCTGCCTGAACAACGCCCACTGCCCCGGCATCACCCAGTGGAACATCAGCGACGCCGACTCCTGGGTACCCGGCACCTTCTCCGGCCAGGGCGCCGCCACACTGTTCGACAGCAACTGGCAGCCCAAGCCCGCCTACACCTCAGTACTCAACACCCTCAACGCCGGCGGCGTGCCCCCCAGCAACTCCGCATCCGCGTCGCCCTCGACAAGCCCGTCCAGCTCACCCTCGCCGAGCCCATCGAGTTCACCGTCCACAAGCCCGTCCAGCTCGCCCTCAGCGAGCACGGGAGGTAGTTGCACGGCGACACTGTCCGCTGGGACGGTTGGAAGCAACTGGTACAACCTCAACGTCTCGGTCACCGGCTCGAACACCTGGATCGTCACGGTGCACATGGTCGCCCCCGCGGTGGTTTACAACACCTGGAACGTCAGCGCCAGCTGGCCGAGTCAGTACGTGATGGTCGCCAAACCCAACGGCAGCGGCAACAACTGGGGTTTCACGGTCGCGACCAACGGCCAATGGACCTGGCCGTCGATCTCCTGCAGCGTTAGCTAGTCCATAGCTAGTCCAGCCGGGCGGCGCGGCCGACCGCAGTCGATGATGGAGCGCACGATGGCCGCGTCCTTCGGGTCGTAAGCCTTCGTACGGGGCCGCGGCGGATGCCTCACCCGTGTCGACGGGTCAGTCTCTACACCTTCTCGTGCAGTTGCTCGACAGGGAAGGAGCGCGCCGGGGTTCAAACCCCGGCGCGCAGTGTTCCTTCGTCCGGCGCGCTTCATCCGCGGCCGCCCGGCCGGCAGCTCGCCGCCGGCGGCCGCCCATGCGACCCGCCTGCCGTCGCGGCGACTTTGCGAAACCCGGCGGGGCAAGGGCGTCCTCATGCCCCGCCGGCCCGCCCGTGACGGTGTCAGCGGCGCGGCCGTTTCAGGGCGTGGAGAGCGTGAACTGGCTTACGTTCACCGAGCCCCCGAGTGCCTGCGTCGCATAGTTGAACAGGGCGAAGCGATAGCCGAGGAAGAACTGCCAGGAGTTGTCGAGTGTGAACGCCGGGCCGAGCGCGGTGAAGTTCACCCCGTCGGTGCTGTAGGAGAAGTGCGCCTGGTCACCCGACCCGGGTGCGATGTTGGCGCTGATCCGCAGCCAGATCTTGCCGCCGGACACGGGTGCGCCGGCCTGCTGCGTTCCCGTACCGGTGGTGTTCCAGTTGCTGTCCATGGTGAGGTTGTTGGTCATCACCACCTTCGTCGTGCCGTTGTCGCGGGCGATGCCGATCCAGGCGGAGGAGTTGCGCAGCATCGCCAGTCCCGCGCGGTCACCGTCGTGCATGTTCCCGTAGTTCAGTTGGACCGTGGCGGTGGACGAGGGCCCGAGGATCCGGTGGGTCAGCGTGTTGCGCGCGGAATACAGGTCGTTCGTCACCGTCGCGGTCTGCAGTGTCAGAGCATTGTTCACCGACCACTTGGTGTTGTCGGGGTTGTGGTTCCACTCCCACTGCGGATCGAGCGTGGTGCCGGCGAAGGTGTCGGTGCCGGTCGGCGGCTTGGTCGCACCGGGCGGCGGCGGCACGTTCGGGTACGGATACGAGGTGCCCCAGGCGCCGTTGACCGTCTGCAGCACCGGCCAGCCCTGTGCGTTGAACGTGACGGGGGCGAGCACCGGGATGCGGCCGCCGGGGTAGGAGTCGACGAAGGCCATGTAGTACCAGTCGCCGTTGGCGGTCTGCACGAGACTGCCCTGGTGCGGGACGCCGCCGCCGCGCACCGGGGTGCCGACGTTCACCTCCAGCGGCGCCTCGGTGTAGGGGCCGAAGGGGCCGCTGGTCGACTTGAGCACGTATTCCGCGTTCGCCGGGTGGTCGACCAGGATGTAGTACGCGCCATTGATCTTGTACATGCGGTTGCCCTCGGTCGATCCGGTGCTGGACGGATCGGTGAACACCGCCTGCGTCTTGACCTGGCTCAGACCGTCGGCCGAGAGCTGGGCGACGTAGTGGGTGCCGCTGCCGTAGGCGACGTACATCGTGTCGTTGTCGTCGATGAGCATTCCGGCGTCGTAGTAGCAGTTGTTGATGACAGAGCTCTGCTTCCACGGGCCGGTGATGGAGCCGGCCGTGTAGACGTAGGTCTTGTTGAAGTCGATGCAGCCGAGCCAGTAGTACGTGCCGTTGCTCTGCCGGTACCGCAGGGTGGAGGCCCAGATGCCGTGCACGTAGGCGTGCCCACCGCTGAGGCTGTACTGGGATCCGAAGTCCAGTGAGGGCACGGAGTGGCCGATCACCTCCCAGTGCACCAGGTCGTAGGAGCGCATGATCGGCGCGCCGGGCGACATGTGGAACGAGGAGGCGGAATAGTAGTAGGCGTTGCCGAGGCGGAAGACGTCGTTGTCGGGGAAGTCCTCCCACAGCACCGGGTTGCCGAAGGTCGCGGAGGGCGGCCACGGCGTGGGCGTACCGCTCGGGCTGCTGCTGGGCGAAGCGCTCGCGGACGGGCTCGGTGAGCTGCTCGGAGAGCTGCTCGGCGTCGGACTCGAAGTAGGGCTCGGGCTCGGTGTGGGCGTAGCAGAGCCCGAACTCACCGCTCCGGTGCAGGTGGTTCCGTTGAGGGTGAACGAGTCCGGGACCGGGTTGCTGCTGGTCCAGGAGCCGTTGAACCCGAAGCTGGTGCTGCCGCCGGTGGGTATCGAGCCGTTGTAGGACAGGTTGGTGACGGTCACGTTCGCGCCGGACTGGGTGTATGCGCCGTTCCACAACGAGGTGATGCTCTGGCCGCCCCCGAACGACCAGGCCAGGTTCCAGCTGCTGATCGGATCGCCGAGGTTGGTGATCGTGACGTTGGCGCCGAATCCGCCCTGCCACTGGCTGCTGACGGTGTACGAGACCTGGCATCCGGACGCGGCGTGGGCGGCGACGGCGGTGATGCCCATGCCCGCGGTGACTGCGGTAGCCACCGCGATCGCCACCCAAGGTCGAGAGCGAGAGCGGGTAGGCCGCACGGCGAGACCTCCGAATATAAGAGAGTTGTGGATCACGCCTCGCCGGCGCTCATGCCAGTGGCGCACAGCGTGGCGGGGCGTGCATGCAGTCGGATGGGCCGCGTGTCGTGCCGCATCGATCCGTGAGGCTGCCAAAGCGATTCGGCGACCTCAAGCGCCAGGCGTCGGCGGCTGGAGCGGCGGCGCTCGCCGGCGGAAGGATTCCGGCAGGTCGCTGCCCGTACCGGTTCGAAGAGGCCTGATCGGGTCGGCCTCGGGGCACCGCCCCGAGGCGTGAAACTTTCGGCGCTCGACGCCCGCGCCTTCCCGGCCTGAGACCGTGTAGTCCCATCAATCGTGTCCTTCTCGCCCGGCGCGACGCATCCCGTCCTCAGGATTTGGACGCGCTCGGACAAGGCGCAGTAAAGCACATCCCATGTATCTGCAGTCGTGTCACATCACCACGACGCGACGACGCGTCATCGAGCACGCACGACCGCTCGCCCTGTCGCAATCCGTCCGCCGCCCGCTCGCGCTCGCCCAATCGCCGGCGCAGCGCGCCGAGGTTGAGCAGTTGCGAGGCTTCGCCGTGCCGGTTCTGCGCCGCGATCCGCACTATTACGCTGCTGCGGTACCGGTCCGAGCCGGCGCTGCGCGAGCAGATCACGATGGTCGCCAACCGGACCGAGAACTTCCACCCATTGCCCGCCCATCTGATGATCGGCGGCCAGCTCATCAGCCACAACGACCCTGAGCACCAGGAACGGGTCGTGAAGTTAAATGAGCTGATATCGGACTGCGCCATATGCTCGACGGCCTTGGACATCGCCGCCGCGGCACACCAGGCGTTCGAGCGCGGCGGCGGCATGGGCCAGCGTGTGATCGCCACAACTGGGTGAGACCGCTGTCCCGGCCTGAGCCGCGCCCGGTCACGGCGAGTGGATGGCCGCCCGCAGCTCGGAAAGCTTCCGTGCGTCGAGGCGGTCGTCCGCGGCGTTGTACGTGACGATCCTGAGATCGGCGTCGGAGACCATCAGTACTTCGAGGTCCAGTTCCAGGCTGCCGACCAGCGGATGCTCGACGATCTTGCGGTCGTCGGCCAGGGTGCCGGCGGTGCCGGTGGACCACAGCCGTGCGAAACGCTCGTTGGTCTGGATCGTGTGCGCGATCAACGCGGCCAGGCGGGCGTCGGCGGGGTACGCGACCGCCGTCACCCGCAGGTCGGCCACCAGGGCCCGCTCCTCGACCTCGTCGCCATCCCGTGCGCGCACGGGCCAGGCCGCGATGGCTTCGGGCCGTCGTCCGTCGCCGGCCCCGAACATGCCGCTGACCAGGCTGTCATCGGCCCACCCGTACACGCCGGGGTCGCCGATCACGGCCGTCCACATCGGGTTCCACTCCAGGATCGTCCAGTCGGCGGAGTAGACCGCGACCGGGGTGTCCGCGAGCCGCTGTACCAGCCTCCGGATCCGCGGGGGTACCTGCCTGGGTACGGCCTGGTCGCAGGGCGGCACCATCTGGGCGCAGCGGAAGAGGTGGTCGCGCTCGGACGGGTCCAGTTTCAGTGCTCTGGCCAGAGCGGTGACCACCTGGGCCGACGGAGTGCGCGCGCGGCCTTGTTCCAGCCGGACCACATAGTCCACCGACACGCCGGCCAGATGGGCCAGTTCCTCGCGGCGCAGACCGCTGACCCGCCGGTTGCCGTCGGTTTCCAGCCCGCCTTCCAGCGGAGGCAGGCGCTCACGCCAGCCCCGCACCGCGGTGCCGAAATGATTGGCCGACATTTCATTACCATACACAGCCGGCCGACAGCCCGCACAGTGCGTCAACCCCTTGTCAGCGAGGAAGTGTGGTGCGCGCTGGAGCAGGCGGTGGTCGTGTCGGCGGTCGTGCGCGATGGCGTGCGGCGATCAGTCGAGGCGCTGGCTTCGGCTGGTCGCCGGGCCCGTGACGCGGGCGGTCAGCGGGCCCAGTTGCGCTTGATGAACGCCGCGGCGGCGAGCAGGGCGCGGTCGGCGTCTTCGAGTACTGCGGCGAAGCCTTGGAACACGTGCGGCACGTCCGGCCAGACCTGCAGCTCGACCGGCACGTCGTGGTGGCCGGCGCTGGCGGCCAGGCGCACGGCGTCATCCAGCAGGATCTCGTGCGAGCCGACCTGGATGAGCAGCGGTGCCAGGCCGGTGAGGTCGGCGAAGACGGGGCTGGCCAGCGGGGTGGCGGGGTCGGTGTGCCCGAGGTAGTCCAGGGCTCGGCGCCGCAGGGCTTCCGGGGTGAGCGCGGGGTCGAGGTCGGCCTTCGTGGTCGCGCTGGTGCCGGACACGGTCAGATCGGCCCAGGGCGAGAAGATCGCGGCCGAGGAGGGCTGCGGCAGGCTGGTGTCCTTCAGCGCGACGAGGGTCGCGGCGACCAGGCCGCCGCCTGCGGACTCGCCGACGAACGCGATGCGCGAGCTGGGCACGCCGTCGGCCAGCAGTGCGCGGTAGGCGGCCACCGCGTCGTGGACTGCGGCCGGGTAAGGGTGCTCGGGGGCGAGCCGGTAGTCGACCGTGATGGCGCGGGCTCCGACGCGCCGGGAGACGTCGGCGGCCAGCCCCACGGAGTCGGCTGCCGAGCCCAGGGCGTAGGCGCCGCCGTGGAAGTAGAGCACGACGGCCGACGGGTCGTCGTCGGGGGTCTGGACCGTGATGACCGGGACGCCGCCGAGTTCGCCCGGCTTGGCCGACACGTCCTCGGGCAGCGGTATGGAAGTGATCATGTCGTGGAAGATCGCGCGCTGTTCGGTGACGTCGCCGCCGATATCGAGCGGGCCGTGGCGCAGGAGTTCGTCGAGCGCCTGGCGTTGCTGCTGGGTCATCGGAAGTGCCTTTCAGCTACTTGAGAGGGTCGCAGACGGCAGGTGCGTCGGACCCGCCGGTCGGGGTCAGCGCGATGACGGGGATGATCCGGTCGGTCCGGTGCTGGTAGGCGGCGAAGCCGGGGTAGCGGCGGGCCTGTTCGGCGAAGAAGCCGTCGCGTTCGGGGCCGTGCAGTTCTTCGGCGTGCACGGCGAGGGTCTGCTCGCCCACCTCGATCCGGGCCTCGGGGTGGGCGAGCAGGTTGTGGTACCAGTCGGGGTTGCGGTCGGAGCCGGCCTTGGAGGCGAACACCAGGTACCGTGCCCGGTCCGGCAGATACATCATGGGGTTGATGCGAGGTGTGCCGGACCGGGCGCCCACGGTGTGCAGCAGGAGCAGGGGCGCTCCGGCGAAGCCTGCGCCGACCTGTCCCCGGTTGGCTCGGAACTCGGCGATGGTACGTGCGTTGATCGAGGCCGTGTCGGCCATGTCCCACTTCTTTCGTTCGCCGCGCCGCGGGATTCGCCGGCAGGGGGTTGAGGAGACCGGTTCGGGCCGGTCGGCGTCCTCGCGGCGCAGCACGCCCGGGTCGCCGCACTCGTGGAATCGGATCGCCTTCATCGCAGCCTCCGCTCGATTTGTGCTTCGAACTTTCAGCGCGGCGGTCCCACGATCACGTTGCCGTACTTCTCGGCGATCCCGGGGACCGGTACCACCTGGAAACCCGGCGGACGCGGGGTGGACATGTCGCGGCCGGTCTCCCGGAACATGCCCTCGATGCCGGCCGGCGTGTTGATCATCAGCAGGTCGGCCCTCTTGGAGGTGATCCGGTATCCATGCGGGATCTGCTTGGGCAGGAACACCACGCCGCCCTCGGCGAGGTCGTATTCTTGCTCACCGCACCACACCAGCGCGGTGCCCTTGATCAGCAGGAAGACCTCGTCCTCGTGGGTGTGCTTGTGATACGGGGGCGCTTCGCCCTCGGCGACGTCGAAGCGTCCGATCATGAGCTGGCCGTCGGTGGCCTTGCCGTCCAGCAGCATCGCCAACGTGCCGCCGTCCAGCCATTCCAGTTGCTGCTGCTGTTCGGGTTGCGCGATGTAGGCCATGCTCACGATGGGTCTCCAATCAGGTCATTCATGGCGTGACTCTCGTCGAGTCGAAGAGACGATCGGGGGCCGGGGCCCGACAGAGCAAGATCGTCTCCATGCGTGGGCCGACCGGTCCAAAAGAAGCCGATGACGGGTTGCCCGTGTTCCAAACAGATCGTCCCCTGACGCCACGCCGTCTGCCAGCCACGAAGGTGGGAACAGCAGTACTACCCAGAGCCGAAGCCCGATCGCGGGTCGGAACACGGCATGGCCAACGAGCTTCGCCGGTGTTGATGAAGACGCATCCGTCCGGCACGCCGCCCTCCTGCGGGAGCGGGAAGCACCCGAACGGTTTTCGGGTGGACCTGTCCGATGCGGTCGCGTTCGGTGTAAATGTCCCAGTAGATGGCGGCGAGTTCGGCCGGGCCGACGCGCGGGAAGGCGGCGGTGCGAGGGCCGGCAGCCGCAGTAGCGCTCTGTTCGGCCTCGCTTCCGGCGATGAACGCGGCGAACCGCAAGAACTACAGCGGCAAGCACAAAGCCCATGGCCTGCTGTTCCTCGCGGTGACCGACACGTCGGGCAACGTGATCTGGATCTCGGCGGCGCGCCCGGGACGCTCCAGCGAGATCACCGCGTCGAGACATGACAAGATCACGCAGCATCTGCGCAAGGCCGGGCTCGGCGCGATCGGGGACCTCGGGTTCGTAGGTCTGGAGGACGACCCGGACGACCCGGACGACCCGGACGACCCGGTGATCATCACCGGTCGGCGACGTGCCCGCAAGCGCCCGCTGACCGCCGCGCAGAAAGCGGCGAACAAGCCGGCCAGCCGGGAGCGCGCGGCATGCGAGCACGGATTTTCGGACCTGAAGAACTGGTGGATCCTCACCAAGGTCCGGATGAACGCGAAGCACGCCACCGCGTTGCTGCGCGCCCTGCTCGTACTGACGCAAGCCGAGATCGCCAGGTGACGGATGATCAGGACTCTGGATCATGGGCGTCTACCAGCCCACTCATGCCAGAGCACTGCCAAAGCTGAGCGTGCAGCAGGTGCGCTCGATCCGCGACCAGATCGAGCAAAGGGTGCGCGGCCTGCTGCGTGAGCTGGGCGTGCCCGTCGCCGCGTGAATCGCGCCGCCCGGGGCGCTCGGCCGGTGCGTGGGGCCCGTCGTCGGGCGCCGCATCGGCTTGGCCAGCCGCCCCCTCAGGGCCGCGGGCCGCGCCGCGTCCTGCCGGAGAAAGTGCGGCCGAGGTCAGCGGCGGGCGACACGGCGCATCCCGCCCCGACCAGTTGGAGCACCACCGCGCGGTGGCTTGTGCGCCGTGCACCAGGCGGCCCCCGGCGTGCTGCGCCACCCAGGGCCGGGGTGCTCGGCGTGTGGTCAGGCGGCGGTGGTGAGCAGGTCGCGGATCTGGGCGGGGG
>NZ_JAGSXH010000127.1 GCF_018283645.1 Actinocrinis puniceicyclus | reverse complement strand
CCCGCCTGCCCGCCGTATCTCTCAGTTCTGATTCTCGTTTCCTGCGATCGGAAGTCTCGTGCGGATCTGTGTTTTCGCCCTCGGTAAGATCGGCCTGCCGCTCGCCGTCCAGTTCGCGGGACGCGGCCACCAGGTCGTCGGAGTGGACATCGCCCCGCGCGTCGTCGAACTCGTCAACGCCGGGCTCGCGCCGTTCCCCGGCGAGAGCGGCCTGGACGAGGCCCTCAAGCAGGTGGTGGCCGAAGGCCGGTTGACCGCGACCACCGAGGCCGTGGCCGCGGTCTCCGGGTGCGAGGCCGTCGTGATCGTCGTCCCGCTGATCGTGGACGCGCACGGCGTGCCCGACTTCGGCGCGCTCGACGCGGCGACCAGCGCGACCGCGGCCGGGCTGCGCCCGGGAACCCTGGTGAGCTACGAGACGACGCTGCCGGTCGGCACCACCCGTGGACGGTTCGCGCCGATGCTGGAGGCCGGTTCGGGCCTGGTCGCGGGGCGGGACTTCGCCCTCGTGTTCAGTCCGGAGCGGGTCTCCTCCGGCCGGATCTTCGCCGACCTGCGCCGCTACCCGAAGCTGGTGGGCGGGCTCGACGCGGCCAGCGCCGAGCGCGGGGTCGCCTTCTACGAGCAGGTGCTCGAGTTCGACGAACGCCGTGATCTGGCCCGGCCCAACGGGGTGTGGAACCTGGGCGGCGCGGAGGCGGCCGAACTGGCCAAGCTGGCCGAGACCACCTATCGGGACGTGAACATCGGCTTGGCGAACACCTTCGCGCGTTACGCCGACCGGATCGGCGTGGACGTCACGGACGTCATCGAAGCCTGCAACAGTCAGCCGTTCAGCCACATCCACCAGCCCGGCATCGCGGTCGGCGGACACTGCATCCCGGTCTACCCGCGGATGTATCTGTGGAATGACCCTGATGCCGCGGTGGTGCGCGAGGCGCGCGCGTCGAACGCCGCCATGCCCGATTACGCGGTCGAGCTCCTGGCCGCGGAGCACGGCGGTCTGGACGGGGCCCGCGTCGTCGTGCTCGGCGTGGCTTATCGCGGCGGGGTCAAGGAGACCGCGTTCTCAGGGGTCTTCCCCACCGTCGAGGCCCTGAGCGCGCGCGGCGCCGCGGCGTTCGTCGCCGACCCGATGTACACCGAGGACGAGATTCGCGCGCTCGGCTTCGAGCCCTACGTTCCGGGCTCGCCGGTCGACGCCGCAATCGTGCAGAGCGACCATCGGGAGTACCGCGAGCTGACCCCGGACGACCTGCCCGGTATCAGGACTCTGGTCGACGGCCGCCGGATCACCGATCCGCAGGCGTGGACGGCGGTTCGCCGCCGGCTCATCGGCGCGGGCGGCGCGGGCGGCGCGGCTGGCACCTGCGGCGCGGGCGGCGCGGCTGGCACCTGCGGCGCGGGCGATGCGGGCGATGCAGGCGGCGCGGGCGATGCAGGCAGCACAGACGGCACGCGCTGAGTAGCGCGTGCTGAGGGGCGGCCGCTAACGTCGCACGGCCGCCGCGCCGCGGACCGCGGCATCCGGGCGTGCCCGGGGTCCTTTCGCGGCCAGGGGCGCCGTGAGAGCGCGCAGATCCTCGACGACGTCGGCCAGCAGCTTGTCGGGGTCCTGATCCGGTTGACGGAACCAGGCCGCGGCGGCCTGGCTGAAGGCCGCCATGCCGACCTGGGCCGCCAGTGCAGCCGTCGATTCACCGGTGCCCCGCTCACGCAGGGCTGCGGCCAGCGCCTCGGTCAGCAGGGCGGTCTTCGTCTGCTGCCGCTCGCGCAGGGCCGGGGTGTCGGCGATGACGCGTCGCAACGGTTCGGAGAAACGCCGGTTGCCCTCGAACAGCGAGGCGGCACAGCGGAAGGACCACAGCAGCGTGGGCAGCGGCTCGAGGTCCCCGGGCGCGTCGGCCACAGCGGCGACCAGGACGTCGCGCAGGGCTGCTTCGCCGTCGAAGAGGACTTCGCGCTTGTCGGCGAAGTGCCGGTAGAACGTGCGCTCGGTGACGCCGGCCCGGGCCGCGATCTCGGCGATGGTCACCTGGTCGAAGCCACGCTGCTCGTAGAGTTCGAGAGCTGCTTGCCGAAGGCGCAGGCGCGCCGGACCTCCGTCGCGGGGCATTTCGCCAGTATAGAGCGGTAGCGCCGGCGGCTGACATCAAGAGCGCGGGGCGGGCAGCACCACGTGCCGCGCACGCACCGAAACCCGTAACGACAGTCTCTGTCGCTACGTGCTAGGCTGAAGCGTAGCGACAGAGACTGTCGCTACGTGCGTCCCCGACGCCGCCGGCCGACATCCCCACCGACGCTGCCCGGCGGCTTTCCAAGACCGCTCCCTGGAGACAAGAAGCATGGACACTCACGCCACCAACGCTGCCACCAACGCTGCCACCAACGCGACCGCCCCCGCACCTGCCACCGCAGTTGCCATCGCCACCATGAACGCGATCCGCTTCCACGAGTACGGAGAAACAGCCGACGTGCTGCGGATGGAGCAGGTCCCGGTGCCGGATCCAGGCCCCGGTCGCATCCGTGTGGCCGTGCACGCGTGCGGGCTGAACCCGGCCGACTGGGCCCTGTGCAGCGGGCTGTTCCCCGGCAGGCTTCCGCGCGGCATCGGCCTCGATGTCTCAGGGACCGTCGACGCGGTCGGTGACGGCGTCACCGGCGTCGCCGCCGGCGACCGCGTCCTGGGCCGCGCCGACTACGCCGGCGGGCACAGCGCCGGCGCGGCCGATTTCGCGATCATGGACCACTGGGCCCATCTTCCCGCCGGCCTCGACCCGGTCCAGGCCGCCGCGCTGCCGATGGCGGTCGAGACCGCGTACCGCAGTATCGAAGGGCTGCGCGTCACAGCGGGGCAGACGCTGCTGGTGAACGGCGCCGGGACGACGGTCGGATTCGCCGCGGTTCAGATCGGCCTGCTCCGCGGCGCGCGCGTGTTCGCCAGCGCCGGTGCCACTTACGCGCAACGCCTTCGCGCACTGGGCGCGACGGTGACCGCGTATGGGGACGGGATGGCCGAGCGGGTCACCGCGGCGGCCGGTGGACCGGTGGATCTGGTCCTTGACACCGCACCGCCCTGCGGCGCGCTGCCCGCACTCGTCCGGATCACGGGCGGTGATCCGCGCCGCGTGCTCACCGTCACCGACTTCGCCGCCGCCCGCGAACTGGGCGTGCGCACCAGCTTCGACGGCGACCAGCCCGCAGCGCGGCGATTCGACGTGCTCGGCGACTACGCCCGGCGCGCCGCCGACGGCCGGTTCACCATTCCGGTCGCCCGCACCTTCCCCCTCGACCAGTGGCGCGCCGCGCTCGAAATCAGCCAGAGCGGCCAGGCGCGGGGCAAGCTCGTGTTGCTCCCCGGCGAGGCGAGCGCCGACCGTCCGGACTCTCCGAGCGCTACCCGGCCCACCGGTTGGTGAGGAAGAGGTATGCGACGGTGAACATGATCGGCGTCGAGACCGTCAGGTAGGCGGTCTTCAGCCAGGGCCGTCGAACGCACCACACGCCGAGCGCAGCCCACAGCGGCCACCAGGTCAGCATCTCCCGCGGTACCGAGAGGTAGACGTGCGAGGTCGCGAGGGTGCCGACCGACAACAAGACGTAGACGAACTCCGCCCACCGGCGCCTGACGGCCAGCCACACCACCAGCGCCAGCCCCACCGCCGTGGCGAGGATTTCGACCTGGTACTCCCAGGCGGTCGCCGCGGGCAGATAGTGCCCGAACGCGTAGTGCCAGGTGTTCGCGAAGGTGTGCCAGGGATAGGACAGGTGCCGGTTCCAGCCGACCCGCTCGGCGTGCTCCCAGGCGTTCCAGTCGCCGGTGAGCGAATGCAGGTAGGTCATGAAGGCCGCGACCGGAACCAGCGGGAGCGCCAGCGGCCAACCCCTGAGCCACCCGCGCGGCCCGCGCGGACGGCTCTGCAGGAACAGCACCGCGACACCGGCGAGTACGAACAGGCCGTTGACACGGATCGCCGCGGCGCCGGCCAGCAACACTCCGGCCGTCAGCCAGCGCTCCCGGCGAGCCGCCAGCCAGGCCGACAGGGAGCAGGCGAGGAACGGCGTCTCGGTGTAGCCGGCGGCGAGGAACACCGCCGCGGGCGCCCACACGAACAGGGCCACCCCGTCGCGCACGGCGGTGCGCGCGCGCTCTCCCGTCTCGCCGCGTGCCGCCGCCTCCAGCGCGACGATCCTGCTCAGCGCGACGACGGCGATCGCCCCGGCGACGAACGAGATCAGCAGGCCCGAGTACACCCACGAGCGGAAGACCAGGTGCACGGCGTAGAGAATGCCCGGATACCCCGGGAAGAACGCGATCGAGGCGCCGTGCCGTGAACGCAGCGAGTATCCATGTGCTGCGATGCCGTAGTAGCGCAGCCAGTCCCAGCGCTGCCACACCGAGGCCCAACCGTGCGGTTTCTTCGCCACCGCGCCGAAACCGGTCCAGATCACCGCCCAGGTGATGAGCACCAGCGCGGCGCGCGAGACGAGCCAGGTGCGCAGCGCGTCGTCCTCGATCGCGCCGAGGCCGAGCCGCGCCCGAAGCCGGGCGAGCGAGCGCGCCGGCACCAGCGTCGGCCTTCTGCGGTCTGCGCCGGCCTCGACCGCGGGTGCCGGATCCAGCTCAAGGTCGCGAACATCGGAAGCCACGGCCGTGAAACTATGCTGCGCGCGTGTACTGCACCCGAAATGCGCGTGACCGGAATCGGAATGGGACGTCTTCGTGCGGGTCGCAGACCCGGTACGGGCTCCGGAACCGCACCCGCCGACCCTGTACAGCGGGACACCGGACCGCGCGCCGGGTCGTCCCCGGCGCGCGGTAGGCCATCCGTGCCGCGGGGCCGCTCAACCGCCGCGGCCCACCCGGTCAGAGCACTGTCAGAGCACTGTCAGAGGACGGTGGGAGCTGCGTCAGAGGTTGAACGCGGAGGTGAGGGTCGGATACGAGGACGCCTGGCCGAGCGCCGGCAGCCCGAGCAACTGCTCGGCGGTGCCCAGCAGCGAGTAGTGGTTGAACAGCGTCGCCGAGGTGCTGCCCGCCGCGGTGCTCGGACTGATGACGATCGTCGCGACGTGGCAGCTCTGGTCACCGGTGTTGGCTGCGCAGCTCTCCCCGCTCGAGCCGCTGCTGCCCTCGTCCCAGGTCAGGAACACCGCGGTGGTGCCGCTCTGGTACTCGGCGCTGTTGAGGATCGTGGGCAGATCGTGCGCCAGCCAGGTGTCGCCGTCGGCGATGGTGCCGTTGTGCATGTCGTCGATCACGTTGGGCGTGACGAACGAGAACGCCGGCAGGGTGCCCGCGGACAGGTCCGTGGCCAGCTGCGTATACGGCACGTCGAAGGTCGAGCAGCCGCTGAGCGAGGTGAAGTAGGGCGGCGGGTTGTGCCGCACCGCGTAATTGCCGGAGTTGGACTTGTCGCAGTTCGAGGGCATCGACTCCTCGTACGCCTTCCAGCTCTCGCCCTGGCCGAAGATGCTCGCCGCCGAGGTGCTGCACCGCTTCGAAGGGCCGCAGTCGGTGTCGAACTGGCTCAGGGAGCTGACGGCCAGTCCGGAGACGGCCCCCACGTAGTTCGGCAGGCTCGGGTGCGAGACGTTGTGGTAGTTGGTCGCCAGCCCGCACTCGCTCGCCAGCGAGTTGATGTACGGCGCCTGCGAGTTACCGATGATGTCGCTGTAGCTGTGGTTCTCCATCCACACCCAGATCACGTGGGTGTACGTCGGTGCCGTGGTCAACGTGCCGCACGGCCCGGTGGCGGCCGCGGCGGACTGCCGCGACCCGCCCGCGGCGACGACGCCGCCGATCGACATCAGCGCGGCCACGGCCAGAGCGAGAAACCTACTGCGCATATGCGACTCCTGGAAATCGTGGAAATCCTGGGAGAACTGTGGGCGCGGAACCCGGCTGCTTCACCGGCCGGCCCAAGGTCGCAGCGTGCTGTTTTACCGGGCCGCGCGCAAGCCCGATCGGCGAGCATTCGTCCCTTATTCGCCTTTCGGCCCACTGCCTTGCGCGCGGGTGTACGCCGCGCGAACACGACCGGCCCGGCCTCGTCAGGGCTCGATGACGAGGACGGGTCTGGCGGCCGGGACCAGCCGGGCGCGGCCCGCGGCCGGGAACTCGGACGCCCGGTGCGAGGGCAGATCCGCCTTCACCTGGGTGCCGTCCTCCAGCACCACCGCGATGCGCGTGATCGCGCCGAGGAAGGTCGCGGTGCGCACCGTGCCCACCGCGGGGTCCGCGGCCGCGCGAGCCGGCACCGCCTCCAGCCCGACCGCCTCCGGTCGCAGCAGGACCTCGACCTTGGTGCCGGGGACCGGCCGCTCGCCGTCGACCGGGAGGCGGTGCCCGGCCACCTCGACCAGATCCGTGTCGACCATGGTGCCGCGCACCCGGTTCATCGTGCCGACGAACTGCGCCACGAACGCGGTCGCGGGGCGCTGATACAGCTGCGCGGGCGCCGCGCACTGTTCGAGCCGGCCGGAGCGCATCACCGCGACCCGGTCCGCGATCGAGAGCGCCTCTTCCTGGTCGTGCGTCACGAACAGCGTCGTGATTCCGAGGTCGAGCTGAACGCGCCGGATCTCGTCGCGCAGTTGCAGACGGACCTGGGCGTCGAGGGCTGAGAGCGGTTCGTCGAGCAGCAGCACCTTCGGGCGGATCGCCAGCGCGCGGGCGAGCGCGACGCGCTGCTGCTGGCCGCCGGAGAGCTGGTGCGGGTAGCGGGCGCCGTGGCCGCCGATGCCGACCAGTTCCAGCAGTTCCTCGGCCCGGGCCGCGCGCGCCGGCGCGGCGGTCTTGCGCAGCCGCAGGCCGAAGGCGACGTTCTGCGCCGCGGTCAGGTGCGGGAAGAGACTGTAGGACTGGAAGACCATGCCCATGTCGCGCTTGGCCGCGGACAGCGGCGTGATGTCCGCGCCGTCGAGCCGCACCGCGCCCGCGTCCGGGCGCTCGAAGCCCGCGACGATCCGCAGCGCCGTGGTCTTGCCGCAACCGGACGGGCCCAGCAGCGCGACCAGTTCGCCCGGGGCGAGCGCGAGCTCGAGTCCGTCCAGCGCGCGCACCGCGCCGTAGCAGCGGCGCAGTGCGCTCAGTTCGAGTCCGGCGGCGGGCATCAGGAACTCCGGTCGGTGACGGCGGCGGCGCGGCGGCCGCCGAGGAAGGAGACGAGGAACAGCACGGCCCAGGAAAGCAGCAGGCTGAGCAGCGAGACGGCGATCGGCAGCTGCCCGCTGCCCTGGCCGTCCTGGACGATCCAGACCGCGAAGGGCACGAAGCCGAGGATCGAGGCGACGGTGTACTCGCCGAAGACCAGCGCGAGGGTGAGCACGGCCCCGGACAGCATCCCGGCGCGCAGATTCGGCAGCAGCACCCGCCACAGCACGATCGGCCACGAGGCGCCCAGGCCGCGGGAGGCCTCGACCAGGATCTTGAGATCGACGGCGCGCAGTCCCGCGTCGAGCGCGCGGAAGGCGAACGGCAGCGCCAGGATCGCGTACACGAACGGCAGGATCAGCGGGAAGGACTGGCTCTGCAGGTCTGCGTCCAGGCGGAAGATCCAGCTGCCCTGATCGTTCAGGCCCCAGCCCAGGACGCTTGAGACGCCGGCGGTCAGCGCGACCGGCGAGACCACGAGCGGGACCATGGCGATCGACTCCACGACGCCGCGCAGCCGGGGCAGCCGCAGCCGGATCGCCACCATCGCCGGGACCAGCAGCGCGAATTCCAGCGCGATCGTGGTCAGCGCGAGCAGGAACGTCATGCGCACGCTGGCCGGAAAGCCGCTCGCGCCGAACAGCTGCCCGTAGGGAGCGAGGCTGAACTCGCGCAGCCGCGGGTTGTACACGGTGAACCAGAGCGCTGAAACCAGCGGCCCCAGCAGGTAGATCCCGACGACGCCGAGGATCGCGGCACGCCACCAGCGCACGCGGGACAGGCGGCCGGTGACACCGCCGCGCGCCGACCACCGAGCGCCGACGGCGCGGCCCGGGGAGGCGGCGCGGTCCGGCGCGGCGATTTCCGGCATGGCGCGGTCCGGGCCGCCGCCCTCAGGCGCGGCGCCTTCCGGGCCGCCGCCTTCCGGGCCGCCGCGGTCCTCGGCGACCTCGCCGGTCACGAGTCGAGCCATCGCGCACTCCTCGCCCGCAGCGGCAGATAGACGGCCATCATCAGGGCACAGATGAAGATCGTGTCCAGGCTCATCGCCATGCCGAGGTTCTCCTGCCCGGCCAGTACGTTGCCCGACAGCACGGACGCGATCCGCAGCGTGATCAGCGGAACCGTTCCGCCGGCGAGCGCCTGCGCGGTGGCGTACGCGGCGAAGGAACTGCCGAAGCAGAGCACGAATCCGCCGAGCAGGGTCGGCAGCAGGATCGGCCCCCCGACGTGCCGCCAGTAGTCCCAGGCCGAGCCGCCGAGCCCGGCGGCCGCCTCGCGCCACTGCGGCCGCAGACCCTCCAGCGCGGGCATCGTGGTCAGCACCATCAGCGGGATGAGGAAGTAGGGATAGACCAGTACCAGGCCGGTGAAGGTGTCCAGGGCGAATCCGGGGTCGATCCTGCGGATCAGGCCGGTGGCCTCGCCCGCGGTCCCGGCGGCCGCGATGAAACAGAAGGCCAGCGGGATGCCGCCGAAGTTGGCCAGCACCCCGGAGGCGGTGAGCACCGCCTGCCTGAGCATCCGGCCGCGCGACTGCGCGATCGTGTGCGCGGTCATCAGCCCGACGACGGCGCAGATCAGCGCGGTCAGCAGGGAAAGCCGCAGCGAGCCCCACATCGCGGTCAGGTAGAAGCCGCTCCAGGACTCGGCGATGTTGCGCGCGGTGAACGAGGTCACTCCGGTCGCCGGGTCCGTTCGCCGGACGGCTTCGTAGAGCAGCGCCCAGGTGGGCAGGCCGAGGAAGAGCGCGCAGTAGACCAGCAGCGGCGCGACCGCGGCCCACGCCCCGAGCGCGCGTGGTCGGCGCAGGCCGCGCCGCGTCGGCGCCGGATCCACCGCGCCCGCGAGCGGCGGATCGGTGGTGACCGCCATATGAGGCTCCTTAGATGTGCAGGCGTGGGTTGCGCACCGGGCCGGTGCGTGCGGCCGGGGCCGGAAACGGCCTGTGCCGCAAGGGTCGGGGCGGCAACCGTCCGCACGGCTGCCGCCCGGGCCGGCGGTCAGCCGAGCGCGGAGGCCCACTTGGCGGTCACGGCGTTCTGCGCGTTCGTCAACTGCTTCGCGGTCGGGAACTGCGGCGTGCCGTTCACCCGCGGCAGGTTCGCCAGGTCGGTCGCGTCGAGCGTGTTCGCACTCTGCATCGCGGTGAACTCGACCGGCCGCGCGAAACCGCCCATGAAGTCGTTCTGGCCGGTGGTGGAGTACAGGTACTCCTCCCACAGCCGCGCGGCGGCCGGGTGCGGCGCGTACTTGTTGACGGCCTGGTCGTAGTAGGCCGAGTAAAGGCCGTCGGAGGGCACGGTCACGGTCAGGGCGACGCCCTTGGGCTTGAGGTCGGCGGCGTACTGCGAGTTGTTGAACTCCCAGTCGATCGCGATCGGGGTCGAGCCCTGCTCGATGGTCGACTCGGTGGAGTGCGTCGCGTTGAAGACGCCGAGCGACTTGAGCTTGGCGAAGAAGTCGACGCCGGGCTGGATGTCGTCCAGCGAGCCACCGTTGGCCAGCGCGGCCGCCCACACGGCGCTGAACGCGGCGTTCGCGCTGGTCGGGTCGCCGTTGATGGCGACCTTGCCCTTGTACGCGGCGGCGTGCGCCGGGTCCTTCAGGTCGGCGAAGGTCTTCGGGCACGGCGCACCGGACAGCTTCGAGGCGTCGCAGGCGATCGTGATGTAACCGCCGTAGTCGCCGTACCAGGCGCCGTTCGAGTCCTTGAGCGAGTCCGGGATGTCACTCCAGGTCTGCACCTTGTACGGAGCGAACAGGCTCACGTAGGGCAGCGCGTGCGAATTGCCGACGTCGACCACGTCGGGCGCGGAGGACAGCCCCTTCTGGTGCTGGAGCGCGTTGATCTCGTCGCCGCTGGAGCCGTCCGGATTCGCATCGTTGATCTTGATGCCGTACTTCTTCGAGAAGTCGTCCATGAGCTTGCCGTAGTTCGCCCAGGTGCGCGGCAGCGCGATGGCGTTGAGCTGGCCTTCCTTCTTCGCGGCGGCGACCAGGGCGGTCATGCCGCCGTCGGCCGCGGCGGAGGTCGCCTTGGACCAGTCGGCACCGCCGGAGCCGGCGGAGCCGGCCGAGGCGCCGGCCGGAGTCGAATTCCCGCAGGCGGCGGCAGCGAGCGCGACGCCCGCGGCCAGCGACGCGAGCTTGACGATGCGGTTCATCTCAGGGTGCCTCTTTCGTCGGTGCGCAGTGTGCGGAGGTTGACGTGGATTCGAGCGGGTCGAGCCTCGTGTGTGACCGGAACGAACCGTCGAGCAGCGCGGGGAGCCGGGCCGCGCTGTCGATCAGGTAAGTCGCGCCGGCTTCGGCGAGCCGGTCGCGGTCGTGGACGGTGGTGGCGGCGGCGAGCAGTCGGCCACCGACCGCAACTGCTCGTTGGGGCCGGGCACCCAGACCAGCCCGAAATCGCTTCGGTAACCTGTCTGGACAAGTGGAAGTAAGCCCGGTTCGGATGGCCGAGAGGTGAACACGGCGCGATGGCTTCGCGTCGCCGCGCGCAATAACACCCTCTACTCGCACGAAGAGCCGCTGTGCGCGGCTGGGACGCGCGGCGATCGTCTCTCCGGTGGTGCCCGGAGCCGTCATCTCGGCGTTATGCTCGCCAGGCTCCAGCGCACACGCGAACCGAGGCGCCTGAGCGAAGACAGGGGGATCCGGTATGTCCGCGCGTTACCTGCAGATCGCTTCCGAATTGCGGCTCGCCGTCGACCGGGGCGAGTACCCGATCGGTTCGCTCCTTCCGTCCGAAGGCGAACTGGCCGCCCGTTACGGCGTCGCGCGCGGCACCGTGCGGCAGGCGGTCGCGCTGCTGGAGCGGGAGGGCGTGGTCACCCACCGCCAGGGCGCGCGGCGCACGGTGGTCGGCGCGGTGCCGACGCAGAGTTTCGCCGAGATGCAGAGCTTCTCGATGTGGGCGGTCAGCCAGGGGCACGTGCCCTCGGCGCGGGTGCTGCACAAGGAGGTGCGCCGCGTCACCGGCGCCGATGTCGAGCGGCTGAACGCGCCGCTCGGCGAGGAGGTGTTGGATCTGCGGCGGGTCCGGCTGCTCGACGGCGTGGCGGTGATGGTCGAGCGCACCCTCTACGCCGGCATCCTCGCAGAACACGTACTCGCGATGGAGTTGACCGAGGGGTCGATCACCGAGCGGCTGACCGAGTCGGGTTTCGTTTACGCTCATGCCGATCACCGCATCGACGCCGTGAGCGCGGGCGTCGTGGAGGCCGAACTGCTGGGTGTCCGCCGGGGCAGTGCGCTGCTGCGCCAGCGCCGGGTGACCACCTCGCCCAGCGGTGTCGCCCTGGAGTGGTCGGACGACCGTTACCGCGCCGACGCGGTGACCATCACCGTGCGCAATTCAATGTCCGAAAACACGCTCGCCCGGCTCTCCGCGCGCGGCCCCGGGCGCGCTCGGCAGGTCGCGCGCCCGGGGCCTGTGGGTTCTTCAGTCGGCGTGTTCTGATTTACGCACTAAGACCGCGAATGGGCCTTCGGTGTCCCGTGGGTATTTCTGGGCTCGGGGCGTCGTTTTCGTGTTCGCGGGTGTGGGCGGGTGGTGGTGGCTACGCTGGGCTCAGGGCGCTGACGTGGTGTCGGGCCGAGTCGATGGGCGGTGGGACGGTGTCGGAGCTTGAGGCGGTGCTGGCCGATGCGTTGCCGGTGATGAGCGCGGCGGTGACCGCGTATGGGGCGGGGGTGCTCTCGCGGGTGGAGGATGCGGCCGCGGACGCGACGGTCGGGTTGGGGCGGCGGTTGCTGCATCGGGTGTGGCATCGCTCGGCGCGGCCGGATGCGCTGCAGGGCGCGGTGGCGGAATTGGCGCAGGCTCCTGCGGATCCGGATGCGCTGGCGGGGTTGCGCTTGCAGCTGCGTAAGGTACTCGCGCAAGATCCACAGCTGTTGGCAGAAATCGCGGGGATGCTGCCGGCGCGCGGTGCGGCGGCGACCGCGTCGGGCGAGCGGTCGGTGGCCGTCGGCGGGAATAACAGCGGGACGACGAGCAACGAACCTAAGCAGGTCAGTGCGTCGTACGTGCGCCTACGGACACAGGGACGCTACGTCGCTATCTGCGCGTACCACAGTGCGCACCAAATGGCGCCGACTCACGTCGTACCGGTCATGCCGGACGTGCCACAGCCGGTCGGTGAATCAGCAGGCTTTGATGCGCGTCATTCGCGTCATTCGCTCCGAGCCATTTCCCGGCGTCGCGCGGTCCGCCGCTCGTGAGCGGCGGCCAGGATCAGGTAGGCGCTGGCGGTCCACGTGTACGCCCGGTCCCTGAGCGGGGCTCCGGTCTGGGCGCCGAAGTTCTCCGCGAATCCGGACCGCTCGCACAGCCCGCGGAACCGGGCGCTGATCTCGTCGGCCAGGTCGGTGTGCCCGCCGCGGCGCAGGCCGTCCTCGATCAGGATCGTGCTCGGTGCCCAGATCGGGCCGCGCCAGTAACCATCCTCCTGGTAGTGCGGTGAGGACGGCGATTCGGTGGCGAGGCCGAACTCGGTCAGGTGCGTCTTGATCCGTTGCGCGACAGCGGCCAGGACGTCCTCGGGCAGTTCCGCACCGAGCACCACGGGCACGAGATCGAGCAGGCTGCCGCTGGTCCACCTCGCGCCCGTGTGCACGCCGCGCGCCGCGAACGACTCGCCGGTCCACAACTGCGCGAGCATCGCGGCGCGCAACCGGTCGGCGGCGCCGGCCCAGCGCGTCGAGGCTGCCGAGTCGCCCAGTTCGTCCGCCAGATCGGCCAGCGCGCGCGCCTGCAGGATCAGGAAGGCGGCCAGGTCGCCGGTCTGGATGACCCGTTCGGGGTCGAAGGTCGTGGCATTGTCCCAACCGCTGTCATTGCCGTGCTGGTAATGCGGCAGGACCTGGTCCGGGGCGCACCGGGCGGTAAGCCAGAACTCTGTCCAGCGCTCCAGCCGCCGGTACAGCTCGGCCAGTTCGCCCGGCTCCAGCGGCTCGGGAAGCCGGGCCCTGATATTGCGCAGCGCCCAGCCGTGGATCGGGGGTTTGACAAAGTTGTAGAGGGCCTCGGAGTGGGTCACCGAGTCGGGCAGCGCGCCCGTCTCGTCCTGGTGGTCGAACGGAACCTGGAACTGGTCCCGGGCCAGCCCCGGCGCCCCCTCGGCGAGCGCGATCGCGTTGAAGCAGTGGTCCCAGCTCCACACCTTGTCCATCCAGTGCTTGGACATCAGCACCGCCGGCCGCTTGAGGAATCCGCGCGGCTCGACGGTGGCCGACCACAGGACGTAGGCGGCCGATTCGGCCGCCGGAGTGCGCGCGCTGCGCCAGGGAGCCACGGCTTCGAGGAACGATTCGAAAGTCGCGCGGGTGCGATCCGCGACCTCGCCGAAGGAGCCGGAGCGCGCGTAAGGGCGTCTGGCGCTGTCGAATTCCTCGACGGCGATCTCCCACATGCCGTCGCGCTCGGACATACCGAGCCCGCGCTCGCTCGTGCCCAGGTCATGGACCCCGCCGGATTCGACCGGGCGGCCGGACAGGACAGTGACCCGGTAACGGCGACCCGTCTCGTAGGCGGTGAACACGTGCGCGCCGTCGACCGGGTCGCGGTAGAGGTAGGTGCCGCTGAACGGAGTCAGCGTCGGATTCGCCGCGAGCAGGCGCAGGCCGAGACCATCCCCCCTCAACCGCACTGTATCAGCGTTCTCATAAACCAGCTCGATCCGCCTGGAACCGTCGCCGGCCCCTTCGCCCGCTTCGCCGTCCAGAGTCCAGGCCAGCAGCGCCGGCGTCGCGACGACCCGGGTTTCGACCCGTGCGCCACCGAGCATCGGGACGAAGCGCAGGACCGGATGCATGCGGGTCTGATGCGAGACCAGGTGCAGGTCGTCGGCATACGTGTTCTGAGCTGTCACCGGTGAGATGTTGAACCAGGACCCCGAATAGCTGAACGGGATGTCCTGGACGGAGAAGGCCGGGCCGGTGCGGGCGACGGTCATCAGCGGGTTTCTCTCATTTCGTGGTGGAGGCTGGGCCGTTTCAAACACGGCCTAGTCCTTGACGGCGCCGGCGGTGACTCCGGCGGCGACGTAACGCTGGGCGAGGATCAGCAGGACGGTGGCGGGGATCGAGGCGACCACGGCAGTAGCCATGATCGCGTTCCACTGCTGATTGTTGTTACCGATGTAGTGATAGATCCCCAACGTGATCGGCTGACGCGCCCCACCCTCATCCAGAGTGCTGGCGAAGATGAAATCCGACCACGCCCACAGGAACGTGAACAACGACACCGTCACCAACGCATTGCGCGAGAGCGGCAGCACGATCGAGACGAACGTGCGCACCGGCCCGGCGCCATCGGTGCGCGCCGCCTGCATCAACTCCTCCGGAATCGCCCGCATGAACGCGGTGAACACCAACACCCCGAACGGCACCGCGATCGTGGAGTCCGCGATCACCAAACCGGGCAGGGTATTGATGGCATGGACCGTCAGCAGGATCGCGTAGAAACCCATCGCCATGATGATCCCCGGAATCATCTGCGCCGCCAACAACACGAACGAGAGCACCCCGGCCCCGCGCGGGCGCAGCTTCGCCAGCGAATAACCCGCAGGAGCGGCAACCAGCAGCGTCAGGACGACAGTAGCCAGCCCGACGACCAGACTGGTGCCAAGGTAAGGCAGCTGCTGATCGACGACCGCCCGATACCCCTCCAGCGTCCCGTGCACCGGCACAAACGACGGCGGACTGCGGCGCAGGTCCTGATCCCTGGTGAAAGAAGCATTGAACATCCAGTACACCGGGAACAACATCACCCCGGTCAGCAGCACACCCACCACCGTCTTGAACCGACCCCGCCCGCGCGCACCACCACGCCAC
>NZ_JAGSXH010000126.1 GCF_018283645.1 Actinocrinis puniceicyclus | reverse complement strand
GGTCTGACAACGTGTGCGGCACGGGCCCTGATTTGATCGGACGGCGTCAGGCGCCACACGGTTATCAGGGTCCGTGCTGTCATGGCAGATCATCGGTGAACCCGGTTGGCGCAGTCGAGCCGTGCGGCGGGTACGGCTGGGGCTGGGTCTTGTGGTCTCCTCAGCGGCTGCCGGGGGAGCCGACCGACGGCCCGCTCGCCGACGGCGGCAGCGTGCGCTGGTACACCAGCACCGCGAGGTTCGTCAGGACGCTGGCAGCGTCGGCCGCGGACAGCTTCGCGACCGGGATCGTGATCACGAAGGTGCGGTTGCCGTCGGCCATCACCAGCTCGGTGTCCGCCGCCGTCGGCGGCGAGGCCGTCGCGGAAGCGCCGGCGGCCGGGAAGGAGGCGGTCCCGCTCGCCGCGGGCTGCGCCAGCACGCTCGCCGGGTGTCCGTCCACCAGCACCTGCCGCGCGCTCGCGCCCTTCGCGACGCCGTCGCGGACCTGCGCCGCGACCCGCGCGACCGCCCTGCTCGCCATGTCGTAGGTGATCACCGACACCGACACCGCCGGCGGCCCGGCGTTGCCGTGCTGGTCGACCGAGATCCCGTAACCGCAAGTGACCCGGCCGGTGCGGCCGATCGTCGGCAACGGCGCATAGCTACCATACGAGGTGTCCCCCACCAGCGGCGCACCGAAGGCACCGGTCAGGTCCTGATCGTGCAGGATCGTCGCGCAGGACTTCGGCAGCCGTGAAGCGGGCTCGATCGGCCCGGAGAGCGGATCGAGCGTCCCGGGCGCGCTCGGCGCGGCCGGCGCCCTGGACACGCTCGAAGCCGGGTGCTGCGCGCCGCCGCCGGCCGAGCACGCACCCACCGCCCCCAAGGCCCCGACGAACGCCGCCGCGGCCGACAGAACCCTCGCGCCGCGTGCGACCGGCACTCTCATGGCGCACAACGGTAGCGGCCGGCGGCCGTGCGCGCAGCAGCCTGCGTCAGTCGGTGCGGCCGGCGTGGCCGCGTGGCTGTGCTCAATGCGTGGCTGTGCCCGATGTCTCCAGGGGCGTGTGCGGCGGATGCCGGTTCGGCATGCTCGCCGGTAGCCGCCGAGGCTCCGGCCGGGACCGGGCCAGCGTGTTGCTCTGGACCTGCTTGATCGAGTCGTCAAGGTGGCTGATGGCCTGTCGCAGCAGGACGGCTGTGCGCTCCTCGTTCACCAGGGAGAGCGCGGAATGCACATCCATACTCGCCCGAAACAGCCGTTGCACGATCGCGTGCTCGGCACTTTGGCTGCTGAGTGTTCCCGTGTCGGTCATCTGCTGTGCTCCCGGTTCGTTCGTCGAAGGAACGATGTCCAGATCGCTGCCGGGGTCTGGGACAGTCTGCACCGCTGCGCCTCAACCTACTCGTACAGGTGTCCGATAGATACGTTTTGGCGCCGGGCGTTCGGACCCGGCCGTACGGCGGCCGTGCGGGCCTGGCAACGTCCTGTTCACCGCGTCGGCAAAGCTCTCGAAGACCGGCAGAGCCCGGTTACGTGCCAAGTGCCCGGAAGCGGCCGGAAGCGGCCGGTCGTGCGCCGCGCTCCCGGCAGTCCGGCGCTTCACCAGGCCCGGGCTGGACGGATGCGCCGAATCGGCCCGGCAGCCGGGCCCCGGCGGATAATGAGTGAGTGGACAACGCCGACCTGGGGGACACGCCGTGAGCAACGAGGTGACGCACCACCCGACCGCAGGCCGCAAGCTGCCCGAATGGATCGCCGACGCCGTCATCTACCAGATCTATCCGCAAAGCTACGCCGACTCGAACGCCGACGGGATCGGCGACCTGCCCGGCATAACCGGCCGTCTCGACTACCTCCAGTGGCTCGGGGTCAACACGGTGTGGCTCAACCCGTGCTTCGTCTCCGAGTTCGGCGACGCAGGCTACGACGTGGCCGACTATCTGACCATCGCACCGCGCTACGGCACCAACGAGGATTTCGAGCGCTTGATCGAGGCCGCCCGCGCACGCGGCATCCGCGTCATGCTCGATCTGGTCGCCGGCCACACTTCGCACCTGCACCCCTGGTTCACGCAGTCCGCCGACGACCCGTCCGACAACCGGTACATCTGGTCCGGCTCCGTCCACGCCCCGGTACGCAGCTGGATCCCGTCCCCGGGCCGGCGGCCCGGCTACTACCTGGCCAACTTCTATCCGATCCAGCCCGCGCTCAACTTCGGTTACGCCCGGATGAACCCGGCCGAACCGTGGCGCCAGCCGGTCGACGCGCCCGGGCCCCGCGCCAACCGCGCCGCGTTGCGCGAGATCATGGCGTACTGGTTCGACCGCGGAGTCGCCGGATTCCGCGTCGACATGGCCTACTCGCTGGTCAAGGACGACCCGGATCACACGGCCACCGCCGCGCTGTGGGGCGAGATGCGGGCGTGGATCGAGCGTGAGTACCCGGACCGCGCGCTGCTGTCCGAGTGGGGCGACCCGAAGACCTCCGTGCCCGCGGGCATCCACGTCGACTTCTTCCTGCACTTCGTCGGGCGCGCGCTGCGCTCGCTTTGGGACAACACCCAGGGCAGCCACGCGGCGCACTGGGGCAGCGACCCGTGCTACTTCGCGCCCGAGGGCGAGGGCTCGATGAAGGAGTTCCTGGCGAGCTGGCGCGAGGCCGACGCCGCGATCGACGGCGCGGGCCACATCGCGCTGCCGACCGCCAACCACGATTTCTCCCGGTTGGCCTGCGGCACCCGAACCCGCGCGATGACCGCGCCGGCCTTCGCCTTCCTGCTGACCTGGCCGACCCTGCCGGTGATCTACTACGGGGACGAGATCGGCATGCGGTACGTGCCCGGGCTGCCGGACAAGGAGGGCAGCCAGCTCAACGACGAGACGCGTCAGGGCTCGCGCACGCCGATGCAGTGGGACGGCACGGCGAACGCGGGCTTCTCGGCCGCGCCGCCGGACCGGCTGTACCTGCCGATCGACCCCGACGAGGACCGGCCAACCGTCGCGGCCCAGCGCGACGACGAGCACGCGCTGCTGAACCAGGTCAGGAAGCTGATCGCGCTGCGGGCCGAGCATCCGGCCCTCGGCCCGGCCGGTTCGGTGCAGGTCCTGCACACCGGATATCCGTTCGTGTATCTCCGCGGCGGCAGCCACCTGGTCGTGGTCAACCCGCGGCGCGAGGCGGCGCGCTTCACCCTACCCGGTACCGCGGCCGCGTCCGAGCCGCGGCCGCGCGCGCTGGCGGGGTACGGCGTGCGCGTGGCCGGGGCCGAGGTCGAGGCGGACGGCTTCTCGTACGGAGTGTTCGAGCTCTGATAGCGACTTCGCGGGACGCCTTCGCCTGGCCTAACGCGGGTACTCGTCCGGTTCGGCCACCCATCCGCAGACCAGGACCAGCCCGGTGGGGCGGTCCAGGGCGACGAATCCGAACGGCCGGTCGAACGTGGCGGTCAGGTGCTTGGCGGTGACCTGCCGCGGGCGCATGGCGCTGCCGGCCATCATCGCCATTGCCGTGACGGCCGCGGCGACGAAGCCCTCGGCGGAAAAGCTCGCGGTGGCGTCCTGCGCCGCGGCCTGGACGCACAGCGGCACTTCGTCGCTGATGCCCGGAAAGTGGCCGGTCGAGCGTTCCGAGGCGGCGCCCAGGCCGAACAACCGCGCATGCGCGAGCAGGTCGTGATGCGCGCTGACGGTGAACGCAACCGTGCTCACGCTCGCGGTGGGCGCCGGGTCGGACGCGGCGACCTCGGTCACCGCCAGGCCCGGGCCGGGCAGCTCGAGATCCAGATCGACCGGTTCGGCCCGCAGTTGCGCGGCCGGCCCGCAGGCGAGGGCGGCGGCCGCGAGGACGTGGCCGGACCGCGCTCCCGGTTCGCCGAGCGCGAGCACTACGTCGGTCTGCTCCCGGCCGCGCACGGTCACGAGGGTGACGGGCCCCTCGTCGCACATTGCGACGCTCACGTCGGTGACGGCTGTCGCGCGGATCAGCCCGGACAGCCGCCGGCCGGACCAGGGACCGGCCACGTTCAACGGGCTCGGCCGGAAGGGCTGCTCCCACGCCGTGCGCACGGTCAGCGCGCTGGCGAGCACGAGCAGCGTGCGCGCATCCACCTGCACCGGCATATGGTGCAGCAGCCCTTCGGTCTCCTTCTGCACCCAGGCGTCCAGATCCGCCTGCGCGCACTGCGGCGCGGGATCCAGCACGTCGTGCGAGAGCTTCGGCAGCTGTGCGATCCACTCGGCCTTGACCGGCACCGACGCGGCGGTCCACAGGCCCAGCGCGGTGCGGACCGCAGGGTTCTGATCGAGCGCGTCGAGCAGGCGGTTGGCGGCGGCGGGCGCCTCCTGCGCCGGGAAACCGACCGCCTGCGCGAGTTCGTCACGCGCGGCGCCGGCCGCCGGCTCGGCGATCGCGGCCAGCAGCGGCCAGACGCCGAAGCCGGAGAGCACCGTGCCGCTGGCGTCGCAGGTGCCGGCCCAGCGCGCGGTCAGCCGGTTCGCCGCCGCCACCGCCGTCGAGATCGCCTCGTCGCGCACGTTCGCCACCCGCTGAAGTCGTACGAAAAACGCCCCGTCGTTGACATCGTATGCGCTCGCGGTCGGCCGGTCGGGTAAATCGCGTGGCGGTCGAGCGCGGCGCCCCTTATCGTCATGCTGACATGAAGCGGGCTGTCAGGGAGTGGGCAATGGAGCTGAAGCAAGTGGCCGCGCAGAACCAGCGCGTCGTGGCCGCCGGTCGGTACGAGACCGAGCAGGGCGACCAGGTCGAGGTCGCCTCGCTGCTCGCGGCCGCCGTCGCGGGGACCCGCCGGTACGAGGCCGCGGAACTGCTTCCACAATTAACAGGCCCTACGTGCCTTGAGCGCACCGCCGACGACGACAGCACCCGCGACGACAGCACCCGCGACGAGGAGCGGTCGGCGGGAGCGAAGACGACGATCGAGGTCACCGGCGAGGACACGGTCACGGCCGCGCGGCGGCTCGTCGCCGCGTCGGCAGTCGATCGCGTGGCGGTGCTCAACTTCGCCTCCGCCCGCCATCCGGGCGGCGGTTACCTGAACGGTGCGCGGGCGCAGGAGGAGGACCTGTGCCGCAAGACCCTGCTGTACCCGTGCCTGATCGCCGCCTCCGGCTATTACGCGGCACACGAAAGCGCGCGAGACCCGTTCTACAGCCACCGCTCGATCTATTCGCCCGGCGTGCCGGTGATCCGCGACCAGCGCGACCGGCTGACGGCCCCGGTGGTCACCGTCGACGTGATCACCTGTGCCGCGCCGAACGCCGGAGCAGTCCGGCGCGTGCGGCCCGACCTGGCCGAGCGCATACCGCAGGTGCTGGTCGAACGCGCCGGGGTCGTCTTGGCGGCGGCCGCGCGGCACGGCGCCCGTCGGCTGGTACTCGGCGCTTGGGGCTGCGGCGTCTTCCGCAACGACCCGCGGCAGGTCGCCGCCGCGTTCCGTACCCACCTGGTCGCCGACGGGGCCTTCCGGGCCGCTTTCACACACGTCACCTTCGCGGTGCTGGACCGTTCCGCGCAGCAGCCCAACCTGCGCGCCTTCCGGGAGGCATTCGCCGGTTGACGCCGCGCGCACCACCTCGGTCTCAGGGGCGTGTCAGGGTCGCGCGCTCAGTAGTCCGCGACGGTGATGCCGAGCGCCTGGGCCAGATGCGGCGCGAGGTCCACCAGTTGCCCGCCGTCGATGATCGTGCCGCGCAGCGCGTCGTAGCCCGCCGCGATGCCCAGCGAGGCCCCGCGCAGGTCCACCTGTTCGCACGCCGCCTTGGTGAAATCCGTCTCGACCAGCCGGGACTGCGGAAACGAGACGCGGGTGAGCCTGGCGCCGCCGAAGTCCACGTCCCGCAGCAGGCAGTTGTCGAAGGTCACCTCGTGCAGCTTCGCGCCGCGCAGGTTCACCGAGTCGAACTTGCACCGTTCGAACACCACGCGCCGCAGTTGCGCCTCGTAGGCCTGCACGCCCGCGATGCCGACCGCGACGAAGGCCGCGTCCGTCCACTGCGTCCGCGTCAGATCCGTGCTGATCAGCCGCGCCTCGTGGAACCACACGTCGCTGAACCGGCAGCCGCGCAGCCGGCCCGCGTCGAACTGCACCGCCTCGAACGCGCAGTCCATGAAGCGGGCCGCGCCGACGGCCGCGTCCGTGAAGACGCACCTGTCGAAGTGCACCGCGTCGAACTCGTCCGCGCCCCAGGCGTCCAGTTCGCCCTCGAAGGGCTGCAGCGTGTCGGCGAAAGGCAGGTCGGTGAGGCGTTGCGGTGCGGTCACGGCTGCTCCGATCGGGAGAGGTTCTGCTCGCACAGGTCGATGAGCCGGGCCAGCGCGGCGGCCGGGCGACCCGGTCCGCCCGCCGCCGGCCGCGCCGCCGGAGCGTTCAAAACGTTCGCGGCCTTCGCAGTGCTCGCAGCGTTCGAATAGGTGTCCCGGCGCAGTTCGACCATCAGCGCCGAAACCGCCGGCTGCGAGCCGAAGTGCCGCTGCGGCACGTAGCAGCCCGCGAACGGCGTGTCGAGTTCGATCGCGCCGTAGTCCGCGAACGCAGCGCGCGCGGCCTCCAGCAACCAGCCCGGGGTGTGCAGCGCGTCGGTGCCAAGGCAGACATCGGGTCGGGCACCCGCCGGATGGAGCTCGTACGGAAGCGGTTTCTCCGGGTACGAATGCACGTCGAGGATGACCACGCGGCCGCTCGCGGCGAGCCGGTCGTCTACAAGCCGCGTCATCGCGTGCGTGTACGGATGGAAGTACTCTGCGAGCAGCCGCTGCTCTTCCTGCGCGTCCTCGCGCCGAAGCGGCAGGCCGTGCGCGGTCCTCGTGTACACCGCGCCCATGCCGACCGCGCGCATCTCCTCGCGTTCGTCCGGGAACCGCTCCGGGTCGGCCACCAGCCGGGAGACCCGGTTCTCGAAGATCCACGGCCGGCGCGCCGCCGCTTCGGCAGCCCGCACCGCGATCGTGCCGGTCTCGGCGTCCGTCATCCGGTCCAGCTCGGCTTCCAGCGCGGCGTCGTCGAGCAGGATTCCGGCGCGCGCGGACCCCGGGATGCGCCGAGAGCCGTGCGGGACGTGCAGCACGACGCTGCTGTGCTCCGAACCGGCCCAGACCTGGTAGTGAGTGTGTGCGGACATCAGCAGCACGCTAGCGGACCGCACCGACCGACACCGACACGGCGCGGCGGCGGCGCGGCGGCGCCCGGCTCATCGCGGGGCGCGGCTGCGCAGTTCGCGCCGCACGACCAGGCGCAGCCCGGTCCACGTCTCGTCGATCGCGCACACCTTGTCGTCCACGAGCCCGAGCGGCAGCGCGACCTGCCGCACCACCTCGTCGGTGACCTCGGTCGGTACCCGGGAGGCCTTCTTCGGCCAGGCGATCCACAGTCCGCCTGCCACGGTGAGCGCCGGCCGGATCTCGTTCACCCGGCGCTCCAGGACCTCGCGCCGGGTGGTGAAGCAGACCACGACGTCGAACGGTCCGCCGGCCAGCGCGGCATGCAGGCCCACATCCCGCGGCAGGGGCGCGAGCGACCGCGGGAATCCGGGGGGCGCGTCCAGCAACGCCACGACGTGCCCGGGCCCGATCCCCAGCTTGCGCGCCAACGGCGTCGCGGAATATCCGGCCATGCACCCAGGATCGCGGACAGCGGCATGCCGGGCCAGGGCGGCGAAAGCCGCCTGCTGGTCGGCGCGGAGATCGACGGCGATCGGTAAGGCGCCTTCACCCGCGGGACACTAGGCTGGACGGGTGAACGAAGCCGTCGCGACGCAGGCCGCGTACAGTTCGATCGCGGCGCAGTACGCGCGCACGTGGGACCAGGTGCCGCCGTGGATCGTCGAGGAACTCGACCGGTTGGCCGGTCTGCTCGGCGAGGGCGCCCGGGTCGCCGACCTCGGCTGCGGCCCCGGTCGCCACACCCGGCTGCTGCGCGAGCGCGCTCTGCGCGCCACCGGGTTCGACCTGTCCGCCGAGATGCTCGCCGCCCTGGGCACACCGGGCCAGGTGCGCGCGGACATGCTGGCGCTGCCCGTCGCG
Source organism: Actinocrinis puniceicyclus (assembly GCF_018283645.1). Classification (GTDB taxonomy): domain Bacteria; phylum Actinomycetota; class Actinomycetes; order Streptomycetales; family Catenulisporaceae; genus Actinocrinis; species Actinocrinis puniceicyclus. The sequence continues at coordinate 7,373 of NZ_JAGSXH010000126.1, read as the reverse complement.
GACGCGGCGCTCGACGGTATCTGGTGCGCGGCCGCGCTGCTGCACATCCCGCGGACCGCGCTCCCGGCCGCGCTGGCCGAGTTCGCCAGGGTTCTTCGTCGCGGGGGAGAACTGGTGCTCGCCGTGGCAGAGGGGGACGGCGAGAAATGGGAGAGCGTGCCCTACGACGTGCCGGGGCACGAGGCGTTGCGCCGGTACTACGTGCTGCACCGCCTCGAAAGTCTCAGTGCTCTGCTGGACACCGCCGGATTCGACGTATACAACCACTGGCGGCGCGTGTCGCACCGCCAGTGGCTTCATGTCCATGCGCGCAAGCGCTGAGGCGTCATCGGCTACCGTCCGCCGTCTGCCGGGTTACGCCGCCGTGGCGAGTGCGTCCTTGATGAACGGGACCACCGCGTCCGCGGTCTCCCGCGGGAACTCCGTCTGCGGGTAGTGGCCCGCTCCCTCGACCAGGTGCACCCGGCCGTCCCGCACCAGCCCGGCCACCAGCGCGCCCTCGGCCGCCGGGTCCTTGAAGTCGGGGTCGCGCGTGCCCATGACCACGAGCACCGGACACCGGACCAGCGGCGCTGCGGCCTCACCCGGTGCTTGGCTGGAGGCCAGCATGCCGCGCAGCGCAGCCATCCGGCCCGGCTCGCGCATGCTGGCCGCCAGCGCCTTGCGGGCCGCGGCGAAGTCGGCCGGCTTGCGGGTCTTGAACAGCGAGGACCAGTAGCCGATCCAGCCCGCCGTCACCCGGCCGACCGCGAACTGCGCGGCCCGCAGCGGCGCGGACAACGGCGGCCGGTGCCGCGCGAACGGCGAGGTGAGTACGAGGGCTGCGACCAGGTCCGGTGCCTGGGTCGCCGCGATGAAGGACGGGCCGCCGGTGTAGGAGTTGCTCAGCAGCACGACCGGCCCGGCGTCCAGGTGCCGGGCCAGCGCCACGATGTCCGCGGCGACCGCAGGGGTGGAGTAGTCCGCCCACACCGCGGTGGATTCGCCCTGGCCGCGCAGGTCCACGGTCACCACCCGGTAGCCCGCGCCGGCCAGCAGCGGCCGCAGGTGGCGGTACGTGGCGCGGGTGTCGCCGAGGCCCGGGGTGCAGATCACCAGCGGGCGCCGCGCGGCCGGGCCGTCCAGGTCCGCGGTGTCGTCGTAGGCGATCCGGCCGCCGTCGATCTCCAGGAATCGGGTGGTGGTCTGCGCGGTCATGTGCGGCCTCCTTTAAGCTCTGCTTGCTAGCCCTAAAGCTAGTGTCATTAGCTTTGGGCTGTCAAGCCGCCTCGGCGCGCCCGTGCGCACGGGTCGGATACGGTGGCGTGCATGCCCCGAGCAGGACTCAGCCCGCGGGCGGTGATCGACGCCGCCCTGGAGATGGTGGACGAGAGCGGCGCGGCCGGCCTGACTCTGGCGGGCGTCGCGGCGCGCACCGGCGTCGCCGTGCCGTCGCTCTACAAGCACGTCGAGGGCCTGCCCGCGCTGCGGCGCAAGGCGACCGCGGCGGTCCTCGACGAGTTCACGGCGCGGCTGACCGCGGCCGTGCTCGGCCGCAGCGGCCCCGTCGCGCTCGACCGCTTCCTGCGCGCCTACCGCGACTACGCTCGTGAGCGGCCGGGCCGCTACCAGCTCACGGTCCCTGCCGCCGACGCAGCCGACCCCGCGGACCGTGAGGTCGCCGAGGCCGGGGCGCGCGCGGTCGCCGTCGCCTTCGCGCTGTTGGAGGGGGCGGGCATCACCGGCGAGCAGGCCGTGCACGCCACCCGGTGCCTGCGCGCGGCGGTGCACGGCTTCGTGCTGCTGGAGATCTCCGGCGGCTTCGGGCTGTCCGAGTCCACCGACGCCAGCTTCGACCGGCTTGTCGCCATGCTCACCGCCGGCATCTTCGGCGGCTGACCGGGGCGCAGCGCCGCCGCGCCGCCGCGCGAAGGACCGCGGCGCGAAGGACCGCTGTCCCCGGCGGACAACGATCCACCCCGACGTTGGCGCTCGGCGACTTGGCGCCGGCCCGCCGGTGGAACACACTGCGGGCAGTGAGTCCTACCCACCGGTAACAATCAGGGGACGATGATGCCCACCTCCGCTACCCGACGCGCACGCCGGCCCGTGTGGCGCGCCCTCGCGGCCGGCTCGCTGCTCAGCCTCGGCGGCGCGCTGCCCGCTCACCCCGCCGCCGCCGCCTCCGTCTCCGCCGCCCCGCTGCGCGACGTGCTGCTCGTCGGCAACGCCGTGTCCGGCACGGTCAGCTTCATCGACGGGCGCACCTTCCAGAGCCTCGGCTCCTTCGACGCCGTGCCCGACCTGCAGCAGCGGCTTTCCAGCATGACGCCGGTTCAGTGGATCGACTACCAGCTGGCCACCGCCGACGAGGCGAGCGTGGACCCGGCCGTCGGCGGCACGCGGTACGTCGACGACATGACGGTCTCCCCGGACGGCACCACGCTGTACGTCTCCAGGGCCAACCTCGACGACGTGGCCGCTTTCGACCTGGCGACGCACCGGATGCTGTGGCGCTCGCCGGTCGACGGCATCCACGCCGACCACATGGCGCTCTCTCCGGACGGCTCGCGCGTCGTGGTCTCCGCGACCACGTCTCAGGAGGCGCAGGTCTACGACGCTGGGACGGGCGCGCTCGTGGGCAAGTTCCCGACCGGGACCTATCCGCACCAGAACACCTTCACCGCGGACGGCAAGTACATCTACAACGAGAGCATCGGCGTGACGCTGCTGCCCAAGGCGCTCAACCTGCTCAAGGGCGCGCTCCAGCTGGAGAAGGTCGACGCCGGCACCCTGAAGGTCGTCAAGGTGTGGACTTTCCCGTACGGGGTGCGGCCTTTCGTGATCGCGCCCGACGGGACCACGATGTACGCCGACCTGTCGTATCTCAATGGCTTCATCAAGTACGACCTGAACAGCGGCACCAGGCTGGCGACCGTCGACCAGCCGTTCAGCGCGGCCGCCGCGTCGCTGAGCCCTGACGGCTATCCGCAGAACTCCGCGCATCACGGCATCGCCCTGTCCGGCGACGGTACCAGGCTGTGCGACGTGGGGACCATCGACGACTACGCCAAGATCGTCGGCACCTCGACGCTCAGCACCGAGGCCACCGTCTCCTACCCGGCCGGCAGCATCCCGTACTGGGCCGCGACCAGTGCGGACGGAGACTACTGCTTCGTGTCCCTGAGCGCGGGTAACGCGCTCTCCGTGATCAGTTACGCCACCGGTCAGGAGGTCGTCCGCATCCCGGTCGGACGGTTCCCGCAGCGCGGCAGGATCGCGCAGGTCACCGACGCGGCCGTCGCGGGACTCTCGGGCTCCGCGGGCTGACCGGACCACCGGACGAGCGCTGGATGCGCCGCCCGCGGCGGTACACCGACGCCGCGGGCGGCGCGCCGCATCCGGACCGAGGGCGCCGGTGCCGGGCGCGCCGAGCACGCCCCCGCTGTGCCAGAGTTCTTCTCCAGCGGTCGTCGGGCGTCGCGCCGGTGCGCCGGAGCCGCCGCAGCGGAGGAGAGGCGGCCAGTGGGTGGTTCGGCGGGCAGGCCGGTCGTGCGGGCCCTGATCGAGAAGCTGCGCGCCGATCCGGGCACGCTCGACGGCGCCGTCGCCGCGGTGCGCCGCCAGTCGCCGTTGGTCGGCAGGCTGCCCGAGCATCAGGTGCGCCGCCACGTCGCGGCGCTGCTCGACGTGGCGGTCAGCGCCTTCGCGCACGGCGCGGCAGGCGGCGGCGAACCCGGCGCGGGCGGGGCCGGCGGCGCGGGCGAGGGGGAACTCGGGCCGAGCGCGGCCGTCGCCGAGCGGCTCGCCTTCGACCGCGCGATCCAGGGCGTGCCGCTGGCCGCGCTGCTCGACGGCTTCCAGGCCGGCCGCGTGTACGCGCTCTCCCGCCTGATCGACGAGGCCCGCGCCGCCGGCGCGACCGAGGAGTTGTTCGACGCGCTCGCGCAACTCGACGCTTACAGCCACGAACTGCGCAACCGCCTGATCGACGCCTACCGGGCGCGCGAGGAGGAGTTGGGCCGCAGCGGTTACGGCGCGCGCGCCCGGGCGCTGCGCGGCCTGCTGCTCGGCGAGCCCACGGCGGCCGCGCCCGAGGCTCTGCTGGAACCGGGTGTGCGGTACCACTGCCTGATCGCCGACGTGACCGACCCGCGCCGCGCCGCGCCCGCCGAGGCGATGCTCGGCTCCGGCGGGGGAGTGTCAGGGTTCGTGGACGGTCTGCTGTGCTCGGCCACGCCGCATCCGCCGCCGGCCGAGCGGGTCGGGCAACTGCTCGTCGTGGCGACGCCCGCGGTGCGCATCGGCGATCTGCCGGAGGCCTACCGAGCCGCGGTCGTGGCGCTCGCGGCGGCGCGTGCCCGCGGTCTGCGCGGACTGCGCGAGGTCACCACGCTCGCGGTCCCGGCCGCGGTGCACGCCCAGCCGCGCATAGGGCGCTTTCTCGCCGAGCAGCGCCTCGCCCGGCTCGACCCCACCGAGCCGTTCCACCGGCTGCTCGCCCAAACCGCGATCACCTATCTGGAGCACGGCCGGCGCGTCGAGAGCGCCGCGACGGCGCTGCATGTGCACCCGAACACGGTCAAGCACCGGCTGCGCCGCCTCTCCGCGCTGAGCGACTTCGACCAGCCGCCGCAGCCGGGCGATGCCCTGGAACATTCCGTACGTTGGTGGTGGGCGCTGCGCGCCTGGCTGGACTGACCAAATGACCGGAACCCACCAAAGATAACAGGCCCAAGAACATGATCCTCGAACCAAACCACCAAACCGAACAGCAAGCCGAGAGGGCGCGATGAAGCAGAACCGGTCGATTCCTGACGCGACGGTGATTCCGGTCCTGATCTACCCGGATGTGCGCGAGGCGGTCGCGTGGCTCGGCGCGGCCTTCGGTTTCACGGAGCGTGTGCGGATCGGGGAGGGGCATCGCTCGCAGTTGAACGTCGGCGACGGCGCGGTGATCATCGGGGACGTGCGCGGTGACCGCCGTCCGCCGCGGCCGGGTGAGGCGACGCATTCGGTGATCGTGCGTGTGCCGGACGTGCGGGCGCACTGCGAGCGCGCTCGGCGGCGGGGTGCGCGGATCCTGGCGGAGCCTTTCGACTTCGAGTTCGGCGAGCGGCAGTACACGGCCGAGGACCTCGCCGGGCATCAGTGGACTTTTTCGCAGACGCTGGCCGATGTGGCGCCGCAGGAGTGGGGCGGCACCACCGTTTCAGAGGGCTGAGGCGTTCACCCGTGGCCGAGGCGGTCGGCCAGGACCTGCCGGGAGAGCCGGTCGGCGTGGCGGGTGGTTTCGGGCAGCCGGTGGTCGGCAGTGAGCGCGAGGGTCAGCTGTGTCGCGGTGTCCAGGTCGATGCGGTGGCCGGTGGAGACGAACACCGGCCGGGTGCCGGGCCGGGTGCGCAATACGTGGCCGATCGTCTCGCCGTGGTCGGTGAGCTGGGAACGGTCGCCGCGTTGCGGGCCCGGTTGTTCGTATTCGCCGATGAACGCGGTCTTGGCCACGCCGAAGGTGGGAAGGTCGGTGACGACGCCGAGGTGGCAGGCCAGGCCGAAGCGGCGCGGATGTGCGGTGCCGTAGCCGTCGCAGGCGACTGCGTCCGGTCTGGTGTGGAGCGCGGCGAGGGCGTCGAGCAGCGCTGGGAGTTCTCGGAAGGCGAGTAGTCCGGGGACGTAGGGGAAGTCGACGGGACGCGACGCTGAGGCGCTGTCGACGATGTGTCGGGTGTGTGCGTCGAGCACGACGACGGCGCCGGCGACGATGCTTTCGTCTTTCGCGTATGCCACGTCGACGCCTGCGACCAGGTGCACGTCGCGGGCCGTGATCCCCTGCGGAAGGACCAAGGGTCGCAGCCGTTCCTGTTCGGCCATTGCCTTCTTCAGCGCGCTGTCGGCTTGCGGCGCGCTGTCGGCTGTGGGCACGGTGTCACCTTTCGGCGTGGCGGGTGGTGCGCGCTCGGTCAGTTTCCGAGTATGCGCCGCAGCCGACGTGCCTCGGTCGCGACCCGGCTCGGCTTTTCCAGCGTGGTCAGTGCGGCCAGTTCGGGCAGTTGTCCGTGCAGGTCCGCGGCGCGCGCGCAGTCGGCGGCCAGGACGAGCAGGTCGGCCAGGCCGCGGACGGAGGGTTGCCGGGCGAGGGTGGGTAGCGCGGCGGCCGCGGCGGTGAACACCTCGCGGCGTGCGCCGGCCTGCGCTGCCGCGTCCAGGGCGCTGAGCAGCCGGTTCGGCTTGATCATCCGGCTTGCCCACAGTTCGCCGCACAGTGAGCCCAGTGCCCGGGCGTCCAGGAGGGTGCGTGCCGCGAGGGTGACGAGGGCTTCGACGGCGCCGGCGCGGTTTTCGGGTCGTCCTGCGGCCAGTCCGTAGGCGAGGGCGAGGTGTGTGACCGGGCCGGGCCAGCCGGCGGTGGCGGCCAGCGCCGGCAGCAGGCCGTTGCGGTCGCGTGCGGTGTCGTTCGCCTGCTGATACAGCGCGGGGATGGCGTGTGCGGCGACGAGTTCCGGGTGCAGCGGCAGCAGCGAGGGCCACAGGGCGGCGTGTGCGCTTGAGCCGTTCCAGGCGAACAGGTGGACTTCGTCGGGGTCCGGGAGGCGCGCCAGGACGGTGATGGGGGAGGGGGGCCGGTCGATCGCGCCGATCAGGTCGTGGGGCGGCGAGAAGCGCGGCGCGATCCGCGGTGCGTGGACGGCGCCGGTCTCTGCGCCGTCCCGGTCGCCGGGGCGGCGGCGTATGACGAAGCGTTCGAAGAAGGGGAGCGCGCTCTCGCCCCAGGCGAAGAGCGCGGCCAGTTGCTTGCCTGCGGGGGTGGCCAGCAGCGGGCTGGAGGCCAGGATCCGTTGCGCGTCGTCGGCGGGCACGCGCAGCAGTGCTTGTTCCAGGTCGCAGGGAAGTGGTTCGGCTGCGGCGTTTGTGTAGCGCTCCAGGCGGAAGCGCAGTACTTCGGGGTCGATTGTGCCGTCGCCGTGGGTGGGGGTTGCCAGCAGTCCGGGGATGCGTGCCTTGCCGAGGTTTTCTACGAGTTCGTAGATGCGGTATACGACGGCTCGGTCGGGAGGCAGGGGGGTTTGTGCGTCGCTGTAGAGCTCGTTCATGATGCTTACCGTGCGGCGGTCTTCGCCGAGGATGGCGTACAGCAGGCAGCGTAGGGCTCCCGGCAGTGTGCGCTGGTCCCATGGATCGATGCCGTCGGCGGGGTAGCGGGTGGTGAGTGATCGCAGTGCGTCCGTGAATTCCGTGCGGTCGCGGTTGTGTTCGGTGACGGTGCCGTCGAGCAGCCGTTCGAGGTTGTGGGCGTTGGTCTGGGTGCCGGTGTCTGCCAGTGCGGTCTCGAACAGTTCGACCAGTTGCCATGGTGAGGTGACCGGTTCGGGCGCGGCAGGGGGCTGGTATGGGGG
>NZ_JAGSXH010000125.1 GCF_018283645.1 Actinocrinis puniceicyclus | reverse complement strand
GGCACGGGGCGCATCGGTGCCGGATGCGGCTGAGGCGGACGCGGCGGGGTCAGTTGCGGCGGCAGCGGCGGTGCCGGGGTGTGGGGCGCGGCACCGGGATACGGCGGCGGCAGCGCGGGCTGCCCTCGGCGCTGCTGGGGACGCGGCGGCTCGGGCTGCTCCTCGCGCCGGTACATCGGCCGGAAGTCGTCCTCGCGCCGGACACCGCTGCCGCCGGGCAAGCCGCCCGGACCGTCGTCGCCGTCGGGAACGTCCGGACGATGCCGGGAGTGCTCGGAGCGCCGGTCGACACTCGCCTGGCCACCCACGCTCGGACGCGCCCAGGGGTCCACTGGCGTACCGGCCGCGCCGGGCGCGCCCGGCGCGGGCTCCTGCTGCCACGGCTGCTGCCGGTCCCAGGGCCGTCTCAGCTGTTGCTCGCGCTCCCACGCCTGGAACTTCTCGGACTTGCCGTCGCCGCCACCGGCGCCGCCCTCGCCGCCCTGATACCAGCCGTGCTCGTCGCTCATCGGCCCGGATCCCTTCCGTGCCAGCCGACGGCCTCGGCCGGACCGCGTCCGGGCCGACCTCGTAGACCGACTAACCGACTAACCGTTGTGTGCGTGTGCGAGTTGACTGTAGCGGCTGTCCGCTCGTCCAGTCACCGGTCCTTTGCCTGCGGCGCGCAAGCGGATGAGACCAGCGCAGTCAAGGTGAGCGCCCGAGGCCCGACGTTCGCCGGGCCGCCCGGCGCCGCCGCGGACGTTATGCGGCCTCTGATGAATCAGGCACTGGACGGCGCTGGTGAGCAAGAGCCCGTAGTCGAGCCCGTAGTCGAGCCCGCAGTGGAGGACGCAGTGGAGCCCGCCGTCTGCTGCCGGGGCGGCGCGCGGGCGCGGCCGGGTTCCCATGCCGGCCACCGATGCGGCCCCGCTTCCCGGTCTTCACCGGGCCGTCATCCCGGACAGGCGATAATCCCGGGATGGACTCCGCGATTCCGGGCTCGATGCCCGCGATGCCCGGCACCGTCGTGGCCGACCGATACCGCCTCGTGCGACCGCTCGGCGCGGGCAGCAGCGCCACGGTGTGGGAGGCCGCGGACACGGCGCTGGACCGCACTGTCGCGGTCAAGCTGTTGCACGGCTCGGCCCTTGCCGACCCGGCCGAGCGGGAACGGCTGCGACGCGAGGCGCGGGCGCTGGCCAGGCTCGCGCATCCGCGGGTCACGATCGTCTTCGACTATCTGGAGCAACCACAGGCGGACGGCAGCGTCCAGCCGGTGCTGGTGACCGAGCTGCTGCAAGGCTCCACGCTCGCGGACCGGCTGCGCCAGGGGCCGCTGCCGGCCGCCGACGCGGTCGCCGTGTGCGCGCAACTGGCCGACGCGCTGCGGGCGGCGCACGCGGCGGGCATCGTGCACCGCGACGTCAAGCCGGCCAACGTCATGCTCACGCCCGGCGGCGCGAAGCTGCTGGACTTCGGGATCGCCCTGGCCGCCACCGATTCGAACCTCACCGGCAGCATGGCGATCGGCACCCCCGCGTGCATGGCGCCCGAACAGCTGACCGGGCGGGGCGCCGTGCCCGCGACGGACCTGTACGCGCTCGGCTGCGTGCTGTACTGGTGCCTCACCGGACGGCCGCCATACCAGAGCTCTAACGTCGCCCAGGTGGCGCAAGGGCACGTATACGCACCGCCGCCGCCCCTGGATGACCCTGGTATACCGGCGGGCGTCGTCGACTTGTACATGCGTTGCATGGCAAAGGATCCCGCGCAGCGTCCGAGCGCCGACGATGTATTCAACCTGCTGACACATCCGCTGCAGAACCCGCCCCCGCTCACGCAGCGAACGATGGTGATGCCGTCCTTCGACGTGCCCGCCCAACCGACCGCACGGCCGGCCGCCCGGCCGACCGCGATCTACCGAGGATCACCCGAGGGACCGGGCGGCTCCCGTGTCCGGCTGCTGATCGGAGCGCTGGTCGTCGCGGCCGCGGCGGCGGGTACCACGGCCCTGGTCCTGAAGACCGGGAACTCCGGCGGCGCGACGGCCGGCCCGCCGCCGACCTCGCGCGCGTCGGTCGCGGCCTCCAGCGCGGCCGCGACGCCGCCGAGCCCGAGCACGCAGTCCTCCTCCCCCGCGGCGACCGACTCGGCGACCGCGGACCCGAACGCGTCGCTCGGCGACCCCGCGGCCGACCCGGTCGGCTACGTCGAGCGGGTGCGCGGGCAGATCGACGCGATGATCGCGCAGGGCCAGGACACCATCGACCCGAACACCGGCCGCGACCTGCAGAACTCGCTCAGCGACCTGGAGAACGCGATCACCGCGGCGCAGCGCAACGGTGGTAGCCGGCAACTGCGGGAGGTCCGCCAGAAGATCAGCGCGATACAGCAGAAGATCGCCGACGACCTGGACAACGGGCAGATCTCGCAGGACGCGGCCGACCAGCTCACCGGCGAGCTCCAGGACCTCTCGGACGCCGTGTCCGGCGGTCTCGGGAACTGACCCGCGCACACCGTCGCGATCCACGCCGCCGTTCCCGGTAGGGTGACGGGCACCGGGGCGAGCGCGCCGACGCGCATAACCGCATAACCGCATCACCGCATCACCGCATCACGGCACACGGCACACGGCACACGGCATCGACCACGACAAGGCGACATACACCGATGAGTTCCGCTGGGGGCACCAGGGCGATCATCGCCGCACTCGGGTCGAATCTCGCCATCGCGGTCTCGAAGCTGGTGGCCTTCGGGTTCAGCGGTTCGTCCTCGATGCTCGCCGAGGGCATCCACTCGATCGCGGATTCGGGCAACCAGGTGCTGCTCCTGGTCGGCGGCAAGCGGGCGGGGCGCGAGGCCACGGAACAGCACCCGTTCGGATACGGACGCGAACGCTACGTATACGGGTTCCTCGTCTCGATCGTGCTCTTCAGCCTGGGCGGCCTGTTCGCGGTGTATGAGGGCGTGAACAAGATCGGCCACCCGCATCCGCTGGAGAACTGGGCCTGGCCGGTCGGCGTGCTGCTGTTCGCCGTGATCGCCGAGGGCTTCTCGTTCCGCACCGCGATCGCCGAGTCGAACCGCGAGCGCGGCACGCAGAGCTGGGCGCAGTTCGTACGGCACGCGAAGGCACCGGAACTGCCGGTGGTGCTGCTGGAGGACTTCGGCGCGCTGATCGGCCTGGTACTGGCCTTTCTCGGGGTGCTGCTGACGCTGGCCACGCACGACGGGGTCTGGGACGGCGTCGCGACACTCGCGATCGGGCTGCTGCTCGGCGCCGCGGCGACGGTGCTCGGCATCGAGACCAAGAGTCTTCTGCTCGGCGAGGGCGCGAGCGCAGGCGTCGTGCAGCGGATCCGTGCCGCGCTGGTGGACGGCGAGGTGGTCAAGTCGGTGATCCACATGCGCACCATGCACCTGGGCCCGGACGAACTGCTGGTCGCGGCGAAGATCGCGGTGGACCACGACGACTCCGCGCTGGAAGTGGCCCGGGCGATCGATCAGGCCGAGCGCCGGGTGCGCGAGGCGGTCCCCATCGCGCGCGTGATCTATCTGGAGCCGGACATCCGGCGCGTGCCGGCCGCGAAATCGACCGGCTGAGGGATCGGCGCGCGCCCGGGATCGAACTGCGCCCGCGGGCCGGATGCGCCAGGCTTGATCCATGGCGACGATGACGAAAGAGCAGGCGCTCGACTTCCTCACGGCAGGCACGCGTACCGGCAAGCTGGCGACCGCGTCGAGCGTGGGCGCGCCGCACGTGGCGCCGGTCTGGTTCGTGCTGGACGGCGACGATCTGGTGTTCACGACGGCCGAGACCAGCGTGAAGGGCCGCCACCTGCGGGCCAATCCCCGGGCGGCGCTGACCGTGGACAGCGACGAGTACCCTTACCACTTCGTGGCCGTGCGCGGAGCCGTGACTTTGCTGGTGGATCCTGACGATCTGGTCGCGTGGGCGGCGAAAATCGCCGAGCGCTACGTTCCGGCCGGGCGAGCGGAGGAATACGGGCGGCGCAACGCGGTGCCGGGCGAACTGTTGTGTCGGCTCAGGATCGAGCGCGTCACCGGCGTCAGCGACATCGCGCTCTGAAGCGCGACCACAGCCGGCGTCACAAGCCGGCGTCGCGAGCGGCGGCCTACTGCGGCCCCGGTCCCTTCTGGCAACTCGGGCACCAGTACGTGACCCGCTCCTCCCCCGCCGTGCCCTGGTCCGCGACCCGGATCAGGGTTCCGCACCGCAGGCACGGGTCGTGCGCTCTGCCGTAGACCCAGTGCATGCGGCCGCGGCGCATATCGCCGGTGGTGACGTGGCCGTGGCGTGCCTTGTTCGCGTCGAGCAGCCGTTGCGCGAGCACGACCATGCGCGGCAGTTCGGCAACCTCCGCGACCGGCGTCCAGGGCGTCACGCCGCGCAGGAAGCACAACTCCGACTTGTACACGTTGCCGATGCCCGCCAGGTTGCGCTGGTCCAGCAGCGCCTCACCGACGGCGCGCCGCGGGGCCGCCAGCAGCCGGCGCACCGCCTCCGCGGCGTCCCAGTCCGGACCGAGCAGATCAGGGCCGAGGTGCCCGACGAGGGTGTCCTCCCGCGCCGTGGGCACCAGGTCGAGCACGGGCAGCCGGTAGCCGACGGCCGCGCGGTCGGCTGCGGCGAGGACCGCGCGGATCTCGTGGCTGGGGCCGCCGCGCCAGCGCTCGGCCGTGCGGTAGACCCGCCACACCCCGTCCATACGCAGGTGCGAATGCAGCGTGAGGCCGTTGTCGAGGCGGAAAAGCAGGTGCTTGCCGCGCGGGACCACGTCCTGGACTTGATGCCCGCGCAGGTCCGTCGTGGCGAGCCGTGGCACGCGCAGGTCGGATCGCACCAGCACCCGGCCGGCCAGCGCCTCGCGCAGCCGGTGCGCGGTGAGCCAGATCGTGTCGCCTTCGGGCATCCCTCCATCATGCCGCCGAACCGGGCCGCGGACCGGTCGTACCGGTCAGATTCCCAGCGCGGGCGGCGACGCGGCGAACGCCCAGCCGGACCACCTGCGCACAGCCACCTCGATCACCGGGCCATCCGGCGGATTCGACCGGTACCACGGGTAGCGCTCGGCCAACGCGCCGAGCACGCCGAAGGGCACGCTCCCGGCCTCGACGACGCGGGCCGTGCCGTCCGCGCGCGCCCACCACAACCGGTTCCAGTCCTCGTCGTAGTGCTGAGCGAGGAGGCACACGCGCGGGTCGGCCGCGATGTTGCGCAGCCGTTTGAGGCCGCGCGAGCGCTTCGGCTTGTCGTCGATCGCGATGTACACCGCGTCCCCGGAGACGAGGAAGGTGACCGGAACCAGGTGCGCGGCACCGGTCTCGTCGCTGGTGCCGAGCACCGCGACCTGGCTGGCGGCGAAACGCGCACGCGCTTGATCGTCGGAGAGTTCCACATTCCGACGCTAACGCCACGGCCGCGCGGGGGCCGCCGGCGCGGTCCCCGGACTCTGGTGTTCCCGGACCGGCTGATGCACGCTGGACTGATACCGCGGAAGGCAGGTGAGGCGATAATGCAGCAGACGATCGCCGGCTGGCACAGCGAGGTGACCTTCCACGAGGCCGGGGCCAAGACCCGGGCGACGGCGCTGCTCCGGCTTCCCGACGGCACCGAACTGCGCGCACACGGTCACGCGAGCAAGCACCCGAACGACCCGGTCCAGACCCGCGTGGGCGAGGAACTGGCGGCAGCCCGAGCGCTCAACGACCTGGCCCGGCAACTGCTGGCCCGGGCGAGCGAGCACATCGAGTCCGCCACGCACAGCCCGGCGCACCCGGCGCTGTGAACGCGGGCGCGGCCCGGATCAAGCGGATCGCGGTCGCCTACGATGATTCCGCGGGCGCCCGCACGGCGTTGGCCCGGGCCGTGGCGCTGACGAGCATCCTGCCGCAAGCCCGGCTGATCGTGATCGCGGTCGACGAGGTGCCCGAGCGGGTCCCCGTCTTCGCCCCGGCCGCCTCGGGCGGTCCCCGCCGTATCGAACTGTCCGGCGAGCCGAAGGACGACGAACCGGCCGCGACCACCGGTGCCGTGGCACACGGTAGGGAATGGTTGCGTTCAGCTCTCGAATACACACAGCGGCACGGCGTAACGACCACGTGCGAGTTGCACACCGGGCATCCGGCGGGGCAGATCCTCATCGTGGCCCGCGCGGCGCGCGCCGACCTGCTGGTCATCGGGCACAGCCGGCACCCTGAGCTGCACAACCGCGTCCTCGGCTCGACGGCCGAACAGGTCGCGCGGCACGCGTTCTGCTCGGTGCTGATCGCTCGCTGAGTGCACGACGGGCACACGCGAAGCACACGTCGGGCACACGCGGCCGAGGAGGGCGCACGGGATGGATTTCCGGAGGTACTGGCCGACGGCTCCGGCCTGGCTGCGTCGTCGCCGGGCCACACCGGACCCCGGTGCGCTGACCCCGCAGCCCGTACCGGACTGCGCCTTCGACCCGCGCGGTGGTCCGGCGGCCGAACCGCGCACGCTCGCGCTCCTCTCGCTCATCGAGGACGTCACGGCGGCGGACGGGCACCGCTATGGCGCGGCCGACGACAGCGGGTGCGAGATGCACTGCGCCAAGATCATCGCGGATGATGGCGGCGGAACCGATAAGGATGCGCGGTACCTCGCCGTCTATCACAGCACGCTGCGCGACGGCCAGTTCCACGTCGCCCTCGCGGTCTCCCGCGACCTGCTCGACTGGCGGCGTCTGCGCGAGTTCGGGCCGGGCGGCTCGCAGCCGACGATCGCCGCCGTGCCGGGCGGCGGCTACCTCGTCGCGTGGGAGCAGGAGCCGAGGAACCACATCGCGCTGCGGTACTTCGCGGACCGGACCGCGCTGGTCGGCGGTACGCCGCTGCGCTCTTTCGACGCCAGGCGCTCGCTCTCGCGGTGCGCCGAAGGCACTCCGAACATCTACGCGGTACGGCTGAACCCTGACATCGACCGCTCGGTCATCGAGCTCGGCGGCCACTACTGGTGGAGATGCGACCGGGACCGGCAGTTGCGCGCCACGCTGACCGATTTCAGCCGGTGGCGGGCCGCGCCGCAGCCCGGGTTCGACGCGGCGCTGCTGCGCTGGGGCGTCGGCGGGAACATCGGCGGGCGCGACCCACTGGAGTTCTTCGGGCACTCATACGCGCTGGTCGAGGCGCAGCATGTCAAGGGCGATTTCGGGTCCTGGCGCACCTACGTGTACGAGTACGAATCCGGGCTGGCGCATCCGGCGCGGATCCGCACCCACGGTGGCAGCTCGGCGTTCGCCAACCCGCATGTCACGGCCCTGACGGCGCCGGACGGCCGCCGCGCGCTGGCGGTCAGCCTGTTCCTGCCCGGGGAGGGCGCGGCACCGGGCGAAGGGGGCCAGTTGCTCTACTACCGCGGGTACTGACCGATGCGGACGGCGCGGAAGACGCCGGTGGTGCCGGACGTGTGGACGGTGCCGGACGTGTGGACGGCGCGGCTCAACGGATCGCCGCGGACACCGGCCGTGCCAGCAGCTTCTCGATGCCCCGCGGGGAGAGCAGGTGCCGCGCCGCCATCCGGGCCGCGCCCTCTACGCCCGCGCGCTCGCCCAGCGCGGAGGTCTCGATGGAAAGGCTGCGCGTCGCCAGCGGCAGTGCCCTGCGATAGATGACGCCGCGGATGTCGGCCAGCAGGTCCTCGTGCAGCTGCGCGATACTGCCGCCCAGGACGATCGCGTCCGGGTTGTGGAAGCTGACCAGGGACGCGAGCACCTCGCCGATCTGCTGCCCGGCCAGGCGTACCCGGCGGCGCGCGACCGGATTGCCCTCGGAGACCAGCCGCACCACGTCGCGCCCGCCGGCGGCCGGCAGCCCGGCCTCGCGCAGCGCCCTCGCGATCGCCGAGCCCGAGGCGACCGCCTCCACGCAACCGGTGTTGCCGCAGTGGCAGAGCACGTCCTCGTGTCCGGGCAGCGGGATGTGGCCTATGTCCCCGGCGGCGCCGGCCGCGCCGCGGTGCAGCGTGCCGTTGGAGATGATGCCGCAGCCGATACCGGTGCCGACCTTGATGTACAGCAGGTGCTTGGAGTCGCGGCGGTGGCTGTACTCACCGAACGCCATCATGTTCACGTCGTTGTCCACGAGCACTGTCGTGCTCGCGTCGTACTGCCCGGCGACACCGCTCGCTGCGATACCGCGCTCATCAGGACTTCGCGCCTGGGGATCGTGCTTCTCAAAGCAGTGTTCTTCAAAATACGCCGGAACCCGGTAGCCGTCCCAGCCCTGCATGATCGGCGGGCGGATCACCGTGCCGGTCTCGTGCTCGACCGGACCAGGCACCCCGATGCTGAACGCCCGCAGGTGTGCCGGTGGCCGGTCCGCGCGCTCGAGCAGTTCGGCGGTCAGCCGGTGCACACCTGCCAGCGTGCGCTGCGGACCGTCGTTGATGTCTATCTCGCACACCGTCTCGGCCACCGGCATCCCGCCGAGCGTGGTCAACGCGAGCCGGCAGTGGGTGGCCCCGAGGTCCACCGCGCAGATCAGCGCGTCAGCGGCCAGTTGCAGGGCGAGCGGCGGGCGGCCGCGCTCGGTGACCACCGGCTCGCTCTCCACCAGCAGGCCGCGCTCCACCAGCAGATCGACCCGCTGCGCCACGGCCGCGCGGGAAAGGCCGGTGGCCTGCGCGAGCCGGCCGCGCGTGGTGGCGGTCGAGTCGGCCACCAGACAGGCCAGCTCGCTGAGCGCGGCGAGATGCCGCCCGCCGAGACTGCCCATGAGGCTCCCACCGCCGCCCTGGTCCGATTTATGACAGAACTTAGCGTAAATCTCGCCATTGTCAACGTAAAGAGCCGGGTTTAGCGTACCGGTGAACCGAATGGAGGTCGGGATGGTCGAGGCGCCGCTGCGCGTGGCGATCGCCGGCGCCGGCATGGTCGCGCGGCTGCACCTGGACGCCGCCCGGCGTGCCGGGGCGTACGTGGTCGGCGTCTGCGCGTCCACGCCCGAACGGGGAAAACTGGCCGCCGAACGCTTCGGTCTGGCGCGCGCCTTCGAGACCGCCGAACAGCTCGCGGTCAGCGACGAGGTCGACGTCGTCCACGTGTGCACGCCGAACGACTCGCACGTGCGTCTCGCCGAACTGGCGCTGCGCGCGGGTAAGCACGTCGTCTGCGAAAAGCCGCTGGCCCCCGCGGCCGGGGAGGCGGACGCGCTGGTGCGGCTGGCACGCGAGAGCGGCCTGATCGCGGCCGTGCCCTTCGTGTACCGCTACCACCCGATGGCCGTCGAGGCGCGGGAACGGGTGCGCGGCGGCTACACCGGCGAGGTGCGGCTGATCCACGGCCACTACCTGCAGGACTGGCTTTCCCGGCCGGGCGACAACAACTGGCGGGTGGATCCGCGGCTCGGCGGCCCCTCCCGGGCGTTCGCGGACATCGGCTCGCACTGGTGCGACCTGGTCGAGTGGGTCACCGGGCACCGCATCAGCGAGCTGATCGCCGAGACGCAGACGGTCCTGCCGACGCGCTTCGGCTCCGGCCGGCAGACCTTCTCCGACGGCGCTTCGCGGCGCGGCCCGCAGCGCGGCCCCCGACGCGGGCCGCACAGCGCCGGCGCACGGGTCACCACCGAGGACGCGGTGCAGGTGCTGTTGCGGACCGACCGCGGCGCGTCCGGGGCGCTGACCGTCTCCCAGGTCTCCCCCGGGCGCAAGAACCGGCTGTGGTTCGAGATCGACGGCGCCGAGGCGAGCCTGGCCTTCGACCAGGAGAACCCCGAGTCGCTGTTCGCCGGGTCGCGCGCGGGCAACGCCCGGCTGCTGCGTGATGCCGCGCTGCTCTCCCCCGAGGCCGCGCGTCTGAGCGTGCTGCCTCCCGGCCACCCGATGGGGTACGCCGACTGCTTCGCGGGCTTCGTCGCCGACGTGTACGCGGCCGTGCGGGCCGAAGCCGCGCCGCACGTCCCCGTGTTCCCGACCTTCGCCGACGCCGCCCGCACCGTCCGTCTGACCGAGGCGGTCCTGCTCTCCGCCCGCTCCCGCTCCTGGATCGAGGTGTAGTCCCCGTGAAGCTGGGTTTCCTCACCGCCTGCCTGCCGCGGCTGCCGCTGGAAGACATCGCCGCCTGGGCCGGCGAGCACGGCTACCAGGCGCTGGAGGTGGCCACCTGGCCGTCCACCGGGTCCCGGGACTTCGAAGCCGCCCACATCGACGTGGCGCACTTCGGCGAGGGCGAGGCCGAGCGCATCAGGGCCCTGTTCGACCGGCACGGCCTGGTGCTCTCCGCCCTGGCCTACTACGAGAACAACCTGCACCCGCACGAGCCGCGCCGGCGCGAGATCGCCGACCACGTGCGCCGCAACGTGGACGCGGCGCGGCTGCTCGGCGTCCCCTATGTCGGCACGTTCATCGGCCGCGACCCGGGGCTCTCGGTGAAGGAGAACGTCGCGCTGGCCGAACGGGTCCTGCCGCCGCTGGTCGAGTACGCCGGCGAGCGCGGCGTCAAGCTCATCATCGAGAACTGCGTCATGGAGGGCTGGCACCCGGACGGCTACCCGGGAAACCTGGCCTACTCGCCGGAGCTGTGGGAGTGGATGTTCTCCCTCGGCTTCTACCTCAACTACGACCCCTCGCACCTGCTGTGGCTCGGCATCGACCCGGTCGAGGCGCTGCGTCCCTACGTCGACCGCATTCCGCACGCACAGGCCAAGGACGCCCAGATCGACCCGCGCGCCCGCGTGCGTTACGGCTTCTTCGGCAGGACCCTGAGCCGGCAGGACCCGTGGGACGTGGGCTGGTGGCGCTACCGGGTGCCGGGGCTCGGCCAGGTGGACTGGCGGGCGGTGGTGGACGCGCTGTACGAGGGCGGATTCGGCGGGGTGCTCTCCGTCGAGCACGAGGACCCGGTCTGGGGCGGGGACGAGACCCGAGTGAAGCAGGGACTTGAGATCGCGCACCGCACGCTGCGGCCGCTGATCGTCGACTGACGGTCCGCCGGCCGGGCGCACACCCGCGCACCCACACTCCCGCAAACCGGGGGACGAGAACGGAACAGGAGCAGCGGCAAACCATGACCAACCCGATCAGCGTGCAGCTCTACAGCGTGCGCGAGCACATGGCCGCGGACCGCGACGCCACGCTGCGCCGCGTCGCCGGCCTCGGATACCGGGCGGTGGAGCCCTACAACCCGGCGGACGACCCGAAGGGCTTCCGGGCGCTGGCCGATGAGCTGGGCCTTACCGTCTCCGGCACGCACGCGGGCGGTCTGGTGCGCGAGCCGGAGCCGGGGCCCACCTTCGAGGCGGTCGCGCGGCTGGGCACCGAACTGGCGATCGTGCCGGCGGGCATCCCCGAGCAGGAGTTCACCACCCTCGACGGCATCGCCCGCGCGGCGGACCTGCTCAACGGCCTGGCCGAGCAGGCAAGCGGATACGGGCTCAAGCTCGCCTACCACAACCACTGGTGGGAGTTCGAGCCGAGGATCGACGGGGTGCACGCGCTGGAGGTGCTGGCACAGCGGCTCAGCCCGCGGGTCTTCCTGGAGATCGACACCTACTGGGCCGCGGTCGCCGGCGCTCAGGTGCCCGAGCTGCTGGAAAGGCTCGGCGAGCGCGTGGTGGCGCTGCACGTCAAGGACGGCCCGATGGTCAAGGGCGAACCGAACACCGCGGTCGGCACGGGCGCGATGCCGGTGCGCGCGATCCTCGACGCCCGCCCGGACGCCTGGCGGGTCGTGGAATTCGACAGCTGCGCGGGCGACGTCTTCGAGGCGCTGGCGGCCAGCCACGCCTACCTGACCGCCGTGCGGGACGGCCGGGGCGGGCCGGCATGACCGGCGCACCGGTCGGCGTCGCGATCGTCGGCGCCGGAGTGATCAGCGGTGCGTACCTGAAGAACCTCACCGCCTTCCCGGACGTGCGCGTCCTGGCCATCGCGGACCTCGATGCCGAGCGCGCGGCGGCGGTCGCCGCGCAGCACGGCGTGCCGGTCAGCGGCGGCCTGGAGGCCGTGCTGGCGGTCCCCGAGGTGGAGGTGGTGGTCAACCTGACCACCCCGGCCGCGCACACCGCCGTCGCGCACGCCGCGCTCAACGCGGGCAAGCACGTGTACGGCGAGAAGCCGCTGGCCCTCGACCCGGCCTCCGGGGCCCGGCTGCTGGCCGAGGCTCAGGCGGCCGGGCTGCGGGTCGGCAACGCCCCGGACACGTTCCTCGGCGCGGGCATCCAGTCCTCGCTGCGCGCGCTGCGCTCCGGGGTGATCGGGCAGCCGGTCGCGGTGACCACGGTGATCCAGAACGCCGGTCCCGAGTCGTGGCATCCGAACCCGCAGTTCCTGTTCCAGGCCGGCGCGGGCCCGCTCTACGACATCGGCCCCTACTACCTGACCGCGCTGACGGCGCTGCTCGGTCCGGCCGCACGCGTGGCGGCGAGCGCGCGCCGGGCACGTGCGCAACGGGTGATCGGCTCCGGGCCGCTCGCGGGCACCGTGTTCGACGTCGAGGTCCCGACGCATGTGACGGCCCTGATCGACCTGGCCGGCGGCCCGAGCGTGGCGTCCACCTACAGCTTCGACTCGCCGGTGCGCCGCCGCATGATCGAGATCACCGGCACCGAGGGCACGCTTTCGGTCCCCGATCCGAACACCTTCACGGGACCGGTGCTGGTGCGCGGCCCGAAGGACGAGGACTGGCGCGAACTGCCGGTGCGCGGCCCGGTGGCGGGCCGCGGCCTGGGCGTGCTGGACCTGGCGCGGGCGCTGCGCGCCGACGAGCCGCACCGGGCCTGCGGGCAGTTGGCGCAGCACGTGCTGGAGACGATGGCCGCGATCGCCGACTCCGCGGCCGCCGGCGAATTCCGGCAGGTGCCCGGGGGCGTGCCGGCGCCCGCGCCGCTACCGGACGACTGGGATCCGTACGCGAGTACGCTGGCCTGACGGCTCGGCGGAACGGGAGTGGGCGCGCATGGCGGATGACAGCGGTCTGTCGAACTGGGCCGGGAACATCGTCTTCCGCGCGGCGCGGGTGCACCGCCCGGAGACGATCGCGGACCTGCGCTCGATCGTCGCCGCCGCGGCCAAAGTGCGTGCGCTGGGCACCGGGCACTGCTTCAACCGCATCGCCGACACACCGGAAGACCTGATCGTCGTCGGCGGGCTGCCGGCGCTGGTCGAGATCGACACCGCGAGCGCCACGGCGTCGATCTCGGCCGGGCTGCGTTACGCCGTGGTGGCCGAGCACCTGCAGCGCACGGGCTTCGCGCTGCCGAACCTGGCCTCGCTGCCGCACATCTCGGTCGCCGGAGCCTGCGCGACAGGCACCCACGGCTCGGGCGACCGCAACGGGGGTCTGGCCACGGCGGTCAGCGCGCTGCGGTTGGTCGGACCCGACGGCGACGTCGTGGAGCTGAGCCGCCGGGACGACCCGGAGCGCTTCCCGGGCGCGGTGGTCAAC
Organism: Actinocrinis puniceicyclus; assembly: GCF_018283645.1. GTDB lineage: Bacteria > Actinomycetota > Actinomycetes > Streptomycetales > Catenulisporaceae > Actinocrinis > Actinocrinis puniceicyclus. The sequence continues at coordinate 2,017 of NZ_JAGSXH010000125.1, read as the reverse complement.
CTCGGCGCTCTGGGCGTGGTGACCACGATGACGCTCGATCTGGTGCCCGCGTTCGAGGTGGCGCAGTACGTCTACCTCGGCTTGTCGCTGGAACGGCTCGCGGTCGATTTCGACGCGGTCTTCGGCGCCGCGTACAGCGTCAGCGTGTTCACGCAGTGGGCCGGGGGCGAGGGCGCGGTGTGGCTCAAACGGGCGCTGCCTCCAGGCGGCGGCGACGCGCGGGCCGAAGGCGCCGCCGAGCCCGAGTGGCTCGGTGCCCGCCTCGCCGCGACGCCCCAGCACCCGATCCCGCACATGCCGGCCGAGTTCTGCACGCGGCAGGGCGGGGTGCCCGGGCCGTGGCACGAGCGCCTGCCGCACTTCCGCCCCGAGTTCACGCCGAGCGCGGGCGAGGAACTGCAAAGCGAGTTCCTGCTGCCGCGCGCGGCGGCCGCCCAGGCGATCGCGGCCCTGCTGGCGCTCGGCCCGTCGTTGTCCCCGGTGCTCCAGGTCTCCGAGATCCGCACGGTCGCCGCGGACGACCTGTGGCTCAGCCCCGCGTACGGGCGCGAGAGCGTCGCGTTCCACTTCACCTGGGTGAAGGACGCGGCGGCGGCGGCGCCCGTGGTCGCCGCGGTCGAGCGGGCGCTGGCGCCGCTGGGTGCGCGGCCGCACTGGGGCAAGGTCTGTTCGATGGAACCGGGCGCCGTGGCGGCGGCGTATGAACGTACGCCGGACTTCCGGCGGCTGATGACCGAGATCGATCCCGGCGGCAAGTTCCGCAACGCGTATGTCGAGGCGCTCTTCCCGACGGCGTGACGGTATGGTGAGCACCTCTGAACAGGCCGTGCGGGGCGCCCGTGCCATCTTCCCGACAGATGGTTGAAATTTATATTACGTTCCCGTAGGGTCTCCAGGTAGTTGAATATTCAAGTTACTGCGGAGGCGGAGCATGACCACGACTTCAAGCGCCATCCAGATCCCCGGTTACGTGGCGGGCACCTGGACCATCGATCCCGTGCACTCGGACGTGTCCTTCACGGTGCGGCACATGGTGGTCAGCAAGGTGCGCGGCTTCTTCCGCACCTTCGAGGGAACGCTGGTGACCGGCGAGAGCGCGCAGACCAGCGCCGTGACCGCCTCGATCGACATGAACTCGATCGACACCAACCAGGAGCAGCGCGACGCGCACATCCGCTCCGCAGACTTCTTCGAGGTCGAGAAGTACCCGACGATGACCTACCGTTCCACCGCTATCCGCCCGGACGGCGGCGACTGGATCGTCGACGGCGAACTGACCCTCAAGGGCGTCACCAAGCAGGTTCCGCTCACGCTGGAGCTCAACGGCTTCGGGCCGGACCCGTACGGCGGCTACCGCGCCGGGTTCTCCGCGAAGGGCGAGATCGACCGCAAGGACTTCAACGTCAACTTCCACGCGACGCTGGAGACCGGCGGCCTGGTGGTCAGCGACAAGGTGGCCATCGCGCTGGAGATCGAGGCGGTCCTGAACAAGGCCGAGGACGCCGGCGCCGAGGGCTGACGTTCGAGCCCCGCTGCGCCTGTCAGCACGCTTGACGCCGAAGGGCGGTCCGAAGCACCGGACCGCCCTTCGGCGTTCTGCGCGCGCCATTTCAGGTGGCTGCGATGGTCCATTCGTTGTTGGGGCTGGGATTGGGCGCCCACAGGATCGTGGAGGAGCCGACGCTGGTGCTGCCCGCGCCGTCCAGCGCGGTGCCCGTGGCGCGGTTGATGATGTGGTAGAGGCCCCGGCCTGCGGAGTACAGGCTCCACTGCTGGTCGTCGCTGCCGTTCCGCGGCTCCTGCCGGGCGATCGCCCCGTTGGAGCGGTCGCCCGCGCTGTCGGCGACCATGCCGTTGGCCTCGTTGACGATCTCGTAGTAGCCGTTGCCCAGGCTGCGCAGTTGCCACTGCAGATTCGGGCTGCCGTCGTAGTACCACTGCTTGAGCCGCGAACCTGGCGCCACGTTCCCGCCGCTGTCGAGCACCAGGCCGCTGGCCGCGTTCACCAGCTCCACCC
>NZ_JAGSXH010000124.1 GCF_018283645.1 Actinocrinis puniceicyclus | reverse complement strand
ACCGAACCAGCCCCCGCACCAACGCCGAACGCCGCAACGGGCACACCCAGAAAGCCCGCTACACCATCACCATCGCCGAGTCGAATCTCCCCAAAGCGGACTGACCGGCCCTAACTTTAGGGCAGTGGCTCCAGCACTGTGGATCGACGCAGCAGAGCCTCGAAAACGGTCCCTTTGTTGACGAGATTCCAGACCCGTCGATTGTCGCGCGTCCGAAGGCCCGCACCGCCCACGTAACTGCCGGACTCGGGATCCTGGTCCGCGCGTACACCGTTGACAGATTCGCCCATCGACTGCTCGACGAGCCTGTCGCGCATGGACTTCACCGTCGTTTCGTCAAGGGCGCCGGAGACCACGCAGTAGCCGTGCACGGCCAGGTCGTGCCGCGCCAGTTCCACGTCCTCGGTCGGTTCGGGAAGCGCTTCGGCCACCGGAATCCCCCTCGCGTTCGGCGAATATCGGCCGAAGCTAGCACGCGCGCAGAACAACCCGGAGACGTGCAAATCCATCCCCTGGAGCGTTCAACCGAGGAATACACCCGGTTGCACACCGCGAATGAACCCTGAGAATCTCCAGCACTACCGGAATCCACGGCGAAGGGGAGGGAAAGCCGGTGGGCATACCTGTTCTGGACCTTGAGGCGGCCGCAAAGTCTTCTCCCGAGGTGTTGCGCGAATGGGGGGACGCGGCGCGCGGATTCGGCGTTTTCCGGCTGGTGAACCACGGCATCCCGACGTCCGTTCGGGAGTCGTGCGCGGCGGCGGCGCGCTGGTTCCACGGCCGGGAGGCATCCTGGAAGGACCGCTTCGCCATCGAGCGCTCACGAGGCAACAAGGGCTTCGTGCCCGCCGATTTCTCGCCGCGTGCCCCGAGTTCGAATCGCGTCGTGCGTGACTACGCCTCGCTGGACTTCGGCACCGAGTCGACGTCTGCCGACGGCCTGCGCGCGATCCTGCTCGGCCCGAATCTGTGGCCTGACGAGCCGGGGTTCCGCAGCGCGGTCGAGGCATACCACGAGGCGGTACACGCCTGCGCGGTACGCGTGTCCCGGCTGCTGTCCCTAGTCTGTGGACTGGAGGAGAAGTACATCGAGCAGCGCTCGGTCGACGGCTGTTCACTGTTGCGCCTGCTGCACTACCCGAAGCCCGCGCCGCAGTTCGACTCCGTGGCCGGCCACACGGACTACGAGTGGCTCACCTTGCTCTGGCAGTCCGCCGAAGGGCTCGAGGTCTACGGCCGCGACGGTCGAGTCCACCGGGTCGAGGCCTGCGACGACTCGCTCATCGTGCTGATCGGCGATCTGCTGGAGGTGCTCAGCGGCGGCAGGCTCGAATCGACGCTGCACTGGGTCACGCCGCGCGAGCCGGACCGGTATTCGCTCACGTACTTCTACGGCCCGGGATTCGACGAACTCATCGCGCCGGTCGACGTGCCTGAGACCGCCGCGGCGTACCCGGCGCTCGCGGCCGGGGAACATCTCACGGCCCTGCGGGTTCGGCACTTCGCGCACCTTCGCGCGGCGCTGGCGGACGGCACGCTGCGGCTGCCGTTCGAGCTGCCGGGTGGCAACCCGCTCAAAGCAGCGAAGGAGTCCCGCCTAGCCGCGAGCGTGGCGGCGGCCCGATGACCGTGCTGGCGATCATGGCACACCCGGATGACGAGACCCTCGGCTGCGGTGCCACGCTGGCCGGACTGGCCCGCACCCGCGACGTCCACGTTCTGATCCTCGGCGACGGAATCACCGCCCGGATCGAGGCGCGCGGCGAATCGGCGGCGCTGGCCGATCTGTATCAGGACGCCGAGCGGGCCCGCGACACGCTCGGCGCGGCGTCGCTCACCCTGGAGAAGCTGCCCGACCTGCGCTTCGACACGGTCCCCATGCTGGAGATCGTCTGGCGCGTCGAGGCCGTGCTGCGCCGACTGCGTCCCGACACCGTGTACACGCACCACGCCGGGGACCTCAACCGCGACCACCGGATCACGGCCGAGGCGGTGCTCGCGGCAACAAGGCCGACCGGGGACGCGATCGTGGGCGATGTCTACGCCTGCGAGGTGCCGTCCGCCACCGAGTGGGCCTTCGACCGGCTCACCGGCCCGTTCCGTCCGAATGTCTTCGTCGACGCGACGGACACCATCGAGAAAAAGGTCGAGGCGATGGAGTGCTATCGCTCGGAACGACGGCCTGCGCCGCATCCACGGTCCGCCGAGGCGCTGCGCGCGCTCGCGCGGTACCGCGGATCCACGGCCGGGCTCCAGTACGCGGAGGCGTTCGAGCTGGTGCGATCGGTGCGAACCGGTGAATGAGACCCCGGAAGGTTCGGTGCTTCCGGACATCGGCAGGCTGGCTTGGCGAGCCGCGCTCGACGCCGACGGGGCTCGACGAGAGGTCGAACTGCGGGCCGCTGAGCTCTCCGGGTTCGAACGCGCCGTGCTCGGTGTCGTACTCGAGGTCGCAGACACCGGCGCGAACCGGAGGACGGCCGCGCCGCGCATCCTGCCCGAACTGGTCGGCCTGAGCCGGACGATCGCGGCCGAACGCGGCGGGCGCGACGGGGCGTCGATCCGCATGGATCTGCGCCGCGTCGCCAACGCCAAGACGCTGCACCTGCTGCGCGAGGCCGGCCTCTACGAGGATGGTGAAGGCGTGCAGCCGGTTTGGCCGCACGCCGGAATGCTGATCCTCAACACCATGCTCGGCTGCAGCTTCGGCTGCGCCTACTGCTTCCGCGCGGACGAGCAGCAGGAGGGCGTCGAGTGGTTCCTGAGCGGTCGGCCCACCCAGGTGGTGGACGAGGCCACGGTCGTCGACCGGCTCGCCCGGCATCCGCTGTTCGTCCCAGGCGTCACCCAGATCGGCCTGCACTCGGCGACCACTGAGCCGTTCCTGCCTCAGGTCCGCGAGAGTACCTTCGCGCTGCTCGATCTGCTGGAGAGTGCCAGCTGGGGCAACGACGTCATGATCATAACGAAGCACTTCCTGCGGGAGGCGGACGTCGATCGGCTCGCCGCCTACCGCTCCTTCCAGATCCTGCTGTTCCTGACCCACAACGCCGCGCCCGCCGCAATGGAGACGATGGGCGCCAGCGCGGGCTTCCTCGAACGCAAGAGGCGCACGGTCGAACACGTACTCGCCCGGCCGAACCTGGCCGCCGCGCACTACTACCGCCCGATCGTGCCGGGGTGGAACGACGCGCCCGAGCAGATCGAGGCGGCGCTGCGTTTCGGCGAGCCGCTGGGACTGACCGTCATCGGCGGACTTAAGGAGATCCCGCAGCTGAAGGAGGTCAGCGCGCTGCGCGGGCTGCCGCTGCCGCTGCTCGATGATACGGCTGGCCGGGACAAGCACTTTCCGCCCGAACTGGTGGATCGCATCCTCAAGATCCACCGGGAACTCGGGCTGACGAGCACCATCGTCGGCGACCAGTCCTGCGGCCTCACGGTGATGCTCTCCCGGCTGCGCGGCAGGCCGGTGCCGAACGTCGAGGCCACCCGGATGTACGACCTGGCCACCGGCCGGTCGGCTAAGTGCATGGGGCTGTGCTCGCCCGAGCAGTTGGCCGCGTGCACGGCCCCGGCACCGCCTGAACCCGCGCGGGTCGAGGCGCTGCTGCACCGGTTCGGCGTGACCGCGCAGTTCGCCGTGGCGCCGGACGGAGTGCGGCTGTATTCGACCCGGCAGCCCGACCGCCACGTGATCGACGCGCTGGCGGCCCACCTTCGCTTCGCCGTCCACTGGCGCGGCGACCGGCAGGCCGCGACGACCCCGCCCGTAGAGGAGTGACCCATGTCCCAGGACAAGCTGTCCGACGTACTGCGCGACCACATGCCCGAAGCGCCCGCGCTGGGCGCGCTCGACCCGGAGGCCAACCTCGTCGACCTCGGCATCGACTCGCTGCGCCTGGTCGAGCTGATCATCTCGCTCGAGGACTCGTTCGACGTGCTTATCCCGGACGAGGAGATGCTCGCCGAGAACTTTCGCACCGTGGGCACGATCGCCGCGCTGGTCGACCGGCTCACCGCCGGCGTGTGAGGCGCACGATGACGACGCATTCCCTGCCGGTTGGCGCGCTGGCCGAGGTTGCGCTCGACGCCGCCGATCTCGAGCGTGGCCCGGCGGATCCGGCGAAGGTGGCCGCGGCTGTGCGGGCGATCACCGAGGACGGCGCGGTGATCGTCCTCGGCGCGCTCGACCCCGCGCCGCTGCGGCGGCTGGCGCGGCGGATGGAGGAGGATCTCAGGGAACTGCTGCTCAGGCCGGACCGGGCGGAGAACTTCGCCCCCGGCCACCTGCAGCAGGACCCGCCGGCGGAGCCGGTGTCGCTGCGGCCAGACCTGCTGGCCCACCCCTTCGTGCTGAGCGTCTGCCGCCAGGTGTTGCGGCAGCCGCTGCGCTTGACGTCGTACACGAACAACACGAATCTCGCCGGGTCGTGCGACCAGGACGTGCACGTCGACGAAGGACAACTGTGGCCTGGGCTGGACCGCGCCCACCCGGCGGCGCGGCTGACCGTCAACGTCCCGCTCTCTCCGGCCAACGCCGAGTCGGGGGCCATCGAACTCTGGCCGGGCACCCATCTGGATCCGCGGCTGTCTCGGTTTGCCGCGACGCCGCAGGACGGCGTCGCGCTGGCGCTGTCCTATATGCGCGCGGCCAAGCGCGCCGAGGTCGCCGACGTGCCGAACCGCCGGGTGGGGCTCACCGTGCCGGAGTCGCTGCTGCGCGAACAACGCATACAGCGGCCTCCGGTGCGGGCCGAGACCCGGCTGGGAGACCTGATCATCCGCGACCCCCGGCTGTGGCATCGCGGAACCGCCAACCACGCGGCGAAGTGCCGATTCATGCTCGCGCTCACGTACGACCCGCAGTGGCGCCGGTGCGTCGAGCCGATGGAGCTTCCGCCGCAGGCCCGCGACCTGTTCGAGGCGGCAGGCCTGGCGGCCTGCGCGATCTACCAGAAGGGCCCCATCGACCATCTCGGCCGACACCGTCCGCCGCCCGAGAGCCCGCTCAGACGAGCCGCGGTCGACCGCCGAACCCCAGGGAGCACCTGATGTCCACGCGACGCGAAGTCGCCCTGCTGCTGCGTGCCTCGGCCCCGTCCGACGGACCGCTCGTACCCGAGCCGGACCTGGCACAGCTCGACTGGGCCTATCTGCTCGACACCGCCTTCCGACACCGGGTCGCGGCGCTGGTCGGCAGCCGCATGGTGGCCGACGGTTGGTTCGAGCCGGAGGGTCGGCAGGACTACGTCCAGGACGCGCTGCTCTCGGCCTACGCTCTCAACAGCAGCCGCAATCGAGTGCTTCTCGGAGAATCGGTTCGACTCGTCGAGCTGCTCCGGGCACGCGGCGTCGCCGTCGCGCTTCGCAAGGGCGCCTACCTCGCACCGGCGGTCTACCGCGACCCTGGACTACGTCCGATGAGCGACATCGACATCTTCGTCGAGCGCGCGCAGGCGCGCTCGGTGGCCGAGGTACTCGAGGCGGAGGGCTACGTCGCCGGATCCGTGGACGCCCGCGGAACGATCCGCGCGCTGACGCGTCGGCAGAACGTGTTCTGGAACGTCCATGTCAACAACTTGCCGACGTTCCACCGCCCTGGCTCCGGCCCGATCCAGCGCACCGTCTCGGTAGACGTGTGTTTCGACCTGTTCCTTCCCGCCAGCGGATCCTCGCTTCCCGCCTCGGTCCTGCTCGACGAGGTCGTCGACTTCGAGTCGTGCGGAGTGCGCGTGCCCGTGTTCCGCCCTGAGCACTTCCTGCTGGACGTCGCCGCGCACCTGCACAAGGAGTCGACGACGTTGCGCTACATCGAGAAGCTCAAGCACCAGCGGTTGCTGCAGTACGTGGACGTGGTGAGCCTGATCGCCGCGAATCCGCGCCTCGACTGGACAGTTCTGCTCGACACGGCGCTAACGGCGCACGCCAGCCGGAACGTCTACTTCGCCCTCGCCAACGCGGAGGAACTCTTCCCCGGACGGGTTCCGTACGACGTGCTGGCCCGGCTCGCCGCGGACGGCGAGGTGCCGGACGGCTTCCTTACCGAGTACGCGGCCGTCGATCTCGACACGCCGCTGCACTGGAGCAGTTCCCGCATCGCCGATCGGCTCTTCTCCGACGAGCGTCCGCGGGCGGCGTCGCGATCGCCGATCTAGCAGAGCCCACCCTCCGCTTCGAGAAACGAGAGCCTGATGAGCGCGATCGTCCCGTACGACCTGTACGGAAAATCCATTCTGGTGACCGGCGGCACCGGTTCCTTCGGCCGGGTCTTCGTCCGGCGCGTCCTGAAGGAGTTCGCACCGCGCCGCCTGGTCGTGCTCTCTCGCGACGAGTTCAAACAGTTCGAGATGGCAGCGTCGATCAACGGCTCGAACGTCCGCTACGTCGTCGGCGACGTGCGCGACCAGAGCCGGCTCGGGCGGCTCTTCTCCGGCATCGACGTCGTCGTGCACGCGGCCGCCCTCAAGCAGGTGCCCACGGCCGAGTTCAACCCCATCGAGTGCATCCGGACAAACGTGCTCGGCGCGGAGAACGTCATCAACGCCGCGCTCGACGCCGGGGTCGAGCGGGTGGTCGCGCTGTCCACGGACAAGGCGACGAATCCGATCAACCTCTACGGCGCCACGAAGCTGTGCTCGGACAAGCTCTTCATCGCCGCCAACGGACTCGGCGGCGAGAACGGCACCCGGTTCTCGGTTGTGCGCTACGGCAACGTGGTCGGCTCCCGCGGCAGCGTCATCCCCTTCTTCGAGGAGCGCCGCGCATCCGGCACGCTGCCGATCACCGACCCGCGGATGACCCGCTTCTGGATCACGCTCGAGCGCGGAGCCGAGTTCGTCATCCAGGTGCTCTCGATGATGAGTCGCGGGGAGATCTTCGTGCCCAAGCAGCCGAACATGCGGATGGTGGACCTCGCCAGGGCGATCGCCCCGGAGTGCGCCCAGCAGATCATCGGGATCCGGCCGGGCGAGAAGATCCACGAGGTGCTGATCCCTGCGGACGAGGCCAGGCACACGCTCGAGTTCGACGACTTCTTCGTCATCGTCCCCGCGTTCCACGAGGCATGGGGGACCAAGCCCCCGCAGACCTACGCAGGCCAGGTCGGCAAGCCGGTGGCGACCGGTTTCGAGTACCGCAGCAACGACGAGGCGGACCGCCTGTCCACCGCCGAACTGCGCTCGCTGATCTACCCGCAGGCAGCGACGACCGCCGCACCCGACCAACCCAGGAGGTAGCCGTGTCCACTGCCCCGTCCGCCCTGACCGAGAGCCAGCTGACCGACTTCGAACGGGGCTTCTGCGTCGTCGAGAGCATCCTCGACGAGCCCGCGATCGCCGCGCTGAAGGCGGCGGTGGACGCATTCGCCGACGCCGACAGCCGCTCGGCCGACCTGGGCCGGAACCTCTTGCCGCGGGCGCGCGACCGGGTCAGCAGACTGGTGCGCTCTCCGCTGCTCCACCAGATGCCGCCCGAGCGGCCGCGCGCGCACGAATCGCCGGAGCTCGCTCGACTGACCTGGCACCCGCGGATCACCGCCGTCCTCGACGAGTTGATGGAGCACTGGCGGCCGCGGGCCGAATGGTCGCTCACCGGTGACCTGCCGCCGGTGCTCGACGTGCCCGAGGACCCGCGCCGCGGGCGGTACGTCCTACACCACATCAACGCCGCCCGGCACGACGCCGGAACGGCCGGCCTGCCCTGGCACCACGACTACGACCAATATCCGCAGACCAACCGCTCCCACCTGATGGTGCACGTCCTGATCTATCTCAACGGACTGAACGGCACCGTCGGCGACCTCATGCTGGCCCCCGGAACCCAGTGGTCCGTCGCCAGCAAGCGCGCCCTGTGGCAGCTGGGCTGGCAGCCGCTGCCCGGTGCCGTCGTCGTCGACAATCTGCCGCCCGGATCCGCGGTCTTCATCCAGTCGGCGATGTTCCACGCGCGCATTCCCCGACCCGGCGGGCAGGACGAGCCGCGGTACTTCCTCGACCTGTCCTACTGCCAGCAGGGAATCCGCTGGCCCGACGGCTACCGGGACTCGCATCGCGCGCTGCGGGAGAGGCATCTGGCCGAGGGCGGCCAGCGGGCTTGGATGTTCGACGAGGCATGCTTCTTCGACTCCGTTGCGGCACACCACATCACCGAGACGGCGCGCGGAAGCCTGCTCGCGCAGCCGACGCCCGCTCCGTGACCGGCTCTGCGCGCGTCATCACCTGCCACCAACCGACGTATCTGCCGTGGGCGGGCCTGTTCCACAAGCTCGCCCTCGCGGACTGCTTCGTGGTGATGGACGCCTCCGAGTTCACTTCGCGGAACTGGATCAACCGCAACCGGATCAAGGGGCCGCACGGGTGCTTCTGGCTTACCGTCCCTGTTTCGCGCGCGGACTGTGCCTCGCGGCGGCTGGTGGACACCGCGGTGCAGGCGGCCCCGCCGAGCGACGCAGCGAGCTGGCAGCGACGGCACTGGCGTAGCCTCGAAAGCGCGTACGCGCACGCACCCTACTGGAGCCGCTACGCCGGAATGTTCGAGGATCTCTACCTCGGGCGCACGTGGACGCGGCTCGCCGAGCTCAACGTCGTCCTGCTTCGCCGGCTCGCCGAAGTGCTCGGTATCGAGGCCGAGTTCGTGCTCGCCAGCGAGGTAGGTTGGCAGGGCCGCAAATCGCGGCTCGTGCTCGATCACTGCCGCAGGACAGCTGGCTCCGTCTACGTCTCCGGCATCAACGGGCGCGACTATCTGATCGAGTCCGAGTTCAGGGACGCGGGCATCTCAGTCGTCTACCAGAACTACCGCGGACCAGCCTATCCGCAGTTGTGGGGCGAGTTCGTGCCCGACTTGTCCGTGGTGGACCTGCTGTTCAACGTGGGACCGGAAAGCGGGCCGCTGCTGTTGTCGGGAAACGCGACGCGCGCAGCGCTGAACGAGGCACTCGGCGCGGGTACGGCTCCGGCCGTGGTTGAGATGCCGACCGGCCCGGAGTTGGTCGTTCGACCCCACCGTGGAGAGTGAGTCACCCGTGAGTACCCCCACGCTGTCCGTTATCATCCCGTGCCGCCTCGGCGGCGGGCTCGGAGCGCAGATGCGGGGAGCGCTGCTGCGGCTCACGTTGGTGGCCCTGGACTGCCAGACGACGCCGAGGGACGACTTCGAGGTCGTCCTCGTGGACGACGCAAGTTCCATCGACTTGGACAGCTTCGTCGGAAGCTTCGGCCATGAGTATCCGTCGCTCCCGCTGCGAGTCCTGCGCAACGCGGGGCCGGTATACGGCCAGTCGCACGCCTACAACCTCGGACTCGACGCGGCGCGCGGCCGCATCGTACTGCTCTGCACCGACGATTCGCTGCTCGCCCCCGACACAGTGGGGAGCCACATCGCCGCGCACGAGGGGCGGCTCGAACCGGCTTACGTCTGCGGCATCGAGCGGCAGTACATGTTCAGCGTCTTGTTCCGCGACGTCATCGCCGGAACGCTGCAACCGCCTGGCGACCTCGCCATCCGCGTCTTCGGCGCGTTGCTCGGCTTTACCGATCTGCGGCGTACCGCCGAACAGCTGGGATTCACGGACTGGGCCGTGACGCCGAATCTGGTTCGGCACCACTATGACGAACTTCAACGCAGGTCCGCACTCACCCCGGGCTTCGAGGACATGTATAGGGAGCTCGAAAGCGACCGCACCGACATGGACTGGCTCGCCGTGCGAATGGGCAACCACTCGATACGCCGTCAGGCGCTCAAGGAGATCGGCGACCTCGACGAGGGCATCGGCGGCAGCAACTCGGACCAAGCTCTCGGCCTTCGTCTCCAGGATGCCGCAATACCCGTCGTGCTCGATCGCGGGGCGCACAGCGTCCTGCTCGAACACCGCAGGGATCTGCGGTCCTTCACCGGCGAGAGCGGTCTGGCGGCGCTGGCCGCGCGCTGGCCTAGACCAGACGTCTTACGGCTGCGGGAGTACTTTGCACTCGGATACGAGCGATCCATCTCCGCATACCGGAATCTGCTCAGCTAAGGAACAGGCGGGCGACGGCGTACCAGGCCGCCCGCCGCCGTGTTGCTCACCGGTACGCCGCCGCCTGCATCTCGAACAGTTCGGCGTAGAGACCCGCGCTCGCCATGAGCTCGGTGTGGCTTCCTTGTTCGAGGATGCGGCCGTCAGCCAGGACGATGATCAGGTCGGCCATCCGGACCGTGGAGAAGCGGTGCGAAATCAGAAGGGTGATTCGGCCGTCGGCCTTCCCGGTCCGGGCGTTCGCAGCGATCCGCTCGAACAACGCGTGCTCGGACTGCGGGTCCAGCGCGGCACTGGGCTCGTCGTAGACGGCGAGCAGCGCCGACGGGCGCATCATCGAGCGCGCCATGGCGATCTTCTGCCACTGGCCGCCGGAAAGATCGACGCCGCCGGTCCACTGAGCGCCGAGTTGCGTGCCGCTGCCCTGGGGGAGGTCCACGACGAACCGGGCGTCACCCGCTTCCAGCGCGGACTCGACCAGCTGTTTGTCGTCGAGCCTGGTCACCTCGCCGACACCTACCGCATGCGCGGCGGTGAACTCGAACCGGGCGTGGTCCTGGAAACCCGCCGTGATGCTGCGCCGGTACGCCGCCAAATCGAGGTCCGCAAGATCCTTGCCGTCGATCAGGATCCGGCCGCGGTCCGGTGCGTACATTCCGGTCAGCAGCTTGACCAGCGTCGTCTTTCCCGCGCCGTTCTCGCCGACCAGGGCGACAACGGCTCCGGCGGGCAGCGTGACCGAGACGTCGGACAGGACCTGCCGGTCGTCCTCGCCGTACCCGAAGCCCACTGCGTCGAGCTCGATGCCCTTGGTGAGCCGCAACGGCGGCGCCGCCAACGCCGCACGCCGCACGAGCGTGGTCTGATCATCCAGCCACCGGTAGTGCTCGGCGACCGCACCGATCCGGGTGACCGACCCGCTGAGGTCGGTGAGCCGGGCGGCGCCAGCGACGACCGCGGCGGCCATGGTAACTGTCAGCGCCACGTCGCCCGCAGTCGCCGATCCGCGAGCCACCTGGCGCAGGACCAGGATCAGCGCACCGGCGTAGGCCGCCGTGAACAGGAGCCAACTGGCGGCGTTCGCGGCGACCGACTTGAACAGAGCGGACTCGGTCTTCGTGCGCACGGCCTCGGCGGCGGCCCGGTGCCTGTCGAGCAGTTCGCCGCTGAGGTCGTAAACGCGCACATCCTTGGCGGACTGTGCTCCCGTCGAGAGTGTGAACAGGTGCTGGGCCAGTCGACGCGGCTGCGCGGCCTGCTTTTCCGCGCTCTGCTTCAGCCGTTCGGAGCGCCGGCTCAGCCAGATCGCCGGGAACGCGACGATCGGCACCAGGCCGAGGAGCGGCTGCAGGCGGCCGAGCAGGACGGCGGTGCTGACGAGCTGCGCCAGCACGACCGGGCCGATCAGCGCCAGCGTCATGCCGTTGGCCAGATCCTCGCTGCCGCGCTTGAGGACCTGGACGCGATCCCAGAACTCCGGCCGCTCGAAGTGCGTCAGCCGCGGCGCCTCGGACGTGAGCGCCAGCAGCCGTCGCTGGACGACCATGACCGACCGCTCGCGCATCCTGATGGTCGCCCACCGGTAACCCACCGGGGCGAGCACCGTGAGCAGCACCGCGATGCCGGCTAGCACGGCGCCGAGCACTACCTGCGGCCGGTCGTGCCGGTAGGCGCCGTCAACGAGCGGACGGACGCCGAGGGCGAGCGCGAGCGGCGCGACGAACGCCGTGGCGCTGACGCAGGTGTAGAGCAGGCAGACGCCGAAACCGATCTCGCGAGCGATTCCGGCCAGCAGCCGCGCGGTGTGGGAAGGAAACCTCATCGGTCGGCCACCACTTCGGAGTCGAGGGAGTCTGAGTCGGCGAAGCGCGCGGCCTGCAGTGCGAACATGTGCGCATAGCGGCCGCCGCGCTTGATGAGTTCGTCATGCGTGCCCTGCTCCGCGACACGGCCGTCATCGAGAACCACGATGGAATCCGCGCGACGCACCGTCGAGAAGCGGTGCGAGATCACGACCGTCGTCAGGCCCTCGGTGAGTTCGAGGAAGCGCTCGTGCAGCCGGGCCTCGGCACGCGCGTCGAGATGCGCGGCCGGTTCGTCCAGAATCAGCACGCGCGCACCGTGGCGCACCGCGAACAGCGCCCGGGCGAGTGCGACCTTCTGCCACTGGCCGCCCGACAGATCCGTGCCGTCGGTGTATTCCGCGGACAACGGCGTGTCCCATCCCGCGCCGAGGGCGGCGAGGTCTTCGGCGATCTCGGCTTCGGCAGCGGCTTGAACCATGCCAGCCTCGTCATCCATCGCTTCCACGCGGCCGAATCCGACGTTCGCGCGGGCCGGCAGCGCGAATCGGGTCGAGTCCTGGAAGACCGCCGCGATGTTGCGCCGCCACGACTTCTTGTCGGCGCCCGCCAGATCCACGCCGTCGACGGCGATGCGGCCCTTGGTAGGCTCGTACAGCCCGCAGAACAGCTTGACCAGCGTGCTCTTGCCGGCGCCGTTCGCGCCGACGATCGCCAGCGAGCGGCCGGCCGGGATCTCGAGGCCGAGGGCGGCCAGCGAATCCGCGTCCGCGTTCGGATAGCGGAAGGAGACGTTCTCGAAGCTGATCGAGCGCGTCGGCGCGGCGATCGGCGCGCCGCCCGCGCTGCCACCGTCGGCGCAGCCGTTGACGGCGTCGACCGCATCGGCGTACTTGCTCAGGGTCGCCAGGGCCAGTTCCGTCTGCAATCCCGTCCACGCCGACTGCTGGATTCCGGTCAGCACAAGCATCAAGGACTGGATGTATATGGCGGCGTCGCCGGGAGCCACCTGCCCGTCGACCGCCCGGGCGGCGATCCAGGCGAGCGAGCCGAGCACCGCCACAGCGAGTGTTCCAGTGGCCAGCGTCGGTCTCCGCGGAATCGGCGTGAGCACCGACCGCATCGACTCGCGCCAGGTGGCGGAGAAGGCGCGCAGGAGGAATCCGCTCAGTCCGAAGACCCGGACCTCCTTGGCCGCGGTCGGATCGGATCCGAGCGCGTAGAGGTATTCGAGCCGCCGCGAGCTCTCAGCATTGCCGTAGTGGTGCGCGGCCTCGGTGCGCGAGGCGACCCGCTCCTCCCGCGCCACCCACAGACCCGCGGCCGCGACCGCGAGGCCCGCCCACGGATCAAAGTGCACGAGCGCGACGACCGCTCCCGCGACGACCAGCCAGGAGGTCACCAGGCCGCTCAGCGTCGTCGCCAGCCGTCCGGGCCGCCCCCAGGCGGCGCGGAAGGTATCCCGGCCCACGCTCAGCAGGTCGGCCGTGCGTGCATCCTCGAGGTGGCCGATTCCCTCGGGCCGCATCACGGCGGCCATCAGGTCCCGCTGCAGCGCAGCGTCGACGCGCAGACCCAGCGCGGTCGCACCGGCTGTGCGCACAGTGCTCGCCGTCCACTGCAGGAACAGCAGCACCGTCGCGGCGAGCACCCAGAGCAGCGCGTGGTGTCCGGCCGCCGACTCGAGCCCGTCGCGCGCGACCGCGGGAGCTGCTGCGGCGAGCGCTCCGACCACGCTGACCACCGCCAGCGGCGCCGCGGCGGACAGCAGCGTGCCGAACATGGTCAGCAGCGCGATGCCCGGACCGGTCCGCCACGCGAGTTCGGCGAGGCGTGAGTAGAGCCTGATTCGATGCCCCGGACCGGTCGACGGCTTATGGATCCTGGAAGCCACGTAGCGGCCTTTCTCCCCGATGTTCTGACGGAACGGTTTATCCTCTCCGCTCGTCCGTGATGTGCACAAGATGAGCGACGCGCCGGATTCCCAGTGTCAGGCGCCGTTCGAACACTCCTTTCCGGTGAACGCGTCGAACGGTTTAATGCGGCTTGCCGTCCACGTCTATTCCAAGGAAGTGTCATGCTCATCGTGCTCGACGGAGTGTATTCGGCGGGGAAATCGACGCTCATCAAATTGCTGGCGCGGCGTTTCGCCGAGGAGTCCGGCGAGCCGGTGGTCACCGACTGGAATTCCTCGGAAATCGTCGGCGAGCTGATCCCGAGGTGGAAGCGGGAAGGCAGGCTCGGCGCCTACTCACTCCTCTTCGCCGAGGCCACCGACCTGGCACACCGCTGCGAGACGGTGATCCGCCCCCGACTCGAAGCGGGCAAGGTGGTGATCGCGGACCGGTACGTGCTTTCCGGAATGGCTCGAGCGCTGATTCGCGGAGCCGACCGAAGCCTGGTCGAGGCGGCCTTCGGGTTTGCGCCGCGTGAATTCTTGACGGTCCTCGTCGAATGCCCGGCCCGAATCACTCTGGAACGGAGAATCCGGCTGGGCAAGGTGCTCGACGGCTATCACAGCGGTCGGGATTTTCGACAGGGCTTGAGCATCGAGGAGGACTTCGTCGAATACCAGGAGACGATGGCGCGACTGTATCGCGGCCTCGTTCCCGACAGGGGGCGCCGCATCTACATCGACACGGCAGCCATGACGCCGAACGCGGGGGTCGAGACGATCATGGCCTGCGTCCGTTCGTTGCGCGACGCGGTGGGTGCGGCGTCGTGAGGATCCACTTGACTCATGTGACTGACTAAGTGGCGGTGGTCGAACACTTCTGCGCGACACTGCGCGAGACCGTCTTCCGCCGCCGCTGATCTCAGGGGTTCTCGACGGCCGCTCGGCGCTCGAGGCCCTGGGCGATGTTCTCCCACAGCTGTGCGCAGGCCCGGGCGGCTTTGGCTATGACCGCGGCCTGGTGTGGTGGCACCCGCGTCGCGTAACCGGCCTCCTCGGTGCGGATTATGCGGGCGTCGAGCCAACGGATCAGGGTCCTGCCGTCCTCGGAATAGCGCAGCGCGGGGTCGCGTCGCAGTGACTCGAGCACGTTGACGAGGTTGACCGATTCCGGCCGGGGATGCGGAGTTGGATCCGTCGCGGACCGCGCAACCTCGGCGCGGTCGCCGTCGCCGGGCAGCAGGCTGCGACCCTGCAGCAGCCGTTCACGCACGTCCCGCGCGGTGCCCACTGAGATTCCGGCCTGCCGAGCGATCTCGCGCAACGAGGCTTCGGGATTGCGTTCCAGCACCTCACCGGCGCGGAGCCGCCCGGCCGCGACATTCACCGGGCGCAGCCGTCCGTCCGCTCCGACGCGCATCCCGGACTGGTCCACGTCAGCGCAGGAGTCAGCTCTCAGGGCGGCGACGGTCTTCGTGGCCAGCCCGGTCTTCGCCGCGATCAGCCGATCCGACCACTCGGGATAGCTGCGGATGATCCGCGCCGCGCAGTTCTTCCGGTCGCGCAAGCTCAGCGGGAGCCCGTTCGCGATGTTCGCCTCGACCGCCTTGACGAACACCTCGCGGTCGGTTCCGTCGAAGAACTCCACCTCGATCGTGCTCGCCCCGGCGAGCCGAGCCGCGTGCAGCCGGTGTACGCCGTCGATGACGCGCATCGTCCCGCGATGGACCAGGATCGGCGGCAGGCGCACCTCGACTGCGGCGAGCATCCCGACGTACTCCCGGTCGATCCCGTCCGAGCGTGGCGACTCTCCGGTACGCAGCAGTTCGAGCGGAAGAAATGTCGTCGGCGCGGGCCGCTGCGCGCTCGTGGATCGGTCGGAATCCGAAAGAAGGACGTCCAGCATCTGGTCTCTCCAGGGCAGCGCCGTGCGATGGTGTTCGCCATGCACACTGTCAGCGGGCGCTACCCCACCGGTAACCTCCGACTACGTCAGAACTCTTCGCAGCGCCAGCATGTAGCTTCGCCATAGCCGGGCGACGCCAGGTGGAGTCTGGCTCCCTGAGGGTCGATCACTCCGCCGGGGTCAGTTGAGAGGGCTAGGGCCACTGCCCTAAAGTTAAGGGTGGTCTGATGGTGTGTGGGGTGGTTTGACGATCGCTGGTTGCGACTCGATCACGATGTGGACGGTGCGTCAGATATAACAAAGCTCCTGGTAGGACGTGGGTTGT
>NZ_JAGSXH010000123.1 GCF_018283645.1 Actinocrinis puniceicyclus | reverse complement strand
GTCGGGCAGTTGGCGGGCGGGCTGTCCGGTGCCGTCGGCGGGTCTTGAGGCCGCCGGCGGCGCACTCGGGCGCGCCGGCGCACGGGATCTTCGCCCGGGGCCCTGTGCTGGTACCGTGACCTGTGCGCCACGGTGCGCGGTCACGCGGCCGGCGGCAGGGTGACGAGGGCAGGACAGGAGCGGATGGCCACGACGACGGGCGGCGCACCCACGCTGGAGACGGTGGCGGCCTACGCCGGGGTGTCCCGGGCGACGGTCTCCCGGGTGATCAACAACTCACCGAAGGTCTCGCCCGAGGTGCGCGAGGCGGTCGAGGCCGCGATCGACGAGCTCGGCTACGTCCCCAACCGCGCCGCGCGCACCCTGGTGACGCGCCGGACCGACTCCCTGGCGATGATCATTCCGGAGCCGGACGCGTTCTTCTTCGCCGACCCGTACCTGACCACGCTGGTCACCGAGGTCAACCGGGCGCTGGACGCCACCGAGCTGCAACTGGTGCTGGTGATGCAGGGCCAGAGCGGCGCGACGCCGGCGCGCGGGCGCATGGAGCGGTATGTGACCTCGGGGCACGTGGACGGGGTGATCCTGGTCTCGGTGCACGAGGCGAACCCGCTGCCGGGGATCCTGTCCGGCGCCGGGGTGCCGGTGGTGCACGGCGGGCGTCCCGCCGCGGCGCACGCACCGCTGCCATACGTGGACGTCGACAACGTCTACGGCGCGCGGCAGGCCACCGAGCACCTGCTGCGGCTGGGCCGCCGCCGCATAGCCACGATCGCCGGGCCGCAGGACATGACCGCCGGGCAGGACCGGCTGGCCGGATACCGGCAGACGCTGCACGAGGCGGGCCTCGAACCGCGCGCCGTGCCCGGGGACTTCACCGAGCGCCGCGGGTTCGAGGCCACGCGCGCCCTGCTGGAGGCCGATCCGCGCCTGGACGCGGTCTTCGGGGCCTCGGACCTGATGGCGCGCGGGGCGCTGCGGGCGCTGCGCGAGGCCGGGCGGCGCGTGCCCGAGGACGTGGCGGTGGTCGGGTTCGACGACCTGGGCGTCGCGCAGTCCTGCGACCCGCCGCTCAGCTCGGTGCGCCAGCCGATCGAGCAGGTGGCGCGCGATCTGGTGCGGCTGCTGCTGGCCCGGGTGGAGGGCGCGCAGGTGCAGTCCCTGACCCTGCCGACCACGCTCACGCTGCGCGCCTCGGCGTGACTGCGGGCGCGCGCTCGAACGCCGCGGGCTCAGACTCTCAGTCGCCGCGGCCCGTGTAGGAGTACAGCTCCACCAGGGAGCGCAGGTCCGCCACGGCCTGCAGTGCGGCGCCGGGCCCGTTGGACGGCTGGATGCCCATGGCGGGCAGCGTCTCGCCGGAGTCGAGGTCCAGCAGCACCCACGGGTCGCCGGGCCGCAGGTTCACCCGCACGATCTGCGGCCACTCCAGCCGGTGGGTGCGCAGCATGTTGACCACCGTCAGCCCGCCGCGGTCGGCGACCACCTTGGGGCGCGCCAGCACGCACAGCACCGCGGCCGCGACGAACCCGACCCCGCCGAACGCGATGCGGTCCGGCAGCGGCCACGGAGCGCCTCCGTCGCTGGGCAGCAGCGCCGCGACCAGGCTCATGGAGCAGGCCATCAGCACGGCGACGGTGACGACGATGGCGCGGGTGCGCGACGGGCGCCACGTGATGGGCAGCACGGGCAGCCCCTGCTCGCCCGGTGAGCCGACCGCGCCGCCCTGCCGCTCGCTGCTGTTGGGTGCCATCGCTCCCGTCTCGTCAGCCTGCCGCGGGCCGTGTCACAGGCGGCACGCCCGGATGTCGGTCACGAGGATAGCGCGCGCACCCAGGCCCCAAAGGTCGTCCATGATGCGCTGGGCGTCCTCGCGCAGCACCATGGAGCGCACCGCGACCCAGCCCTCGGTGTGCAGCGGGGAGATGGTGGGCGACTCCAGCCCGGGGGTCACCGCGACGGCGTCCTCGAGCCGCTCGGCGCGCACGTCGTAGTCCATCAGCACGTAGCGCCGGGCGACCAGCACGCCCTGCATACGGCGCAAGAACTGCTCGACCGCGGGATCGGGTTCGGCGCCGCGGCGGCGCACCAGCACCGCCTCGGAGTGCAGGATCGGCGAGCCGATCAGCTCCAGGCCCATCTGCCGCAGCGTGGTGCCGGTCTCCACCACGTCCGCGATCACGTCGGCCACGCCCAGCTCGATGGCGATCTCCACGGCGCCGTCGAGCTTGACGACCTCGGCGTGTACTCCGGCGGCGGCCAGGTGCGCCTGCACCACGCCGGTGTAGGAGCTGGCCACGCGCAGCCCGGCCAGGTCCTCGATGGTGGAGCCGGTGCCGGGCCGGCCGGCGAAGCGGAAGGTGGAGCGCGCGAAACCCAGCGCCATGATCTCCTCGGCGTGCGCGCCGGAGTCCAGCAGCAGGTCGCGGCCGGTGATGCCGACGTCCAGACGCCCGGAGCCGACGTAGGTGGCGATGTCGCGGGGGCGCAGGAAGAACAGCTCGGCTCCGGAGGCCGGGTCGGCCACCAGCAGTTCCCGGTCCTTGCGCTGCCGGTAGCCGGCCTCGTGCAGCATCTCGCAGGCCGCCTCGGACAGCGATCCCTTGTTGGGCACGGCGATGCGCAGCATGGAAGGGGCCCTACCTTTCGTACGGGGTGCGGGCGGGGCGGCGCGGCGGGCGCGCTCGCGGACTACAGGTAGGCGTAGACCTCGTCGAGGCTGACGCCGCGGGCGAACATGAGCACCTGCAGGTGGTAGAGCAGCTGGCTGATCTCCTCGGCGGTGCGCGCCGCGTCCTCGTGCTCGGCGGCCATCCACACCTCGGCGGCCTCCTCGACGATCTTCTTGCCGATCGTGTGCACTCCGGCGCGCACGAGTTCGACGGTTCGCGAGCCCTCGGCGCCGGCGGCGAGTTTGGCGGCCAGTTCGGCGTGCAGCCGCTCGAAGCTCTTGCCGCCCGCGGCCGCCTCTTGCGCGGCGGGCGTGTTCGCCGGTCCGGTCACCGGATTTCTTGCGGGGATGCCCCGTCCTTCAGGGCGGGGAGGAACCGCATCCCTCATAACCTCGCGCTCCTTACACTCAGGCGTGATATCCCGTAAACGCGACACAGCAGGTCAAGCAGGCTTTCAAGTACCGCTTCCACCCCACCGACACGCAGGCGGCGGGGCTCGCCGTGTTGGCCTGTGGAGCCGGTGTCAGACCCAAGGGGCGCATGCCCGGCGGGCAGTCGGTGACGAAGCAGGAAACCCACCCGGCGACGGGTGGAATCCCCGCCCTTCAGGGCGGCGGAGGATGTCAATGTTCGCCCAGCCCCTTGAGTGTGAGCGCGGTGGCCACGGCGCTGAGCGCGGCCTCGCGGCCCTTGTCCTCGGCTGATCCGGGCAGGCCCGCGCGGTCGAGCGCCTGCTGCTCGGTGTCGCAGGTGAGCACGCCGAACCCGACCGGGATGCCGGATTCGACGGCGAGCTTCGCCAGTCCGTCGGTGGCGGCCCGGCAGACGTACTCGAAGTGCGGGGTGCCGCCGCGCACCACGACCCCGAGGGCGATGATCGCGTCGTAGCGGCGCTTGGCCATGGCGTACGCGGCGACCGGCAGTTCGAAGCAGCCGGGCACGCGCAGGACGCGCGGCTCGGCGATGCCGATCTCGGCGAGTGCTTCGCGGGCGTTGTCCAGCAGCGCGTCCATGACCTCGGTGTGCCACTGGGCGGCCACGATGCCGACGCGCAGCTGCGCGCACTTCCTCAGGTCCGCGGGGTCCACGACCAGTTGCGGTGCTCCGGTGCCGGACACGCGTTCTCCAGTTCCAGGTTCTCTCGTGGCGTGCTGCCCGCTCGGCCGGCCGCGGGCGCGGCCGCCGGGCACGGCGACGCTCGGTGCGCTCGGTGCGCTCGGTGCGCTCGGTGCGGTCGGTGCGGTCCCGACGTTATCGCAGGCGCGTTCAGCGCGAGCGGGCCGTCCGGTAGGCGATCAGGTCGGCGATGGAGATGATCGCCAGGCCGTGGCGGGCGGCGAAGGGCAGCAGGTCGGGCAGCCGGGCCATGGTGCCGTCGTCGTTGACGATCTCGACGAGCACGCCGATCGGCGGCAGTGCGGCCAGGCGCGCCAGGTCGACGGCGGCCTCGGTGTGCCCGGGGCGTTCGAGCACCCCGCCGGGGCGTGCGCGCAGCGGGAAGACGTGCCCGGGGCGGGTCAGGTCGCCCGCGGTGGTGGCCTCGTCGGCCAGCAGCCGTATGGTGTGGGCGCGGTCGGCGGCGCTGATGCCGGTGCTCACGCCGTGGCGGGCGTCGACGCTGACGGTGAACGCGGTGCCCTTGCGGTCCTCGTTGACGGCGGTCATCGGCGGCAGGCCGAGCAGGTCCGCGCGCTGCGGGGGCATCGGCACGCAGATCACGCCGCTGGAGTAGCGCACGGTGAAGGCCAGCAGTTCGGCGGTGGCGTGCACGGCGGCGAAGATGATGTCGCCTTCGTTCTCGCGGTCCTCGTCGTCGACGACCACCACGGGGCGTCCGGCGGCGATCTGGGCGATCGCGGTCTCGACGGTGTCGAGCAGCGTGGTGCGTTCGAGTGTTTCGGCGCTCATGCGTGTACCCCTTCGGCGGCGGTGCGGGTGTCGGTCGGGGCGGCGGACGGTGTGACCGAGGCCGGCGCGCTGCCCGGTGCGGGTGCCGCCGCGTCGCCGCCGCTGCCGGCCAGGCGGGCCCACTGGCGCAGTCCGGCGAGCACGAGGGCGAAGTACACGACGTAGGTGAAACCGGAGACCGGCAGGCCGCTGTGGAACGCCAGCGGCACGCCCACGACGTCGACGGCGATCCACACCAGCCAGAACTCCACCCAGCCGCGGCCCTGCGCGAGGGTGGCGGCGAGGGTTCCGATGAAGATGTACGCGTCGGGCAGCGGGTTCCAGGAGCTGTGGGTCGCCGAGAGCAGCCAGGCGAACGCGCCGGTGCCGGCGGCGATCGCGGCCAGCAGCAGCGCGCGCTGCGTCCAGCCGGCCCAGCGCACCCGTACCGCGCCGCCGGGTCCGCTCGCGGCCGCGGCATCGCCCGCACGCCGCCAGCGGGCCCAGCCGTAGCCGGCCAGCGCGATAACGGCCAGTTGCCGGGCGGCGGTGCCGCCCAGGTGCACGGCCATGTCGGCGCCCAGCAGCAGCACCGCGCCGGTGATCTGCACCGGCCAGGTCCACAGGCTGCGGCGCAGCGCCAGGGCGACGGTCGCCAGGCCGAGCAGGTTGCCCAGCAGGTCGGACCAGCGCACGGTTTCGCCGCCGAGCCGGAAGGCGACCAGGTCGGCCCATCCGAACAGGTGGTTCATCGCGCTGCTCCGGCGCTCGCCGCGGCGAGCGCGGCCCCTTCGGGGTCGGAGCCCTCGGGGTCGGAGCCCTCGGGCGCGGCCCCTTCGGGGTCGGCGATCCGGGCGGGGCCGGCCAGCAGCCGCTCGGTGTACTTCGCGATCACGTCGACTTCGAGGTTGACCCGCGCGCCGGGCCGCTTGATGCCCAGGGTCGTCTGGGCGAGGGTGGCGGGGATCAGCGAGACGGTGAACGCGCTCTCGCCGGCGGCGGCGGCGTCGGAGACGGACGCGACGGTCAGGCTGATCCCGTCGACGGTGATCGAGCCCTTCTCGACCACGTACCGCGCCAGCCGCGCCGGCAGGCCGATGCTCACCACTTCCCAGTGCTCGCTCGGGCTGCGCGCCAGCACGGTGCCGGTGCCGTCGACGTGTCCCTGCACGATGTGTCCGCCGAATCGGCCGGCGGCGCTCATCGGGCGTTCCAGGTTGACCCGGTCGCCGGGGGCCAGGTCGCCGAGGCTGGAACGGCTGAGGGATTCGGCCATCACGTCGGCGGTGAACCGGCCTTCGGCGAGCGTGTCGGCGCCGGTCGGGTCGGTGACGGTCAGGCACACGCCGTTGACCGCGATGGAGGCGCCGTGGGTCGCGTCCGCGGTGACCACGGGTCCGCGGATGGTGAAACGGGCGGCGTCGGACAGGATCTCGACGGCGAGGACCTCGCCGAGTTCTTCGATGATGCCGGTGAACATCGTTTGCTGCTCTCCCTCTCGCCGTCGCGCCACTGCGGGCGGCCCCGGGGCGCGGGCGAAGGGAGGCGTCAAGGAGCGTGCGGGCGGGCGCACGGGCGCGCCGTTGGCCCCGCCGAGGGTGTCCCGGCCACGCAAGGGCCGGGAGCGGGCGGGCGGCGTGCGCGTGCACGAGCCGACGCTCCCGCGTGCTGCCTCCCATCCGGACTTTCACCGTCGGTTCCGGAATTCCACCGGATCCACCGTCCGGGAGCGTCCGGCCGGTTGGCCGGGTGCGCTGCCCTCGCGGGTCGCGGACTGTCACCGCCGGTTCGGAATTGCACCGACCCCGGAGCACGCTGTTGCTGTCTAATCCAAGAGTGTGCCACGGCGCGCTATTCCCGCTCACCCCCGCCGTGCGGCGCTGGGTGTGAACTGCCGCACACCGGCCTGGTGTGCCCCCTTTTCGACCGCTTCGGCCGCGGGTTTCGGCGCCGGTCGGCCGGGGGCGCGGCCGGCGGGCGCACGCCGGGGGCGTTTCGGTGCAGCCTGAGCGCAGGCCGTATCGTGCACGGGTGGGCGGCGGCGAGAGGGTGCGCGAGCGTGCGGGCGCGCCACTGGCCGTAGCGGTATCGGTGGCGCCCGACGGGCCGCAGGGGCCCGCGGTGCGGCGGCTGGGGCGCCGACCGGCGCTGGACGGGGTGCGCGGCGCGGCGGTGCTGCTGGTGATCTGCGACCACGCGCACCTGCCGTTGCGGGCCGCGTGGATCGGGGTGGACCTGTTCTTCGTGCTCTCCGGGTTCCTGATCACCTCGCTGCTGCTGGAGGAGCACGCGCGCGGCGGGCGGATCGCGCTGCGAGCCTTCTACGCGCGCCGCGCCCGCCGGATCCTGCCCGCGCTGGCGCTGCTCACCGTCGCGGTCGCGGCGGTCTCGCTGACGGCGCACCAGTTGCTCGACCGCTGGCCGCTGCGCCAGCAGGTGGCTGCGACGTGGGCGTTCGCGTCGAATGTGGCGGTGTGGCTGGGCGGGGCGCCGCTGGGGGCGTTCACCCCGACCTGGTCGCTGGCGTGCGAGGAGCAGTTCTACCTGCTCTGGCCGCCGGCGTTGGCGGCGTGCCTGCGCGGCGGGGTGCGCCCGTCCGGGCGCGGCGACCCGCGCCGGCTGGCGGCCGGGGTGCTGCTGGCGGCCGTGGCGCTGGCGGCGGCCGGTGCGGCGGTGGACGCCGGCGGTCTGGTCGCGCCGGGGCAGGTGTTCTTCGACCCGCTGGGGCGCGGCGCGGAACTGCTGCTGGGGTGCGCGCTCGCGGTCGCGTGGCGCCACCGGCTGCTGCCGGGCGCGGTGGAGGGCGCGGCGGCGGTGCCGGCCGCGCTGGCGGGTCTGGCGTTGCTGGCGTGGCGCGCGCCGCTGGGCACGCAGGGCACGTACCTGGCGGCGGCCGCGTGCGGGGGGCTACTGCTGGCGGGTTTGCTCGGGCCGCGCCCGGGGCCGGCGGCGGCGGTGTTCTGCGCGCGGCCGCTGCGCTACACCGGCACGGTCAGTTACGGGCTGTACCTGTACAACGATGCCGTCTCCCGGCTGCTGCACCACAACCTGCCGGGCAGCGGTTGGCCGGTGATCGCGCCGCTGCTGCTGGCGGGGTCGTTCGCGTGTGCGGCGCCGTCGCACCGGTACGTGGAGGCCCGTTTCCTGCGCCGCCGCCCGCCGCGAGCGGCCCGCGGCGAATCGCCGGCCACCGCCTGAACGGGGCCGGGCTCGACGGCCGGGGCTCGACGGGACCGCGGATCGACCGATCGGCGGCCTCGAGCGCGCCGCCGCGGCGATCCCGGTGCCGCGGGGCAGCGGCCCGCCCGGCGCGTTGCCGATGTGCCGATGCCGGCGCGCCTCGCCGGGCCGGCGCGTGCCGGGACCTGCGCCCCGGGCCGTCAGCTGCCGTCCTGCGCGCTGGAGGCGGGGGCGCGCGCGCCGAGCCGCGACCCGGCTATCGCGGCGGCGACCTGCGTGACGCGCGCCAGGCGCATCACCTCGAAGCGGTGGAACGCCGGATCGCCGATCCGGGCGACCACCAGCAGCAGCCCGCTCTCGCCGACCGGAGCGCACGCGTACCGGGTCCCGCCCACCGACACCGCCGCGGCGCGCTGGGGCAGCTGCGGCACCTCGATCTCGCGCGGCGCGCTCCAGCTGCGGGCGGTCACCGCGGCGGCCGGCAGCGGCCCGCCGGCCCCGGCGGGCACGACCACGGCCCAGTCCGCGGCCAGGATCCGCGGCAGCGCCTCCGCGAGCAGGTTCAGCGCGGCGCGCGGGTCGGCGGCCACCCGTCCGAGCAGGTCCAGGTCGGGAAACGCGCCGGGCACCTCCCCGGAGGGCCGGATCCCCTCGACGGTCACCGAGGTCAGCGCGCGCAGGGCGCGTTCGAGCCGGTCGCGCTGCTCCTGCTCGGGCAGGAAGACGGTGATCTCGTCCAGCGCCCGCCCGCGTTCCCGGCTCAGGACGCTGACCTGCACGATGTCCGCGCCGCAGGCGCCCAGCTCCCGGGTGACCTGGCCGAGCGCCCCGGGCCGGTCGGCCACCCAGATCCGCAACCGCAACAGCACGGCTCCTCCTCATCCCTCGTCGCCGATGTGGATCAGTGCACGCAGTGGACAGAAAGCCGTCGCCGTCGCCCGGCCCCGCCAGTCTCGCCACGGCACGTTTCCGGCCGGTTGCACCCGGGTCACGGGCGTGCGCGCGTCCGGCGGCCCGCGCGGGCCGCCGCGGTCAGCGCCGCGAACCCGGCCGCGAACAGCGCGCCGGCGACCACTTCGTGACTGTAGAACCTGCCGGGCGCCTCGTCCTGGATGCGGCCGTGGAAATCGTTGACGCGCCGAGGGAAGGGTGAGAACCCGAAGAAGACCCGCGTCGGCTTGTCCAGATCCGGCAGCGCCGCCCCGACCATGCCCGCGACCACGCCGGCCCGGCGCTCGGGCGGGGTGAGCGCGGCGGCCGCGCCCATCACGGCCAGGCCGGTCAGCCCGTCGGCGGTGGCGACGCGCAGGAAGTGCGCCCGGCTGAGCCACTGGCCCCAGTGCGGCAGCGCGTCGAGCGCGAAGTGCGAGGCGACCCCGAGCGGCAGCGCGGCGGCGGGGCTGCGCACGGCGGCGCCCAGCAGCGCCCCGGACAACACGTGGTTGGTGACGAGCATGAACAAGCCTCCGTGGCAAGAGAACGGCGCCCTTCCTACACCACAAGATCACACTTTCGCGTGGCAGTGCGCGTAACCGTGGAAAACCCGTGCGAAAGGCTGCCACGGTTGCTGTCGCCGCCGCGCACGGCGCTGCGGCTTTCCAACGACAACGAGGAGGTGGGACGATGACGATCGTGATGTCTGACCGAGAGCACGACCTGCTCGACGTGATGCATTCGATTCACGACGATCTCGAACTGCCCGACGGCTACCGAGCCGAGATCATCGGGGGTCAGATCACCGTGGCAGCGTCACCGTTCGGCAAGCACGGATTCATTCTTCAGGACATTCGAGAGGCCGCGTACGGCCGACTGCCGCACGGGCACCGGCTTTACGACAACTGCACGCTCGAAGAGCCCGACGGGGATCGGTACATCCCCGATCTCGCGCTGATGCCCGACAAGCTGATGGACAGCCGAACGCAGTGGCTCTTCCAGATGAGTATGTGCCTGCTCGCAGTCGAGGTGACCTCACCGGGACAGGAGACGCGGGACTACGCGAAGGCGGCCGGCTATGCGCGCGCGGAGGTTCCGCTGTATCTGCTGGTTGATCAGAAGCGGCGCAGGTGCGTGCTGCACAGCGACCCGGCCGGGGGCCGATACTGCGAGGTGAGCGCGCTCCCCTTCGGCGAAGAGCTCGTCCTGCCGCTTGAGCAGCCGATCACCGTGGACACATCAAGGTTCTGACGCCCCGAAGGCTCTGACGCGAGGAGAGCCGGCGGCCGCCCGCGCCGCGTGCCGCGTGCTGCGTGCGCGGGCGGCGGCCCGCCGCCGGCCTGGTCACCCCAGCCGGGCGAAATCCAGCACCCGCAGCACCGCGCGCCCCGCGGCGTCGCTCGCGCCCAGGTCCACCTCCGCGGTCAGCATCCAGTCGCGGTCTCCGGCCGGGTCGTCGATCACCTGCCGCACCTTCCACACCCGGTCCTGGTTGCTGTTGAGCTCCTCCTCCTGCACGAACAGCAGCTTCGGGCCGCGCGCGTCGGGGCCCGTGAGGATCTGCTCGTGCTGCGCGTAGTACTCCCCCAGCGCCTCATCCCAGTCGTCCGCGCTCCACGCCCCGTCCCACTCCTCGGTCGCCGCGAGCCCCAGCTCCTGCATGACCAGCGCGTCCTCGCCGTCCAGGTCCGCGAGCGCGTCGGCGTCGTCCTTCGCGGCCAGCTCGACCCGCCGGAACAGCGCGTTGCGCACCAGGACGCGGAACGCGCGCGGATTGGCGGTCACCGGCGGCGGCGCGTCGTCCCCGGTGGCCGCGATCTCGGCGGCCGCCTCGGGATTGGTCAGCGCCTCCCACTCGTCCACCAGGCTGGAGTCCACCTGGCGCACGATCTCCCCGAGCCACTCGATCAAGTCGTGCAACTCCTCGCTCTTGGTGTGCTCGGGCACCGTGTGCCGCAGCGTCTTGTACGCGTCGGCCAGGTAACGCAGCACGATGCCCTCGGCGCGCGCGAGCTGGTAGGTGGCGACGTAGTCGGAGAACGTCATCGCCTGCTCGTACATCTCCCGCACCACCGCCTTGGGGCTGAGCGGGTGGTCGCCGATCCACGGGTGCGCGCGCCGGTAGAGCTCGTAGGCGTGCGTGAGCAGTTCCGCCAGCGGCTTGGGGTAGCTGATCTCGGCCAGGCGTTCGACGCGCTCCTCGTACTCGACCCCGGCGGCCTTCATCTCGGCCACCGCCTCGCCCTTGGCCTTGTTCTCCTGCGCCGCCAGGATCTGACGCGGATCGTCGAGCGTCGACTCCACCACCGAGAGCACGTCGAGCGCGTAGCTCGGGGACTGCGGGTCGAGCAGGTCGAACGCGGCCAGCGCGAAGGTGGACAGCGCCTGGTTGAGCGCGAAATCCTGCTGCAGGTCCACGGTCAGGCGCACCGTGCGGCCGGTCTCGTCCGGCTGCGCGAGCCGCTCGACCACGCCCGCGTCGAGCAGCGAGCGGTAGATCGCGATCGCGCGGTGGATGTGCCGGCGCTGCGCCGACTTCGGCTCGTGATTGTCCGTAAGCAGCCGGCGCATCGCCGCGAACGGGTCGCCGGGCCGCGCGATGACCGCCAGCAGCATCGCGTGGGTGACCTGGAAGCGGGAGACCAGCGGCTCGGGTTCGGCCTCGATCAGTTTCTGGAAGGTCGCCTCGCTCCAGGCGATGAAACCCTCCGGGGCCTTCTTGCGGGTGTAGCCGCGCCGCCGCTTCGGGTCGTCCCCGATCTTCGCCAGCGCCCGCTCGTTCTCGATCACATGGTCGGGGGCCTGCGCGGCCACATACCCGATCGTGTCGTACCCGGCGCGCCCGGCCCGCCCGGCGATCTGGTGGAACTCGCGGGCGCGCAGCAGGCGCACCCGCCGCCCGTCGTACTTGGACAGCGCCGTGAACAGCACCGTGCGGATCGGCACGTTCACCCCCACCCCGAGAGTGTCGGTGCCGCAGATCACCTTCAGCAGCCCGGCCTGCGCCAGGCGCTCGACCAGCCGCCGGTACTTCGGCAGCATCCCGGCGTGGTGCACCCCGATGCCGTGGCGCACGAACCGGGAGAGGGTCTTGCCGAACCTGGTGGTGAACCGGAACCCGCCGATCAGCTGCGCGATCGCGTCCTTCTCGGCGCGGGTGCACACGTTCACGCTCATCAGCGACTGGGCCCGCTCGATCGCGGCGGCCTGCGTGAAGTGCACGATGTACACGGGCGCCTGCACGCCTTCGAGCAGTTCCTGCACGGTCTCGTGCAGCGGCGTCATCCGGTACGAGTACGACAGCGGCACCGGCCGCTGCGCCGAGCGCACCGTCAGCGTGGAGCGGCCGGTGCGCCGCGTCAGGTCCGTCTCGAACCGGGCGACGTCCCCGAGCGTCGCGGACATCAGCAGGAACTGCGCGCGCGGCAGCTCCAGCAGCGGCACCTGCCACGCCCAGCCGCGGTCCGGGTCGGCGTAGAAGTGGAACTCGTCCATCACCACCACGTCCGCGTCCGCCTCGGCGCCGTCGCGCAGCGCGATGCTCGCCAGCACCTCCGCGGTGCAGCAGATGATCGGCGCCAGCGGGTTGACCGATGCGTCCCCGGTGAGCATCCCCACGTTGGCGGACCCGAAGGCGGCGCACAGGTCGAAGAACTTCTCCGAGACCAGCGCCTTGATCGGCGCGGTGTAGTAGGAGCGCTGCCCGCGCGCGTACGCCGCGAAGTGCGCGCCGGCCGCGACCAGGGACTTGCCCGAGCCGGTGGGGGTGGCCAGGATCACGTTGCCGCCGGTGACCAGCTCGATCAGCGCCTCCTCCTGCGCGGGGTAGAGAGTCAGGCCCCGTGCGTCGGTCCATCCGGTGAACGCCGCGTACAGCGCGTCGGGGTCGGTGGTGTCCGGCAGGCGTTCGAAGAGGTCCACGCCGGGTATTCTCGCAGCGCCCGCACCCGCGGCGGCACACGCCACCCGGCCGCGCGACGGCGGCTACCGCGCGCTCCTCCCGGACCGCTAGGCTGCGGGGCCATGATGGCGTCGATACGGCTGTTCGGACGGGGTCGGGGCGCGGCGCGCACGGGCGGGCGGGCGGCGCTGGACGCCGCGCGGATCGCCGAGGCGCTGGAAAGCCTGGCGACCGCGTCGATGTCGACCACGTGGCGCTGCCGGCACGGCTCGGGCACCGCGATCGGCGAGGGCGCGGTGGACTTCGCCGCCCACCGCTCGCGCGCCACCGTGATCCGCGGCAAGTATGCATTCGAATACGTGCGCGTCGGGTCCACCGCGTACCGGGCGACCGCGCTCGACGACGAGGACAACCTGGCGCCGTCCGCCGCGCCGTCCGCCTCCGCGGAACTCGACGACGTGGCCGAGCGGGACGAGTCGGACGAGAGCGAGGTCGAGGACGGTGTCGAGGCCGACCTGCTCGACGCCGAAGCCGCCGAAGCCGCCGACGAGCAGGACGCTGACGAGGACGGACACGAGGCGGAGGATCAAGCCGCGGGCGAGGACGCGCCGGACGCCGGCGCTCAGGACGAAAGCCTGCCTGTGCGCGCGTGGCAGAGCTTCAGCGAGCAGGACGCCTGCGGCCTGCACGCCTACGCCGAGCCCCG
The DNA here is from genome assembly GCF_018283645.1 of Actinocrinis puniceicyclus. Classification (GTDB taxonomy): domain Bacteria; phylum Actinomycetota; class Actinomycetes; order Streptomycetales; family Catenulisporaceae; genus Actinocrinis; species Actinocrinis puniceicyclus. The sequence goes on along the minus strand of NZ_JAGSXH010000123.1, from coordinate 2,732 downwards.
GGTGCTGGCCGCCGCGGTGCGCGCAGCGGCCGCCCTGGACCCGGCCGGCACCCGCGAGATCGACGGGCGAACACTGGACGCGTACACCGTGACCCTCAAACCCAAGCCGGCCGACCCGGACCGGCTGCTGGCCCGCCTGGCCCGGCAGCTGCGCGACCACGGCGCCAACACCCTCGTGCTGACCGCGTTCGTCGACCCGGCCGAAACCGCCGGCGCTGAACCCGACGCCGAGAACGACGACGCGAGCGACGACGGGTCCGGGGGCGAGGGCGGGGTGCCGCGGATAGTGCGGCTGCGCCTGGAGCTTGCGCACTGGACCCCGGCGGACGACCCGACCGCGGATCACGCGGTGACCGTGGACCTGTTCGAGTTCGGCGAGCCGGTGCGCATCGAGGCTCCCGCCCGCGGCGTGACCCGCCGTACCAGCCGCTCCTGCGCGGACCTTGCCCTGTTCTGACCTGCCGATATCACGGGCGATCTTGCCTGGCGGTAGCATGAGCGCCGCGCCGGTCGCGGTCCGGCGCGGCGGCGGAGCGGAAAGGCACCGGGTGGACACGACGGTGGCGTCCCAGGACGAGGGCGCCGGGCACGGCGCGGCGGCGCAGGACCCGGCTGACCTGCCGGCGCGCGCGAAGGTCGCGGTCGCGGCCGGGAAGGTCACCGGCGCGGTCTCGCGAGCCGCGGGCCGCGGCTCCGGCGGCGTGATCGGCGGGCGGGTGGCGCTGCGCCTGGACCCCCGGCTGCTGGCGCGCCTGACCGCGGGGCGCACCTGCGTGCTGGTGTCCGCCACCAACGGCAAGACCACCACCACGCGCCTGATCGCCGAGGCGCTGCGGGCCCTGGGCCCGGTGGTCTCCAACGCCCTGGGCGCGAACATGCCCGCCGGGATCACCGCCGCGATGGCCACCGACCGCGACGCGCGCTACGCCGTGATCGAGGTCGACGAGAAGTACCTGCCCGCGGTCGCCACGCAGACCACCCCCAGCGCGATCGCGCTGCTGAACCTCTCGCGCGACCAGCTCGACCGCGCCGCCGAGACCCGGATGCTCGCCCAGCGCTGGCGCGATGGGCTGGCGGGCAGCTCGGCGACGATCGTCGCGAACTGCGACGACCCGCTGGTGGTGTGGGCCGCCGGGCAGGTCGAGCGCGTGGTGTGGGTCGCCGCCGGGCAGGCTTGGCAGGAAGACGCCTGGTCCTGCCCCCGATGCGGCGGCGTGCTGCAGCGCACCGGGCAGGAATGGCACTGCGCCGCCTGCGACCTGCGCCGGCCCCAGCCGACCTGGGTCCTGGACGGCGAGGCGCTGCGCGACCCGTACGGGGTGCGCGTGCCGTTGGGCGGCCTGCGGCTGCCCGGCCGCGCGAACCGCGCCAACGCCACCACGGCCGCCGCCGTCGCGTCCCTGTTCGGTGTCGACCCGCACCGCGCGGTCGCGCGCATGGAGCAGGTGGCCGCCGTCGCCGGCCGCTACGACACGGTCAGCTATCGGGGACGCCAGCTGCGGCTGCTGCTGGCCAAGAATCCGGCCGGGTGGCTGGAGACGTTCGACCTCGTGGCCGGTGCCGACGCGCATCCGGTGCTGCTGTCGGTCAACGCCCTGGGCGCCGACGGCACCGACACCTCCTGGCTGTGGGACGTGGACTACACGCGCCTGCGCGGCCGTCCGGTGCTGGTGATCGGACAGCGGCGCCTGGACCTGGCGGTGCGCCTGCAGGTCGCCGGCGTGGACTTCACCGTGCACGACGACCTGGACGCCGCGCTCGCGGCCGCGCCCGAGGGCCTGATCGACGTGATCGCGAACTACACCGCGTTCCAGCAGCTGCGCCAGAAGGTAGGTGCCTGAGTGTCCGTGTCCCAGGGGCGCCCCGCGCCCGGTCCGAGCGCGCTGCGGATCGTGTGGATCTACCCGGATCTGCTGTCCACCTACGGCGACCAGGGCAATGCGCTGATCCTGGAGTACCGGGCGGCGGCGCGCGGGCACCGCGTCGAGCGCGTCGACGTGCGCAGCGACCAGGCCGTGCCCGAACAGGGCGACATCTATCTGATCGGCGGCGGGGAGGACCGCCCGCAGCGCCTGGCCGCCGAGCGGCTGCGCCGAGACCCGGGCCTGACGCGCGCGGCCGGCCGCGGCGCCGCGGTACTCGCGGTGTGCGCCGGCTTCCAGCTGATGGGCCACACCTTCTACGACGAGCAGGAGGGCGTGCTGCCCGGACTCGGGCTGATCGACGTGACCTCGCACCGCGGCAGCGTGCGCTGCGTCGGCGAGGTCGTCGCTGACTCAGATCCGCAGTTGGCGGTGGGCGGCGCGGGCCTGGGGCCGTTGACCGGCTTCGAGAACCACATGGGCACCACGCTGCTGGGCCAGGGGGTGCGGCCGCTGGGCACGGTGCGGGTCGGCAACGGCAACGGCGCCGGCGCGGGCACCGACGGCGCGCACGCCGGCACGATCGCGGGCACCTACCTGCACGGCCCGGTGCTCGCGCGCAACCCGGCGCTGGCGGACCTGATCCTGTCCTGGGCGGATGGCGACAGCGCGCCCTCGCCGGTGGACGAGCGCTGGCATCAGCGGCTGCGTAAGGAGCGCCTCGCCGCCGTCGGCGCCTGATCCAATGCCACTTAGCTTGATGATCTAGGCTGCGAGCTGCAGGGATGTCGGCTGGGACGGCGCGCGGACCGGTTCGGGTATCAGGGGTTTGAGGTTGACGAGGTCTATGGTGGGCGGCCCGGCGTGGCG
>NZ_JAGSXH010000122.1 GCF_018283645.1 Actinocrinis puniceicyclus | reverse complement strand
CCGCGCTCGAGCCCAAGACCCCCCCCACCGCCGGTACGCACTCCGAAACCGTGGGTACCGCGCGCCGCCGGAATCCTCTGTTACCTGCTCGGCCTTTTCGACATCCTGTCCGCCCTCTTCCCGCGGGTCAGGCACATGGAGTCCGTGCACAAGTTCGGACACTTGGTGCCCGGGCTCCAGGTCAATCCGTACGCGGTCGCCGCCAGCCTGATCCTCGGCGTGCTGTTGGTCTCGCTGGCGCACGCGCTCCGGCGGCGTAAGCACCGCGCCTGGATGGGCGTCGTCGCGTTGCTTGCCGCGTCGATCGCCGTACACGTGGTGCGGCGTGAGCACTTGGGCGGGCTCGTGCTCTACTTCGTCTTCCTGGTCCTGCTGATCGTTTACCGCGACGAGTTTTACGCGCTCAGCGACCCGAAGTCGCGGTGGCGGGCGATCTGGACCTTCTGGGCGATGTTGATCGGCGACATCGTGATCGGGCTCTTACTGGTCTCGGCGCGAGGGGACCACATCGTCGGCAGCGCGAGCATGTTCGACCGGATCGACCACGTCGTGCTGGGACTCGCCGGAGTCAGCGGGCCGATGCAGTTTCGCGGCGACAACTACGGCGACTACATCTACTTCTCCCTGTTCGGCCTCGGCCTGCTGACCGTGCTGGTCACGCTCTACCTGTTCCTGCGGCCGGCCGAACCGGCCGCTCGGCTCACCCCGCAGCAGGAGACCGAGATTCGCGCGCTGCTGGAGCGGCACGGGCGGCGTGACTCGCTCGGTTACTTCGCGTTGCGCCGCGACAAGTCCGTGCTTTTCTCCGCCACCGGCAAGTCCTGCATCGCCTACCGGGTCGTCTCCGGGGTGATGCTGGCCAGCGGTGACCCGATCGGTGACCCGGAGGCCTGGCCCGGCGCCATCCGGGCCTTCATCGAGCGGGCCGAACGTTACGCCTGGATTCCCGCGGTCATGGGCTGCTCGGAGCAGGCCGGCGAAATCTGGCACCGCGAGGCCGGCATGGACGCGTTGGAGCTGGGCGACGAGGCGGTGGTCGAGGTCGCCGACTTCTCGCTCGAAGGCCGCGCGATGCGCAACGTGCGGCAGATGGTCAACCGGATCGAACGGCAGGGCTACACCTGCCAGGTACGCCGGCTGCGCGACATCCCCGCGGCCGAGGTCGTCCTGATCCGGAGACTGGCCTGCGACGGGCGCTCCACCGAGACCGAGCGCGGCTTCTCCATGGCGCTGGGCCGCTTCGGCGATCCCGCCGACGGCGACTGCGTCGTGGTGACCGCAGTCAAGGACGGTGAGATCCGGGCCGTGCTCAACTTCGTGCCCTGGGGCGTGGACGGGCTCTCCCTGGACCTGATGCGGCGCGACCGTTCGGCGGACCCGGGACTCAACGAGCTGATGATCGTCGCCACGCTGCGAGAGGCGCGAGCCCTCGGCGTGAAACGGATGTCGCTGAACTTCGCGGTGTTCCGCTCCGCGCTGGAACGCGGCGAGCGGATCGGGGCCGGCCCGGTTCTGCGGCGATGGCGGGGGCTGCTGGTCTTCCTGTCGCGTTGGTTCCAGATCGAATCGCTGTACCGCTTCAACGCCAAGTTCCGCCCGGTCTGGGAACCGCGCTTCGTGGCCTTCCGGCAGACCCGCGAACTGCCCCGGATCGCGCTGGCGGCGCTGGAAGCCGAGGCATTCCTGGTGCTGCCCTCGCTGCTGCGCCGCGGCCCGAAGGACGAAGGCGAGCAGACCGAGGCGGCCTCGCTGCGGACCTACTGACCGGCCGGCGCCGCGCGGCGGTCGGCTGAACCCCGCGCAGTCGCTAGGCTGAGCCCATGGCTGTGCTGGCGACGCGACCCAACCGGCGGGTGACGGGACTTGCCGAACTCGACCGGTGCGCCGTGATGGGCGTGGTCAACGTCACGCCCGACTCGTTCTCCGACGGCGGCCGCTACTTCGAGCCGCGCGCGGCGATCGCGCACGGCCTGGAACTGCTGACCGCCGGCGTCGACTACCTCGACGTCGGCGGCGAGTCGACCAGACCCGGGGCGCTGCGTGTCCCCGCCGAGGAGGAGATGCGCCGCATCGTCCCGGTCATCGAGGCGCTGGCCCGCGAGGGCGCGATCATCTCCGTCGACACGATGCGCGCGCAGGTCGCCCGGCGTGCCGTTGCGGCGGGCGCGCGCATCGTCAACGACGTCAGCGGCGGACAGGCCGACCCGGAGATGATCCCGTTCGTGGCCGAGGCGCAGGTTCCGTACATACTGATGCACTGGCGCGGGCACAGCGTCGATATGAACAGCCGTGCCGTGTACGGGGACGTCGTCGCCGAGGTGCGGCGTGAACTGGCCGAACGCGTCGAGCGGGCGGTCGGCGGCGGAATCGCGCCGGACCGGATCATCCTCGATCCGGGTCTGGGCTTCGCCAAGACCGCGGCGCACGACTGGGAGCTGGTCGGCCATCTCGACGAGCTACACTCTCTGGGCCACCCGGTGCTGGTCGGCCCGTCGCGCAAGCGCTTCCTCGGCCGGCTGCTGGCCGGCCCGGACGGCGAGCCGCGCCCCGCGCCGGAACGGGACGTCGCCACGATCGCGCTCGTCACGCTCGTCGCGGCTCGCGGCGCGTGGGCGGTGCGGGTACACGCGGCGGCTGAGGCGATTGACGCGGTGCGTGTCGCGGCCGCGGTAGGTGATCCGCGATACGCGAAGAGAGCGGGGGGCCGTTGATGGCGACACAGCCGCCGGTGGACGAGGAGCCGTTCACTGCTGAGCAGGCCGCGGTCGCCGCGGTCAACGAGGCCTTCTACCAGGCGGTGGAGGACGGAGACCTCGACACCGTGCGCGCGGTGTGGATCGACGGCGAACACGCCGGGACCGCGCACTGCGTGCACCCGGGACAGCCCGCCGTGCACGGACGTTCGCAGGTGCTGATGTCGTGGGCCGTCGTGATGTCGCGCCTGTCGTACCTTCAGTTCTTCATCACGGATGTCCGGGTCGTGGTCTGCGGAGACATGGCCGTGGTGACCTGCGCGGAGAACGTGCTGACCGACCTGCCGCACGGTGAGGGCGAGGACCCGGTGGGGTTCGCCGGGGGCCGGGCCGAGGCCACCAACCTCTTCCGGCGCGCCGGTGACGGACGTTGGCTGCTGTTCGCCCACCACTCCTCCCCGGTCTTCCCTTCGGGCGGCGCCGAGCCGCCGGACGAGCACGAATAACCCCCAAAGGGCCGTCCGGTGGTTAGACCCCGGGGTGGTGTGGGGAGGCAGCTTGCCGTAGGCGGTAAACGCGGCAGCAGACGGGCGAGGGGTAAAGCGTGGACCGGGCAGCGGATCTGGATCGGATAGAGCTGCTCGGACTGCGGGGGCGCGGTCGGCACGGAGTCTTCCCGCGCGAGCGGGCCGAGGGCCAGACCTTCATCGTGGACGCCGCGCTCGGCGTCGACGTCAGGGCCGCCGCGGTGAGTGACGACCTGGCCGCGACGGCCGACTACGGGGCGATCGCCGAGAAGATCGTCGCGCTCGTCGAAGGTGAGCCGGTCAACCTCATCGAGACGTTGGCCGAGCGGATCGCGGCCGCGTGTCTGGCCGATCCGGCCGTGCGTGAGGTGCAGATCACCGTGCACAAGCCGGACGCGCCGATATCGGTTCCGTTCGACGACGTCACCGTCACCGTCCGGCGGCGGACCGAGGCGCGGCAGGAGGCACGATGAACCGCGACAACGCGCCGGGCTACGACCACCGAGCGGTGCTTGCGATCGGCGGGAACCTGGAGCACCGGCTGACGAACCTCCAGGCGGCGGTGGACGCCCTGGAGGACACGCCCGCCCTCGAAGTCGTGCGGATCTCCCCGGTCTACGAGACCGAGCCCTTCGGCGGACCGCGGGGTGCGGCCGGTTCCGCGGATCTGAGCGGCCAGCCGAACTTCTACAACGCGGTCGTCGTGGTCTCCACCGACCTGACCCCGCTGACCCTGCTGGATCGGGCGCTGGCCATCGAGCAGGCACTGCACCGCCGGCGGGGGGAGGAACGCTGGTCGGCGCGCACCATCGACGTCGACATCATCGCCTATGACTCACTGGTCACCCACAACAACAGGCTGACGGTGCCGCATCCGCGGGCCCACGAGCGGGCTTTCGTGCTGGTCCCGTGGCACGACGTGGAGCCCGACGCGAAGCTTCCGGGCTGGGGGCCGATCTCGGCGCTGTTGGAGGCGCTCAAGCCGATCAGCGGAGTGAAACGACGCGACGACCTGGTGTTACAACTGTGAAGCCGCGGCTGCGACCGGCGCGAGAACCGAACCGTATGCCATTCTGACGGCGTATCGAACCGGAACGATGCTCGCCCCGGCGGAACCGAAACTGACAGACTGGAGCCGTGAAACCGACCAAGCCGCTGGTGCTCGTGGCGACCGTAGTCGTCGTGGCCGCTATCGCGTATGCGGTGCTGCGGTTCTGGGACCACCTCGGTGCCGGCAGCGTCCCCGCGGTGCCGCTCTCCGCGCCGATCACCCTGGCGGTGCTCGCGGCCGCGGTATTCGGGGTCGCGCTCGGTCTGCGCGCTCGGTTCGCCGCGTACCGCAAGGCGCGGGCGCGGATCGAGCGAGGGCTGCCACGAGAGCCGAACGAGCGGCCGGTCAAACCGATCGATCCGTTGCAGGCAGCCCGCGCGCTGGTGCTGGCGAAGGCCTCCGGCCTGGTCGGCTCGGTGTTCGCCGGCATCTACGCCGGTTACGGACTGTTCCTGCTCGGCCGACTGGACGTCGGCATCTACCGCTCGGAGGCGCTGCGCTGCGGTTTCGCGGTTCTGGGCGGCGCGGCTCTGGTGGCGGCGGCGATCTATCTCGAACACATTCTGAAAGTGCCACCGGAGGAGCCGGGCAACGACGCCAAAGTGCCCTCGGGCGCCTGACGGGCGTTCGCCGTCATCAGGGCGTTCCCTTCGCCCGACGCGGCATGACGCAGCTTTGACGTTCCGATCCGCAATCGGGGTATTCCATAGAATGCGTGGCGACAACTAGAGTTCGCGTATGCGTCATCGGCAGACTACGGGGGCGGGTCCGTCGGGAACCCGGCCGAGCATTGCCATCCTTCTGTTGACCGCGGCGGGCGGGGGCCTTGCCGCAGGTCTGGGTCAGCCCGCGGGTGCGTGGGCCGACTGTGTCATCTCTTCGGCCGCCGCGGTGCTCGGTTTCGCCGCGCTCTGGCAGCAACGCGGCATGGTGGAACGGCGAGCCAAGGAGATGGCCCGGCTGCGGCGCGCCGATCTCGACGCGCTTGCGGCAGCCGAGCACAGACATCGCGGCGAACTGGAGCGGGTGCGCACCGAGCTTGAGCAAGAACAGCAGTACTCGACCCTGATACAGAATCAGCTCACCCGCGCGCGCGAGCAGTTGGAGCGGGAGCGCGCCGCCCGGCGCGCCGCCGAGCGCGAACTCGACGCGATCACCGGCTCCGACGGTTGGCAGCCCGGTGCGCCTTCGCTGGTGCTGGCCGTCGAGGAACCGGCGGCGTCGTCCGGGGCCGCGGCGGGCGAGTCGGGCGGGGACGAGACGACGCCGGGACGGCCCGCGAGGCCGCGACCGGTTACCGCCCGCCAAGCCAATGCCGTGGCGCGGCGGCGCGGCTGGCAGGTCGTGGATGGCGACGGCGCGGACCGCGGCGCCGAGGCGGATCGGCTCTATCGCCCGTTCGTCGACCAGTTGGCCGCCGATGCGGTCCCGGTCTCGGAGGCCGCGCTCGCGATGGCCCCGGTGATCGGCGCGGGTGACCTGGACGGCGTGCTCGACCTGACCGCGTACGACGAGACCGTCGAGTTCTCCGTGCGCGAGATCAAGGACATGGCGTAGCGGCGACGCGGGCCCGGGCGCTGCCCGCGCCCGCCGCGGGCCTACTTGTCGATGTCGCCGACCACGAAGAACATCGAGCCGAGGATCGCCACCATGTCGGCGACCAGATGTCCCGGCAGCAGCTCGCCGAGCACCTGGATGTTGTTGAACGAGGCTGAGCGCAGCTTGAGCCGCCACGGGGTCTTCTCGCCGCGTGAGACGAGGTAGTAGCCGTTGATGCCGAGCGGGTTCTCGGTCCAGGCGTAGGTCTCGCCCTCGGGCACCTTGAGCACCTTGGGCAGCCGCAGGTTGATCGGGCCCTGCGGCAGCGCCGCGAGCCGATCGGCGCAGGCTTCGGCGAGGTCCAGCGAGACGCGGGTCTGTTCCAGGAGGCAGTCGAACCGGCTGAAACAGTCGCCGGCCTTACGGGTCACCACCCGCAGCACGTCGCCGAGTTCGCCGTAGGCGAGGTAGGGCTCGTCGCGGCGCAGGTCGAAGTCGACGCCCCCGGCCCGCGCGATCGGACCGGACAGGCCGTACGCGGCGATCTGTTCCGTCGTCAGCACGCCGACGCCCTCGGTGCGCGCGCGGAAGATCTCGTTGCCGTGGATCAGGTTCTCGATGTCGGCGAGCCGGCCGCGTACCGCGTGGATCGTGCGGCGTGCCCGGTCAAGCCAGCCGGCCGGCAGGTCGTCCTTCAGGCCGCCGACCCGGTTGAACATGAAGTGCATGCGGCCGCCGGAGATCTCCTCCATCACCTTCTGCAGGTCTTCGCGCTCCCGGAAGGCGTAGAAGATCGGCGTGATCGCGCCCAGTTCGAGGGGGTAGGAGCCGAGGAACATCAGGTGGTTGAGGACCCGGTTCAGTTCGGCGAGCATCGTGCGCGCCCAGGACGCGCGCACCGGCAACTCCATCCCCAGCATCCGTTCCGCGGCGAGGACCACGCCGAGTTCGTTGCAGAAGGCGGAGAGCCAGTCGTGCCGGTTCGCCAGCATGATGATCTGCCGGTAGTCACGCACCTCGAACAGTTTCTCGGCGCCGCGGTGCATGTAACCGACGATCGGCTCGGCCGACACGATCCGCTCGCCGTCGAGGACCAGCCGCAAGCGCAGCACGCCGTGGGTGGACGGATGCTGCGGACCGATGTTGAGGATCATGTCCTCGGTGGCCAGGCCCGCGCCGACTCCGGCGGTGCGCTCCACAAGCTGTCCCATGAGGGGTAAGTCTCTCACTGCTTCGCCGTACGCCGCAGCGGCCCCGGGTCGGCCGGTCAGGTCACAGACCTGTGAGCGACGCGGGGACGGGGACCGCGACGCCTTGTACCAGCCAGCCGAATGCGCCCAAGCCGTGCGGATCGGTCAATTCGGCGGCTGTGGAGGCTTGGGCGAGCGCGCGTAGGTATCCGCGCGGGTCGCTCGCGGCAAGGGCGAGTTCCGGGCGCCCGCCGGTTATCCCCAGGCTGTGGAAAACCTCTCGCTGGGTGCTGTGTACGGTCCAGTCGGCACGTGCCGTCGCCGCGCACGAATCGAGCGCCACATGTGCGGTGATATCGCATGAACCGTCCGGTGCCGGCATGACCTGCCTACCTCCGGCATAACCGGCCAATGTGCCGAAAGGCGGCCGTGACTCGCGGACATGCGCGTAGTCGATCGCGATGGCGACGCCTCGGTCCAGCGTCGCCACGGCCTCGGCCCACGCGGCGTCACGACTCAGGCCAATCTCGGCTCGCGGCGGCGGGTCCGGCTCGGTGTCGGCTGTCTCGGGTTTGGGCCACCACGTGGACAGCCACTCCTGGTCGAGTGGGTTCGGCGCGCTGCCGATCCGCTCCGCGCCGTCCGCCGCAACCTCGACGACGCGCCAGCCGTCCCGCGTCGCTTCCACCACGTCGCAGGGCACGTTGTCCAGCCACTCGTTCGCGATGAGAAGGCCGGTCACCTCGCGCGGCGGCGTGTGGCGCCATTCGATCACGGGATCCAGCTCGCCGGGCCGGTCGGCGAGATCCACCGCGATGAGCCGCAGCCGCCGGGAAAGGGTTTCGCGGGCCGACGCCTCGGACCACACCGCTTCCAGCAACTCCCCGCGCCCGGCGCCCACGTCGACCAGCGCCAGCTCATCGGGGCTGTTCAAGGCCTCATCGACCTCGCCAAGCAGCCGGAGAACCGCGGCCGCGAAAAGCGGAGAGGCGTGCACGGAGGTCCGGAAGTGCGCCGCCGGCCCTGCCCCCGACCGGTAGAAGCCGCCCGGGCCGTAAAGCGCCTGCTGCATCGCCTGCGACCACGGCCGCGTCTCGGTCTGTCCCACCATGGGATTAGACCGTACCGCTGCGGGATGAGTCCGTAGTTCGGCCCGGCGGTGCATGGGCACCGGGACATTCATTTCGTACGCTCTTCCCGTGACACGCGTATATGTATGGCTCCAGCAGCACCCGACGCTGGTCGACGGTGTGATGGCGGCCATGCTGGTGTTCTTCGGCGCGATCTCCGTGCTGGAGCGCAACGCGTTCGTCGCCTCCGTGGCGGGGGTGTTCATCGGCGCGCCGCTGCTCTTCCGGCGGCGCTACCCGGTGCTGACGTACTGGGCCGTGGTGTTCTTCGGAGCTTTCCAGGCTCTCCTCGGCGACAGGCCCACCCTGTCCGATCTCGCGGTGCCGATGGCGGTGTACGCGCTGGCCGCGTACCGAGTGCGGCGCATCTCGCTGATCGGCCTCGGGGTCGGGTTGATCGGCGTGGTAATCGCACTCGAACACTGGATCACCGGTGCGCCGAGGACGCACATCTCGTCGTACGCCTGGGTCTTCGTATACGGGGTGTTTGCCGCGCCGCTGATAATCGCCTGGGTACTCGGCGACTCGATGCGTTACCGCCGCGCGTACTACCTGGATCTGGAAGACAAGGCGCGCAGGCTCGAACGTGAGCGGGACCAGCAGGCACAGATCGGGGCGGCCGCAGAACGCGCGCGTATCGCACGCGAACTGCACGACGTGGTGGCGCACCATGTCTCCGTCATGGTCGTCCAAGCCGAGGGTGCGACTTACGCGCTGGACGGCTCCCCGCAGACCGCGCGCCGAGCGCTGGGCACGATCGCCGAGACAGGCCGCTCCGCGTTAGCCGAGATGCGGCGTCTGATCGGCGTGCTCCGCGCGGAGGACAACACTGCTGATCGGGCCCCGCAGCCGGGTGTCGACCAACTGGAGGACTTACTGGAACAGGTGCGGGCCGCCGGCTTGGCGGTCGACTTCACCGTTGAGGGCGTCCCCGTGCCGTTGCCTCAGGGAATGGCACTCGCCGCGTACCGCATCGTGCAGGAGTCACTGACCAACACCCGTAAGCACGGTGGCCCTCATGTGAGCGCACAGGTTTCGCTGCACTACGGTGAGGACGAACTTCGGATGCTGGTACGCGATGACGGCCGAGGGGCCACGGCGCTGACCGACGGCCAGGGAAACGGCGTGATTGGGATGAAGGAAAGAGTCGCCATGTACGGGGGAGCGCTTAATGCCGGTCCAAGGCACGAAGGCGGATACGAGGTGGAGGCGGTACTTCCGTACCGCGCCGCGTTGATCCGGGACGCTGCATGACCGGCGGTCTGGCCGGTGGAGCGACGGCCGCCCGGGAGAATCTGAAGATCCGCGTCGCGCTTGTCGACGACCAAGAACTGCTGCGCACCGGGTTCCGGATGATCCTCGACGCCCAGCAGGACATGGAAGTCGTCGGGGAAGCGGCGGACGGTGTCGCCGCTCTGGAGCTCCTCGAGCAGGTTCGGGCGGACGTCGTGCTGATGGACGTGCGTATGCCCGCACTCGACGGCGTGGAGGCGACGCGTCGGCTGCTTGGCGACGGCTTCGGCTCGGCCCTCGACCCGCACCCGAAGGTGCTCATACTGACCACTTTCGACCTCGACGAGTACGCATTCGCCGCGATCAAGGCGGGAGCGAGCGGATTCCTGCTCAAGGACGTGCCGCCCACCGAACTGCTCTCCGCGATCCGCGCCGTGCACAGCGGCGACGCCGTCGTGGCCCCTTCCACGACGCGGCGACTGCTGGACCGCTTCGCCCCGCTGCTGCCGAGCAGCGCCGCGCCGCCACCGCCGACGCTCTCGGCGCTCACCGAGCGGGAGCGGGAAGTACTCGGACTGGTGGCGCAGGGCTTGTCCAACGCGGAGATCGCGGCGCGGCTCGTGCTCTCGGAAGCCACCGTGAAGACACACGTCGGCAGGATTCTGATGAAACTGGACCTGCGCGACCGGGTGCAGGCCGTCGTCCTGGCCTATGAAACGGGTCTGGTGCGCCCGGGACCGCACTGAGCGCTGACCTCCGAGCACATCAGACCCGCTGCCGGGAGGGGTGCGCCGAGTACGCGCGAAGGCTCGCGGGGATTCCCTCCCGGTGCGGGCCGTCGTCGGGGTCCAGTTCGCGCAGCATCCTGCGCGAATCGTCGAGCAGCGCCCCGTGGATGGACCACAGCATCGTCGGCGCGTCCACATCCGGGTGCATGGCCTGCGCGGCCTCGCGCGCGTGCGGTTTCGAGGACTTGATCAGCCGGCTCAGTTCGTCGTACACGCGCGGGCTCGCCTTGTCCGGAAGTTGCAACCGGCCGAACGCGTTGAGCGCCTTGGCCGCGTCGTCGAGCAGACGGGCCAGTTCCGGCGGCACCGACTGGTGTGCGGCCGGGATGCCGGCGTAGTCCGCGGTCAGATCGGAGAGCCCGCGCATCAGGCTGTTGAATTGAGTGGCGACGTGGTCGAGCGCGGTCGCCGCCTCGTCCACCCGGTGCACGTCGTCCAGGTGCACCGACTTGCGGGGATGGTACTTGAGCGACTCCTCCGCCTGCCGGGCGATCTTGCGCGCGGCCCGGGCCGAGGCGCCCAGCTCCCGGCTGCGGTCCAGCCAGCCGCGCGCCTGTTCGTGGCTCCACTGCCCGGGAAGCCGCCGCGCCACGGAGGCGCACAGCGAGGCCAGGTCGTCGGCCAGGTCCGCCAGTTCCTTGGCCGCGGTGCGGGCGAAGGTCGGCGGCGCGATCAGGATGTTCACGACCACACCGATCGCCGCGCCGACCATGCTGTCCAACACGCGCACCAGCCCGTAGCTGCTGCCGAAGGCAAGCACCAGCAGTCCCGTCACCGCGACCTGGGTGACCTGCGTGCCCAGCTGCAGGGACCGGCCGAGCACCAGCCCGAACACCACGATCAGCGACATGGTCAGCATGTTGACACCGAGATAGCGGCCGATCGCCAGCGCGCCGACCATCCCGGCGACGATGCCGGCGCTGTATTGGATCGCCCGGCGCACCGACTGATAGAGCGTCACCTGCACCACGACCAGCGCCGCGACCGAGGCGAGCACCGGGTCGCGCACCCGCAGCACCTCCGAGGCCACGCCCCAGGCCAGCGCGGCGGCCAGCGCCGCCTTCGCGGTCTGCACAAAGGCGTCCCGCTCGCGCACCATCCAGTGTTCCAGCCCGTGCAAGCGCAGCGCGCGCAACGCCGGTGCGAGTGGTCGGCGTGCGCCGCGGTAGATCCGGGCGCGCGCCCGGTCGACCAGGGCGGCGGCGTACCGGCCTTCCTCACCCGACATGATCGCCATTGTGCTGCATCGCGGGGCCGTCCGGCACTGCCGTCCTTGGCGAGGGCGGCGCATGTGTCACCGCGGGCGCGTACGCTTGTGCCACGTCCGGTACCCCCGCCGAGGGACTGGAACGGAAGCGGATGAGGAGTGAAAAGGCGTGGACGGCTCGCCAGCGCAGCCACCGGACGCTGCCACGACTTCCCGCCCCGGGCGCTTCACCGTCGGCGTCATCGGCGCGGGAAGAGTGGGTCCGGTGCTCGGTGCCGCCCTGGCCCGCGCGGGACACGGCGTGGTGGCGGCTTCCGGCGTGTCCGAGCGCTCTCGCGACCGCGCCGCCGAACTGCTTCCCGGGGTGCCGATGCTGCCCGCCCAGGAGGTCGCCACGCGGGCCGAGTTGCTCCTGCTGACCGTGCCTGATGACGCACTCGCCCAACTCGTCGCCGGTCTCGCCGCGACCGGTGCGATCCAGCCGGGCAAGATCGTCGTGCACACCTCCGGAAGGTACGGCATCGGCGTGCTCGCCCCCGCGCGAAAGGCAGGCGCGCTTCCGCTGGCGCTGCACCCGGTGATGACCTTCACCGGAACCGAGGTGGACCTCGCCCGGCTGTCCGGCTGCTCGTTCGGGGTCACCGCGCCCGAGCAGTTCCGTCCGATGGCCGAGACACTCGTGGTCGAGATGGGCGGCGAGCCCGAGTGGATCGCCGAGGAGCGCCGCCCGCTTTACCACGCGGCCCTGGCCGCCGGGGCCAACTACCTGGTGACGCTCGTCGCCCAGGCCGCCGACCTGCTGCGGGACGCCGGGGTCGGGCAGCCGAACCACATGCTCGCTCCGCTGCTCTCGGCCGCGCTCGACAACGCGCTGCGTTCCGGCGACACCGCGCTGACGGGTCCGGTGGCCCGCGGAGACGCGGGTACCGTGGCCGCGCACCTTTCCGAGCTCGACAAGGTCGCGCCGCACGGGCCGGTACGTGCCGCGTACCTGGCGATGGCCCGGCTCACCGCCGACCGTGCGCTGGCCGCCGGGATGCTCACCGCCGAGCAGGCCGCGCCGCTGCTCGGCGTCCTCGGCGGGCCGCAGTCGGATGACGCGGACCGGTGACGGGATGCAGGACTCGGGGGTGCGGGATGTTACCGCGCGTGCCGCGGATGGGTGCGGCAGCGGCCGTGAGGAAGGGAGAGAGCCGGTGATGAGGGTCGTTCGCACCCGGGCCGAGTTGGAGGCCGCCCGGGCGGGGCGCCTCGGGGAGGTCGCCGTGGTCATGACGATGGGCGCGCTTCATGACGGGCACCTGGCGCTGATCCAGGCGGCCCGGCAAGCGGCCAAGACCGTGATCGTGACCGTCTTCGTCAACCCGCTGCAATTCGGCCCGGACGAGGACTTCGCCCGCTATCCGCGGTCCCTGGACGAGGACCTGAAACTGTGCGAGGCGGCCGACGTGGACGTGGTCTTCGCGCCCCCGGCCGAGGAGGTCTATCCGAGCGGGCCGCCCGCGGTCACCGTGGACCCGGGCCCGATGGGCGAACTGCTCGAAGGGGCCTGGCGTCCCGGGCACTTCGCCGGGATGCTCACCGTCGTCAACAAGCTGCTGCACCTGACCGCCCCGGACATCGCCTTCTTCGGCCGGAAGGACGCGCAGCAACTGGCGCTGATACGCCGGATGGTGATCGACTTCGACCTGCCGGTCGAGATCGTAGGCGTGCGCACGGTGCGCGAACCCGACGGACTGGCGCTCTCCAGCCGCAACCGGTACCTCTCGCCGGCCGGGCGGCAGACCGCGCTCGCGCTCAGCAGGGCGCTGGCCGAGGGCGCGACCCGGCCCACCGCGCCCGCGATCCGCGCGGCGGCGCGCGCGGTACTGGACGAGGCCGCGAGCGCTGAGCCGCCGCTGGTGCTCGACTATCTCGCGCTGGTCGATCCGGACGACTTCCACGAAGTCCCGCACGACTACACCGGCAACGCCATCCTCGCGCTCGCCGCGCGCGTCGGCACGACCCGCCTCATCGACAACACTCCGATCTTCATCGTCAACACCGGGTTGACCGCCACCGGCGAGGTGAAATGACCCGCATATCCAGGCTGCTGGCACCCGCGCCCGGCTGGACCGCCTACGCCGACACCGTGGTGGTCGGCTCCGGGATCGCCGGACTGACCGCGGCGCTCGCCGCCCGGCACGCCGGCTCGGTCCTGCTGGTCACCAAGGCGCAGCCGTCGGACGGCTCGACCCGCTGGGCGCAGGGCGGCATCGCGGCCGCGCTCGGCCTCGGCGACACCCCCGAGGCGCACCTGGCGGACACGCTCACCGCCGGAGCAGGGCTCTGCGACCCGGAGGCGGTGCGCATCCTGGTCACCGAGGGCCCGCCGGCGGTGCGGCGGCTGATCGAGCGTGGCGCCGAGTTCGACCGCGGAGCCGACGGCAGCATCGCGCTGACCCGGGAGGGCGGCCACCACGCGGACCGGATCATCCACGCCGGCGGCGACGCGACCGGGGCGGAGGTCTCCCGGGCGCTGCTGGCCCGGCTCGACAAACTGGTGGCCGAGATCGAGGTCATCGACCATGCGCTCGTGCTGGACCTGCTCACCGACGCGGCGGGACGCGCCGCCGGGCTGACGCTGCACGTACTCGGCGAGGGCGCCCGCGACGGCGTCGGCGCGGTGCGCGCCCGGGCCGTGGTCCTGGCCACCGGCGGCCTCGGCCAGGTCTTCACCGCCACCACCAACCCGGCGGTGGTCACCGGGGACGGCGTCGCGCTCGCGCTGCGGGCCGGGGCGCAGGTCGCAGACCTCGAATTCGTCCAGTTCCACCCGACCGTGCTCTGGCTCGG
This sequence comes from Actinocrinis puniceicyclus, assembly GCF_018283645.1. Classification (GTDB taxonomy): domain Bacteria; phylum Actinomycetota; class Actinomycetes; order Streptomycetales; family Catenulisporaceae; genus Actinocrinis; species Actinocrinis puniceicyclus. The sequence continues at coordinate 1,848 of NZ_JAGSXH010000122.1, read as the reverse complement.
CGACGGGGCCCGCGGCCAGCAGCAGTTGATCTCCGAGGCGGTGCGCGGCGAGGGTGCCTTCCTCGTCGACGCCAAGGGCGAGCGCTTCATGACCGGGGTGCACGAGCTCGCGGACCTGGCTCCGCGCGACATCGTGGCCAAGGCGATCATGCGCCGCGCCAACGAATCAGGACTCGACCACATGTGGCTGGACGCGCGGCACTTCGGCGAGGACAAGTGGCGCGGCCGATTCCCGACCATCTGGGAATCGCTGCACCGCAACGGCATCGACCCGGTCAGGGACCTGATCCCGGTCGCCCCGGCCGCGCACTACGCCTCCGGCGGGGTGCGCACCGACCACTGGGGCCGCACCTCGATCCCCGGCCTCTACGCCTGCGGCGAGACCGCCTGCACCGGGGTGCACGGCGCCAACCGCCTCGCCTCCAACTCGCTGCTCGAGGGGCTGGTCTTCGCCGACCGGATCGGCCGCGACATCGCGCGCGCGCTCGGTCCCGGCGGCGAGAACCCGCCCGGTGAGCCGGCTGACGACGCGCGCCCGCAGCTGCTGCTGGACCCCTCGGTCCGGCACGCGACGCAGCAGGCGATGAGCGCCGGCGCCGGAGTGCTGCGCAGTGCCGAATCGCTCGCCCGCACCTCGGCCGAACTGCGGACGCTGCTGGATCGCGCCGACGACGATCCGCGCGCCGAGGCGTGGGAGGCCACGAACCTCCAGCAGGTGGCCACGGTGCTCGCCGAGGCGGCGGCCCGGCGCGAGGAGACCCGCGGCTCACACTGGCGGGAGGACTTCCCCGCCGCCGACGACGCGCGCTGGCGGGTGCGGCAGGTGGCGCAGGCCGGCCCGGAGGGTGTGCGCTTCACCGACGTGCCGCTCGCGCCGGTCGATCGGAATCCCATGTCCCAGTACGTCCGGAAGGAGGAGGCCCGGTGATCTCGGCTCAGATCGCACGGCTGATCACCGACGCGGGGCTCGACCCCGACTACGTCGAACGCGTCGTGCGCAACGCCCTCGAGGAAGACCTCGACGGGGGCGAGGACGTGACCACGGCCGCGACCGTGGACGAAACCGCGCGCGCCGTCGCCGACTTCACTTCGCGCGCCGACGGCGTCGCGGCCGGCGTCCCGGTCGCCGCGGCCGTGCTCGACCTGGTCTGCGACGGTAGCGCTCGGATCGAGTTCCACGTCGCGGACGGCGACCGGGTCGAGCCGGGGACGGTGCTCTTCACCGCGGCGGGCCGGGTGCGCGACCTGCTGACCGCGGAGCGCACGGCGCTGAACCTGCTGTGCCACCTGTCCGGAATCGCGACCGTGACCCGCGCCTGGGTCGACGCGGTCGCGGGCACCGGGGCGCGGATCCGCGACACCCGCAAGACCACGCCCGGCTTGCGCGGACTGGAGAAGTACGCGGTGCGCTGCGGCGGCGGTGTCAACCACCGGATGTCGTTGTCGGACGCCGCGATGGTCAAGGACAACCACGTGGTCGCCGCCGGCGGCGTGGTCGAGGCGTTCGAAGCCGTGCGCAAGCGGTACCCGCACCTGCCGATCGAGGTCGAGGTCGATACGCTCGACCAGCTGCTGCCGGTCGTCGAGGCCGGGGCTGAGCTGGTGCTCCTGGACAACTTCACCCCGGAGCGGATGCGCGCCGCGGTACTGCTCGTCGGGCGCAACGAGCCGTATGGTCGTACCAGGCTGGAGGCGAGCGGCGGGCTGACCCTGAGCCAGGCGCGCGCCGCGGCCGAGACCGGAGTCGACTACCTTTCCGTCGGCGCGTTGACCCACTCCGCGCCGATTCTGGACGTCGGCTGCGACTTCCGCTCCGGCTGACCGCCCCAGCCACGCACGGCCCGCGCC
>NZ_JAGSXH010000121.1 GCF_018283645.1 Actinocrinis puniceicyclus | reverse complement strand
TTTCTGACGGCTGCGCGTGGCGGACGCCCGCGCTGAAAGCATGTGTGGGGGGAAACGACCGGTGACGGTCCTCAATATATTGACGCCTGAGCGAAGAGCCCGCTATGACGTGCGCAGCGGGCGGCACTCGTCGCGCAGCCACGTGGTGAAGTCCCCGGCCTTCACCGCGCGCCGCGCCCGGTACCGGGCGAGCGCGGTGACGAACAGGAACCAGGTCAGCCGCGGGCCGTTGCGCAGCGGTGCCCGCATGAACAGATCCCGGAGATCCGCCTTTCCGGTGCGCGAGCCCGGCAGCCGCGTCTGCGTCGCCGCCTGCGTGGTGACCGTCATCGAGCGCACACGCCGGCGCAGCAGGTCTCCAAGCGTACGCGGCGGGTGCACGACCACGCGCGCGGCTTCGACCACCGCGCGTTCCCCCGGGGCGAAGGAGAGCGAAGCGGCCAGGTCGTCGCCCATCAGTTCCGGCAGCGCGGCGACCCGGGCGTGCCCCTGCTCGGACAGCGCGATCACTCCGCGCCCGAACAGTCCCTGCCGCACCACGGGCAACTGTTCCCACACCTGGTAGTACCAGCGCACGGTCCACGGACAACCGTCCAGCGGCGTGATGCGGGCCGGCGCGGCCGCGTGGACGCCGGCCGTTCCCAGCGCCGCGGCCAGCGACCGAACGTCGTCGGCCGTCAACTCGACGTCGGCGTCCACGTACAGCCTGGGGAAACCGGTCGCGTGCTGGTCGCCGAGACGCAGCGCACGATGCTTGTTGGGTAAGGGTGTCTCGATCACGCGCACAGCTGCGTATTGCGCGGCGACTTCGACCGTTTCGTCGCTACAACCGTTGGCCACCACCAGCAAGTCGAGGGTTTCCGAGCCACCGGGACTTTCCGACATGCCGTCGGAAACAAGTCCGGACAGCAGTCGGCCGAGTACTGCAGCCTCGTTGTGTGCGGGCACTACCACGCTAATCACAGAAGGCAGTATCAGCGGCGCGTCATGGCTTGTCCACGCGTCGGCGGAAAATGCCGCGCGCCCGCCGGTCGGCTCCGGCGCGTGGCCGCCCTCGGCGCGCTCCCGGCATGCCGCCCGGAACTACTGGCCTTTTTGAGCCAGGCCCCGCGAATCTCGTTCGGCCACGCTATGTTTGGCCACACCGAATCCGTGTTCGGTGATGGTGGTGGGAACTGGCAGGGCTTGCAGGTGCACCGTTTCTGACGGCTGCGCGTGGCGGACGCCCGCGCTGAAAGCATGTGTGGGGGGAAACGACCGGTGACGGTCCTCAATATATTGACGCCTGAGCGAAGAGCCCGCTATGACGTGCGCAGCGGGCGGCACGAACAGGTAAGAGCTTATATCAGAGCCCTGGTCGTAGCGGACGCGGTGGCGGCACTCGCGGGAGCGCTGGCGGCCTATGCGTGGCACCCCGACGGCAGCGATTCGGCGAACCTGCAGATCTTTCCGCTGCGGCTGGCCGTGGCCCTGATGCCGCCGTTCTGGGCGCTGGCCCTGTGGCTGCACCGCGCGTACGACCGGCGACGGGTAAGCATGGACCCGGAGCTGTACCGAAAGGTGCTCGGCGCCTCGGGACTGCTGGCCGCGGGCGCGGCCACCGGCGCGCTGCTGATCGACAGCATGGCGCTGTTCCGACTGGTCATCGTCTCGATACCGCTGGCCGCGGCGCTCACCCCGATAGCCCGCTCGCTGGCCAGGGCGGGGCTCTCGCGCGCCGGCCACAGCGCCGAGCGACGCAGGGTTCTGCTGGTCGGGCACGCCCGCTCGGTGGAGGAGTTCGCCGCGCAGGTGCGGCCGAACCGGGCGCCGTGGCTGAAGATCGTGGGCGCGTGCCTGGTCGGTCCGACCGAACCGCATGAGGCCGACAACCTGGCGATCAGCGTGCAGGGGGACCTCGGCAGCGTGGTGGAGAGCGCCACGGCGATGGACTGCGACGCGGTGGTCGTGCTCAACTGCCCGGAGCTGGACGGCTCCGCGCTGCGCGACCTGTCCTGGCGGCTGCACGAGCAGAACATCGACCTGGCGATCGTGCCGGTCCTGGTCGGGGTGGCCGTCGAGCGGATCCTGGTGGACACCGTGGACGGCCTGCCCATGATGCACATCCGCGCGCCGATCCTCTCCGGGCCGGTCCGCATGGTCAAGGAAGGATTCGAACGCGCCGTCGCCGCGCTCGCGCTCGCGCTGCTCAGCCCGGTCCTGCTCGTGCTCGCCGCGCTGGTGCGCCTCACCAGCCCCGGCCCGGCGCTGTTCCGGCAGGTGCGGGTCGGCCTGAACGGCACCGAGTTCGAGTGCCTGAAGTTCCGCACGATGGTCGCCGACGCCGAGCGGCTGCGCGAGCAGTTGGAGCACCTGAACGAGAAGAACGACGGCGTTCTGTTCAAGATCCGCCGCGACCCGCGCATCACCCGGGTCGGCCGGGTCCTGCGCAAGTGCTCCCTGGACGAGCTGCCGCAGCTCGTCAACGTCCTGCGCGGCGAGATGTCCCTGGTCGGGCCGCGCCCGCCGCTGCCCGAAGAGGCCGCCAGGTACAGCGAGCAGGTGCGCAGGCGGCTGGCGGTCAAGCCGGGCCTGACCGGGCTGTGGCAGGTCAGCGGCCGCTCGATGCTGTCCTGGGACGAGTCCGTGCGCCTGGACCTGAGCTACGTGGAGAACTGGTCGCCGCAGTTGGACGCCAAGATCCTGCTGCGCACGACCTCCGCTGTGGTGCGCGGCACCGGCGCGTTCTGACCGGCCGCCAGCTCGTCTCGCAACAGTGCCGCTGAGCCTGTGTCGTCCCGATCCCGTGACGTCCTGAAGCTGTGCCGTCTTGAAGCTGTCGCACGTCCAAGTGGGGGAGATAAATACCTTGACACATCCTGACCGGCAATCCGCCGTGCCCGGGCACGCGCCGGAACCGCTCGGCGTCGCCGTGATCGGCGCCGGCTACTGGGGACCGAACCTGGTGCGCAACTTCCAGGGCTCCGCCTCGTTCCGGCTGCGCTGGCTGTGCGACCTCGACGTGGCCCGCGCGCGCAAGGTGCTCGGCGGGTACTCGACCGTCGAGGCCACCGACGACTACGCCCGGGTGCTGGCCGACCCGGACGTCGCCGCGGTCGCCATCGCCACCCCGGCCGCCACGCACAAGCCGCTCGCGCTGGCCGCGCTGGAGGCCGGCAAGCACGTACTGATCGAGAAGCCGCTGGCCGCCACGTACGCCGACGGCAAGATCCTCGTCGAGCAGGCCGAGCGGCGCGGTCTGACGCTCATGTGCGACCACACCTACTGCTACACGCCCGCCGTCACCAAGATCAGGGAACTGATCCATGAGGGCGCGCTCGGCGAACTGCACTTCTTCGACTCGGTGCGCATCAACCTCGGCCTGGTGCAGCGCGACGTCGACGTGCTGTGGGACCTGGCGCCGCACGACCTGTCGATCCTCGACTCGGTGCTGCCCGAAGGCGTCCAGCCGGAGGCGGTCGCGGCGCACGGCGCGGACCCGATCGGCGCCGGGCGCGCCTGCGTGGCCTATCTGACGCTGCGCCTGACCGGCGGCGCGATCGCACACGTACACGTCAACTGGCTCTCGCCGACCAAGGTGCGCACCACGATGATCGGCGGCTCGAAGCGCACGCTGGTGTGGGACGATCTGAACCCCGCACAGCGCGTCGCGGTCTTCGACCGGGGCGTGGACCTGGCCGGCGCCGCGGAGATCGGCGCCGAGGCGCGCCGGGAGATGCAGGTCTCCTACCGCTCCGGCGACATGACCGCTCCGGCCCTGGTCGAGCGGGAGGCACTGGGCGCGATGGTGGAGGAGTACGCGACGGCGATCCGCACGGGGCGCCGGCCGCTTACCGACGGCCGCGCGGGTCTGCGAGTGCTGGACGTGTTGGAAGCGGCCTCGCGCAGCCTGGAGTTCCAGGGCGCCGTGGTGGGCCTCAAAGGGTGGGAGACAGCGAAGTGACACAGCGAGAAGCGCTCGGCCGGGTCCTGGTGACCGGCGGGGCGGGCACGATCGGCTCGAACCTGGTGGACCTGCTGGTGCGTGAGGGCGCCGAGGAGATCCGGGTGCTCGACGACTTCACCCGGGGCCGCCGGGAGAACCTGGCCTGGGCCACGGCCAACGGCCCGGTGCGGATCGTCGAGGGCGACATCCGGGACGCGAAGCTGGTGCACGAGGTGACACAGGGCACTGACCTTGTCTTCCACCTGGCGGCGATCCGGATCACCCAGTGCGCGCAGGAGCCGCGCCTGGCCAACGAGGTGCTGGTGGACGGCACGTTCAACGTGCTTGAGGCCGCCGCGGCCGCCGAGGTGCGCAAGGTGATCGCCTCGTCCTCGGCGTCCGTGTACGGGCTCGCCGAATCCTTCCCGACCGCGGAGATCCACCACCCGTACAACAACGACACCTTCTACGGCGCCGCCAAGGCGTTCAACGAGGGCATGCTGCGCAGCTTCCACGCGATGTACGGGCTCGACTACCTCGCGCTGCGCTACTTCAACGTGTACGGCCCGCGGATGGACGCGCACGGCAAGTACACCGAGGTGCTGATCCGCTGGATGGAGCGGATCGAGGCCGGCCGGCCCCCGCTGATCTTCGGCGACGGCGAGGCGACCATGGACTTCGTGGACGTGCGCGACATCGCGCGGGCGAACCTGCTGGCCGCGCGCTCGCCCCTGACCGACCAGGTGTTCAACGTGGCCCGCGGCGAGGAGACCAGCCTCAAGGGACTGGCGGCCGCGCTGCTGGCGGCGATGGACTCGGACCTGCCGGTGGAGCACGGCCCCGAGCGTGCGGTCAACGGCGTGACCCGGCGGCTGGCCGACGTCTCGGCGGCTGAGCAGAAGCTGGGCTTCCGCGCCGAGATCGGGCTGCGGGAGGGTCTGCGCGACCTGGTGGACTGGTGGCGGGCCAACCGATGAGCGACCGAATCCCGGTGATGATCCCCTGGCTGGGTCAGGCGGAGGCGGACGCGGCCGCCGAGGCGGTGCTCTCCGGCTGGGTCGCCCAGGGGCCGCGGGTCGCCCGCTTCGAGCAGGAGTTCGCGGCGCGGGTCGGCGCGGGCCACGGCGTCGCGGTCAGCTCGTGTACCACGGCGCTGCACCTCGCGCTCGTCGCCTGCGGCATCGGCCCGGGCGACGAGGTGATCGTGCCGTCCTTCTCGTTCATCGCCACCGCGAACGCGGTTCGGTACGTCGGCGCGCAGCCGGTTTTCGCCGACGTGGACCTGGAAACCGGGAATCTGACCGCTGAGACGGTGGAGCCGGTGGTGACCGGCCGCAGCCGCGCGGTGATCCTCGTGCACCAGGGCGGCGTGCCCGCCGACGTCGGCGCGCTGCGCGCGTTGTGCGACCGGCACGGGCTCGACCTGGTCGAGGACGCGGCGTGCGCGGCGGGCTCGCGGTACCGGGGGCGGCCGGTCGGCGCGGGCGCGCAGATCGCGGCGTGGTCCTTCCACCCGCGCAAGCTGCTGACCACCGGCGAAGGCGGGATGCTGACGCTCGACGGCGCGGACGACGCGCAGCGGCTGCGCCGGCTGCGCGAGCACGGCATGGACCTGTCCGCCGCCGCCCGGCACGCCAGCGCCGGCCCGGTGTTCGAAAGCTACCTGGAGACCGGGTTCAACTACCGGATGACGGACATCCAGGCGGCGGTCGGGCTGGTGCAGCTGGGCAAGCTCGACGCGATGGTCGCCCGGCGCCGCGAACTGGCGCAGCGCTACCGCGAACTGCTTGCCGACGTCCCGGGCGTGCGCGCGGTGCGCGACCCGCAGTACGGCAGCTCGAACTTCCAGTCCTTCTGGGTGCTGCTGGATCCCGCTCTGTTCCCCGGTGGCGGCCGCGACGACACGCTGCGCCGGCTCGCCGCCGCGGGAGTCTCCGCGCGCCGCGGCATCATGGCGGCGCACCTGGAACCGGCGTATCAGGACACGCAGCACGTGTCGCTGCCCACCACCGAGCGGCTGACCCGCGACTCGCTGATCCTGCCGCTGTTCCACACGCTGACCTCGGCGCAGCAGGAGCACATCGTCGACGTGCTGCGCAAACCCGCGGACCGGTGACGATGAGTGTCAGCGAGCTGCTGATCGTCGGCGCGGGCGGTTTCGCGCGGGAGACCGCGCACGCGGTCGCCGCGCTCAACGCCGTGCGTCCGGCGTGGCGGCTGCTCGGTTTCCTCGACGACGACCCGCTGCTGCGCGGGCGGCGGGTCGACGGGCTGCCGGTGCTCGGCGGCACGGACCTGGCCCAGTCGCTGACGGGCGCTCAGGTGCTCGTGTGCGTCGGCAATCCGCGCAACTATTTCGCGCGGGCCCGGATCGTCGAGCGGCTGGCTCTCCCGGCCGACCGCTACGCGACGATCATCCATCCCTCCGCAGACGTCTGCGCCGACGCGTCCATCGGCCCGGGAACCGTGCTGCTCGCGCAGGCGGTGCTGACCGCGGCGGTGACCGTCGGCGCGCACGTGGCGGTGATGCCGCACGCGGTGCTCACGCACGACGTGACGATCGACGACTTCGCGACGATCGCGTCGGGCGTGCGGTTCGGCGGAGGGTCGAGCGTGGCGCGCGGGGCCTACCTCGGGTCCGGCGCGCTGATCCGCGAGCAGGTCGAGATCGGCGCGTGGGCGCAGGTCGGGATGGGCTCGGTGGTCCTCGGGGACGTCCCCGGCGGACAGGTTTGGGTGGGAAATCCGGCGCGCAGGCTCCGGGACGTCGAGGGCTTGGCAGCGTTCGGCGACAGTACGAGCAACGGAAGGCTGGCATAGTCCATGGCGCAGGCGAATCCGATCCCGCTGGTGGATCTCAAGGCGGCGCACGCCGAGATCGCCGAGGAGGTCGCGGCGGGCTTCGAACGGGTGCTGGCCACCACCGGCTTCGTCGGCGGGCCCGAGGTCGCGGCCTTCGAGCAGGAGTTCGCCGCGTTCAGCGGCGTGCGGCACTGCGTCGGCGTCGCGAACGGAACCGACGCGGTCGAGTTGGCGCTGCGCGCGGCCGGGGTGCGCCGGGACGACGAGGTGGTGCTGCCCGCGAACACGTTCATCGCGACGGCCGGCGCGGTGGCCCGGCTGGGCGCCGTGCCGGTGCTGGTGGACTGCGACCCGGACAGTTACCTGATCGACGTGCAGGCCGCGCTGGCCGCGGTCGGGCCGCGCACGGCGGCCGTGCTGCCGGTACACCTCTACGGCCAGCACGCCGCGGTCGAGGAGCTGACCGAGAAGTTGGCGGGCACGGACGTGCGCGTGGTCGAGGACGCGGCGCAATGTCAGGGCGCGACGAGGAACGGCCGCGGCGCGGGCGTCGGCGGGATCGCGGCGACGAGCTTCTACCCCGGCAAGAACCTCGGCGCCTACGGCGACGGCGGCGCGGTGGTCACCGACGATCCGCAGCTCGCCCGGCAGGTCAGGGCTCTGGCCAACCACGGCGGACTGACGAAGTACAGCCACGACATGGTCGGCTTCAACAGCAGGCTCGACGCGCTCCAGGCGGTGGTCCTGCGCGCCAAGCTGCGCCGGCTGCCGCAGTGGAACGCGGCCAGGCGCGCGGCCGCCGTCCGGTACGCCGAACTGCTGGACGACGTGCCGGGCATCGTTCTTCCGCCGACGCTGGAAGGCAACGAGCACGTGTGGCACCTGTACGTGGTGCGCGTGGAAGCGTTCGACGGTGACCGGGTGCGGCGCGACGCGTTGGTCTCGGCCCTCAACGCGCAGGGTATCGGCGCCGGAGTGCACTATCCGGCGGCCCTGCACCTGACGCCGGCGTTCGCGCACCTGGGATACCCGGAAGGGGCGTTCCCCCATGCGGAGGCGGCAGCCGCGCGGCTCATCTCGCTGCCTCTGCATCCCCATGTGACGGAAGCGCAGCAGCGGCGCGTCGCCGAGGCTCTCGCGACTGCGCTCGGGTGAGGTCGGTTTCGTGCTGAGTACGAACGGAAGACGGCTCGGGCGGTGGCGTACCCTGATTCTGGTGGCCGCCGGGGCGCTGCTGGGCGCGGGCGTGGCGCTGGCCTCGACGCTCGGGTCCGGCTCGGGCGCTGCGCCCGTGGCCGCCTCGACGCACTCGGACACCCCGGCCGCGACGCGTTCAGCCCGTCCGGATCCGCCGCGCGCCACCTCCCCGCGTTCGCCTTCGCCGCGCCCGACGCCGACCGTCGCCGCGGCCCTGGGCGCGCCGGGCTCGCCGGCGCCGGGGCGGGCCAAGGCGGGCTGCGCCGGCCCGGCGGCGTGCGGATTCCCGGACGCGTCGACCACCGGCCCGCGCACCGCCCCGTCCTCCGGGCACTCCGGCAACATCTCGATCCGGGACGATGGAACCGTCATCAGCGGATGGAACCTGACCGGCTCGCTGGACATCTACGCCGACAACGTCACGGTGATCGACAGCAGGATCAGCACCTCGAACTGGTGGGGGGTGAACCTGCGCCCCGGTCACACCGGCCTTCGCATTCTGCACACGTACATCACCGGTGTTCCCGGGCGGGGCCCGGACAACGGCGGCGAGGATTACGCGGTGTCGAACATGAGCGAGGGCACGGTCGAGATCGGCTGGAGCGACCTGTCGGTCATGGGAAACACCGTCTCCACCGGCCACGGTTACATCCACGACGATTACGTACACGGCCTGGTGCCGTTCATCGCGAGGAACGGAAATTATGAACACACTGACACGGTGATCAGCGAGGGCGGCGATACCGGCGGCCTGCGCATCGAACACAACACCCTGCTCAATCCGATCGACGTCAATCACGGGGCCTCTTCGGTCATCGGCCTTTACGCGGACTCGGGCGCGGTGACCGACGCCACCATCAAGGACAACTGGATGGCCGGCGGCGCGTACGCGCTGTACGCGGGAGGTGCGACCTCGGCGCGGATCGTCGTGTCCGGCAACGTCTTCTCGGACGAATACTGGCCGGAGTGCGGCTACTACGGGGCCATCACTTACTGGAACCCGTCGGGGTCGGGAAATGTGTGGTCCGGCAACACTTTCCGTGACGGGGCCGCGGTCGCGCCGTCATGACGAGCGGAATGAGAGCCGTGATGACATCGTGCGCACACACTAGGTGACGAACTCTCAGGACCAGATGTAGGTCCCGCAACGATGCCCGCGCCGAGATGAAAACATCGACGTTCATCGCTATCTTTAGACGCGCATGTGTGGGGCGAGGCTGTTCCTATTCACCTTTTCTAGCCCGGGGTGGGCGATGCACGTCACGTTCTTATCAGTATTCTTCCAAAAATTTCTCCGCACAAGGCCCCGAGTCCTGGTGGCCGCGGCGATCACCGCGCTGATCGCCGCCGTCGCGGGTCCGGCGGTGGTCGCGGAGGCGACGGATCCGTGCGGCTCGGGCTCCAACCCGGTGGTGTGCGAGAACGCACAGCCGGGCACGCCGATGAGCCAGTGGTACTCCCCGAGCGCCTGGGGCGACATCCAGGGCTTCTCGACGAGCGAGAGCGTGCAGCCCGGACAGACCATCAGCTTCAAGGTGACGTCTCCGGCCTCGTACACGGTGCAGATCTATCGGCTGGGATGGTACGGCGGGGACGGCGCCCGGCTGATGCCGACCTCCCCGGCCACCCTCTTCCCGGCGGTCAACCAGCCGAACTGCACCCGTGACTCGTCCACCGGCCTCACCGACTGCGGGAACTGGTCGGTGACGGCCAGTTGGACGGTGCCCTCCAACGCGGTCTCCGGCGTGTACCTCGCGGATCTGGACCAGAGCGACGGCAAGGGCTTCATGCCGTACCCGTTCGTGGTCGCCGACCCGAACAGCCACTCGGACATCGTGGTGCAGACCTCTGATCAGGCGTGGCAGGCCTACAACATGTACGGCGGCGACGACCTGTACCAGGGCAACGGTCCGGCCCCCGACGGCCGTGCGTACGCGGTCAGCTACAACCGGCCGCTGAACGTCTCCGGCGCGAACGGCATCTTCGGGTCCGAATACGCGATGCTGCAGTGGCTGGAGCGCAACGGCTACGATGTCAGCTACCTGAGCGGCATCGACGTCTCCACGCACGGCGGTCTGCTGCTCAACCACAGGACCTACCTCGCCTCCGGTCATGACGAGTACTGGAACCAGAGCCAGTGGGACGCGGTGACGGCGGCCCGGGCCGCGGGTGTGAACCTGGCGTTCTTCAGCGGCAACGACGTCTTCTGGAAGACGCGGCTGGCGTCGAGCGCCGTGGACGGCGGGTCGGACCGCACCGTCGTCACGTACAAGATGACGAAGTTGGAGTTCCCGCAGCCGGACGGCATCGCGGACCCCAGCGGTCAGTGGACCGGCACCTGGATGGATCCGAACGGCGCGGGCATCGGCGGCGACATGCCGCAGAACCAGCTGACCGGCACACTGTTCGACGCCAACGGCTACAACGCCGAGGCGATCACGGTCACGTACCCCTACTCCACTTACCGCTTGTGGCGTAACACTCAGGCGGCGTCCCTCCAGGCCGGCCAGACGTACACGATGCAGACCGGGACGCTGGGCTACGAGTGGGACAGCGACGTAGCCAACGCGGTGCGGCCCTCCGGCGAGATCGACATGTCCTCGACGACGGTCGATCTCACCAACGGAACCTTCCTGCAGGACTACGGCAACACCTACGCCAACGGCACCGCGACGCACAGCCTGACGGAGTATCGGGACCCGAAGTCGGGCGCGCTGGTCTTCAGCTCCGGAACGGTGCAATGGGCCTGGGGCCTGTCCACCGTGCACTACGACCTCGCCACCCACGAGGATCCCGTGCAGGAGCAGGCGACCGTGAACCTGCTCGCGGACATGGGCGCGCAGCCGGCCACCCTGCAGTCCGGACTGGTCCAGGCGTCGCAGACCACGGATACCGTGGGACCGGCCGTGAGCGTGGCGACGCCCGCGTCGGGTTCCACCGTCCCGGCGATGTCCCCGGTGACCGTCAGCGGAACCGCGGCCGACTCGGGCGGCGGCGTGGTCGCGCGCGTCGAAGTGTCCGTCGACAACGGCGCCACCTGGCAGCCGGCCGCGGGCCTGGGCAACTGGAGCTTCAGTTGGACGCCGACGCGGACCGGCGCCTTGACCCTCCTGGTCAGGGCCGAGGACGACAGCGACAACGTCGGCACCGCGGCGAGCATCCCGCTCACCGTCGGGCCGCAGAGCTGCCCGTGCTCGATCTTCCCGAACTCCGCCACGCCGGCCAAGCCGGACTCGGGTGACGCCTCGCCGGTCAACCTCGGCGTGAAGTTCGCGACCAGCACGTCCGGCGCGGTCACCGGGGTGCGCTTCTACAAATCCGTCAACAACACCGGCACGCACGTCGGCAGCCTGTGGACGTCCAACGGCACGCTGCTCGGCAGCGTGACCTTCGGCGGCGAGACGGCCTCCGGCTGGCAGACCGCGTTGTTCTCGCAGCCGATCCCGGTCAGCCCGAACACCACGTACGTGGTCTCCTATCTCGCGCCGAGCGGGCACTACTCCGCCGACGCCGGCTACTTCGCCGACCAGGGCGCGGGCCTGGCCCCGATCACCGCCCTGCAGTCCAACAGCACCTCACTGAACGGCGTCTACAAGTACGCCGGCGGCACGGTCTTCCCGGCCAACGGGTACAACAACACCAACTACTACGTCGACGCCGTCTTCCAGGCGAACGTCACCAGCACCACTCCCCCGGCGGTGACCTCGACGCAGCCGGCCGGGGACGCCGCCGCGGTGCCCGTGAACTCCCCGATCACGGCGTCACTGAGCGAAGGCATCAGCGCTTCGACGCTGAAGTTCACGGTCAAGGACCAGAACGGCAACGCCCAGTCCGGTGCGGTGAGGTACGACCCGGTCGGGCACGTGGCGACCTTCACACCGAACGGGCAGCTGGCGATGTCCACCACGTACACCGGCAGCGTCTCGGCCACGGACCTGTGGGGCAACGCGATGCCGAGCCCTTACACCTGGTCGTTCACCACCGCCAGCACGCCGCCGTCGTTCAGCTGCCCCTGCTCGCTGTGGAACGCGGCGGCGACGCCGGCGAACCAGAACACCAGCGACGGCCACTCGGTGGAGCTCGGGGTGCGCTTCCAGTCGGCGGTGTCGGGCTACGTGACCGGCGTGAGCTTCTTCAAGGGTGTCAAGAACACGGGTACCCACACCGGCAGCCTGTGGACCACCTCCGGCGCGCTGCTGGCCACCGGCACGTTCACCAACGAGAGCGCCTCCGGCTGGCAGACGCTCACGTTCGCCACCCCGGTCGCGATCAACGCGAACACGCCGTACATCGCCTCGTACCACGCTCCGATCGGCTACTACTCGTCCAACGGCGCGTACTTCACCTCGGCCATCACCTCTTACCCGCTCACGGCGCTCCAGTCCGTGTCGGGCGCGGGCAACGGCCTCTACCTGTACGAGTCCGGCTCGACACTGCCGCCTGCCAACACGTACAACGCGACCAACTACTGGGTGGACGTGAGCTTCACCACGACCCCGCCCAGCGGCTCCAGCGGCGGCTCCTCGACCGCGGCGGCCACCTCGAAGGGCGCCGTCTCCCCGGCGGTCGACCCGCTCGCCGACAACGACGAGGCCGTCACCGCGACCACGGGCGTCTCCGACGCGGTGCACCCGCCGACGGTGACGTTCGCGCAGCCGATCGCGCCGCAGAGTCTGCGGATCAGGGTGGTCACCACGGTCGGGACGCAGGGCACGGAATCGGCCGCGGGCACGCCGGTTGCCGGTACCCTGTTGTATAACCCTGCGACGCAGACGGCCTCGTTCCGGCCGGACGCGCCGCTGCGCCCGGGCGCGGTCTACCGGGCGGTGGCGACGGCGAACGGCTTGAACGGCAAGGCGATCGCCGCGGTCGGCTGGACCTTCCGCGAGGCGGTGGCGGGAAGTTCCGCGCCCGCGCACCTGCCGAAGTCGCCGCCGAACGGCCAGGGGCCGATGGTGGTCGCGCTCAGCACGGAGGGCGACAGCTGGCGGCGCGTCGGGCCACCCCCGCCGACCGACCTGTAGGCACCGCGTCACAGCCAGCGTTCACACGCAGTGTTCGCAGACAGTGAACACAGACAGTGAACACAGACAGCGTTCACCGACAGCGTTCTTTGAAAGGGAAGGCCCCGCCCTATGAGCTCGGTCAGCGTCGTCATCCCCTGTTACCGCTACGGGCATTTCCTGGAGCAGTCGGTGGGCAGCGCGCTGACCGGGCAGGACGGGATCGATGTCAAAGTCCTGATCATCGATGACGCCTCGCCGGACGATTCGGCGGACGCGGCCCGCCGGATCGCGAAGGCGGATCCGCGGGTCGAGGTGCTCGTCCACGAGCGCAACAAGGGGCACCTGGCCACGTACAACGAGGGCCTGCTGGAGTGGGCGGACGGCGACTACACGGTGCTGCTGTCCGCCGACGACCGGTTGACGCCGGCCGCGCTGGTGCGCGCGGCGGCCCTGCTCGACGCCCACCCGAATGTCGGGTTCGTATACGGCCACCCGGTCCGGTTCGAGACGGACCGGCCTCTTCCCCCCGCGCGTACGCAGGGCAGGGGCTGGTCCGTCTGGCCGGGCCGGTGGTGGCTGGAGAAGCGTTTCAGGGCCGGCCACGGGTGCATCACCTCGCCCGAGGTCGTGGTGCGCACGGACCTGCAACGCAGGCTCGGCGGTTATGACCCGCGGCTGCCGCACTCCGGCGACATCGAGATGTGGATGCGTTTCGCGGCGCACGCCGATGTCGGTTATCTCAGGGGTGTGGACCAGGCGTACTACCGGGTGCACAGCGCGAGCATGTCCAAGACGGACTTCTCGGGGCAGCTCGACGACCTGCGCCAGCGCAAGGCGGCGTACGACGTCGTGCTCGAACATTCCGCCGACGCGTTGGGCGAGGCCGATCGCGCCGGCCTCGCCCGGACGGTGAACCGGAAGCTGGCCCGCCAGGCTCTCTACCGCGCGGCCCGCGCGTACGACCGCGGCCGCACGGATCAGGTGCCGGTCGACGAACTGGTCGCCTTCGCGGCCGACTGCTGGCCGCGTTACGAGCATCTGCGCGAGTTCGCCGGCCTTTCGGTGCGCCGCCGCGTCGGCACCAAGGCCATGCCCTATCTCCAGCCCCTGATCCTCTCCTCGGTCGTGCACAAGACCCGCGAGCGGCTGTGGTGGCGCACGTGGCGGCGCACCGGACTGTAGGTTTTTCAGGGTACGCACTGTGTCGGGGCACGGGCCTCCTGGCGCGGTCAGAGCTCTGGGGACTGGAGTCCCGGGACCGCAGTTCGCTGGTCCGGCCGCTGACCGGCGGCCGCTTCGCCGCCCGCCTCTTCAAGCACCGCCCGCCGTCGTTCTCGCTGCGCGCCTCCACCTCGCCGGTGCGCAGGTCCTGGGCCAGCTTGCGCAGTGCGAGCGGCTCGGGTAGCGCTCGTACCTTTCGACCGCCGCGCGCACAGTGGGGCGCCTTCGACGAGCTGCCGGGCCAGGGCAAGCCGCTCGCCGACGACGCGGGCGTGAACGCCGCAAAACCGGATGATGCGCGAGCGGCGGTCTGCCGCCGACGGATATCCGCTGTCAAAGCCGCTGCCTGGGACCTGATGATGGCACCATGACGGAAACCGGCACGAACGCTTCCCACCAGCGCGCCGAGTGGTGGCTGCCCGCGCAGGACGACCCGCGCAGGAACGGGCCGCGGTTGGCGGACGAGCGCGCCACGCTGACGGAGTACCTGCGGCGCCAGCGCGAGACCCTGCGGCTCAAGTGCGCCGGTCTCGACGCGCGGCAGTTGGCGCTGCGCGCGGTGGAACCGTCCACGCTCTCGCTGCTGGGCCTGGTGCGGCACCTCGCCCAGGTGGAGCGCATCTGGTTTCGGCAACGGCTGGCGGGCCAGGACGTACCCGACCGCTACCGCTCAGCCGACGCGCCTGACGGAGACTTCGACGGCGCGCTGCCGGACCAGGCGATCGTCGCCGAGGCATGGCAGGCGTGGCGCGACGAAGTCGCCTTCGCAGAGGACTTCGTCGCGCGGGCGCCGAACCTGGAGATCACCGTGCGCAAGCCGGACGAGAGCGCTATGTCACTGCGCGAGGTGCTGGTGCACATGATCGAGGAGTACGCGCGCCACAACGGCCATGCCGACCTGCTGCGGGAACGGATCGACGGCCGCATCGGCATGTGACGCGGGACGCCGGCATCGGCATCGGCATACGCCCAAGGGCCACGTGCCGCGGGGTGGCCGGTCACTCGATCAGGTCGTGGGCGGCGGGTCCGAACACGGCCAGGTGGTCGAGTACGGCAGCGGGATCGTCCGACCAGTCCATCGCCGCCATCTGCGCGCGGCTGCGGCGCCCTGTGCGCCAGCGCACCGCCTCCCAGCGGGTGGTGCGCAACGTCAGCGCGTCCGGCGGAGGGCCGCCGAGTTCGAAGCGGGCGTCCTCGACCTCGACCGTCAGCGGTACCGGCGGCTTGAAGCGCAGCAACCAGTCGCTGACGGCGCGCACCGCTTCGCTGTCCCGCGCGCCGGGGCGGCCGACCGCGCCGCGGATGTCGTGCTCGTGCGACACGATGTCGGCCGCGCCCGCCCAGATCCCGCGCTCGGCGATCACCCGCTCGAACCCCGGCGCGGCGGCCTCCCATCGCCCGAGCACCTCCTCAAGTGCCAGATCCCTGAATCGGGCGACCTGGTCGGCCGTGTGCTGCTCGTCCGGTACGCCGGCCAGACGCCCGGCGACGGCGTCTTCGGCCGTGGCGGCCAGGTGCGCGACGACATCCCGCACCCGCCAGCCCGGACACGCGGGAACCGGCGCCGCGTGCGCCTCGGACGGCAGATCGTCGATCAGGGCCCGGATGCGCAGCCGGACAGAACAGTAGAACTCGTCGATGCTCATAGCCCTACACGTTAGAGGGCGTTTGGTCTGGTTTCGGGGTCAACCGTCACGATAGTTAGACGTCCGTTTTGCCCGAGAAGTCGGGTACCAGACAGCGAATCGGCCAAGCGGCGGCGCTCGCAAGGCGCCGGAACACCCTCATACCGGGTTGTCTGTGGGTGTTTCGGCAACGCAGCGAGCGTCGTCGATCGGCCGATTCGCCCCCAAAACCAGACCAAACGTCCTCTTAGCTTGAGATTTGAGGTCTACAAGATCTTTTGTGGCGTGGTGGTGTGATCGCCTGACAACGGGCACGGCCACCTGGCATTCTTCGGATCTGTTCTAAGGAATCGAAGAAAGGTCGGGTGGCCGTGGG